>NZ_RAWG01000118.1 GCF_003611735.1 Corallococcus sicarius | reverse complement strand
GGATTCGAGGACTTCAGGGGGCAGCCAAGGCCCGGCCGCCTGTGGGGGGACCGGGCCCTTGGGGTTCAGCGGTTCCGGCGGCGACGGCGGACGAGGCCGGTGATGAGGACGGCGGCGGCGGGAATCAGGGCGGCCGAGGGACCGGCGGCACACCCTCCGCCTCCCTGTTCTTCATCGCCCTCTCCCGGGGAGAGCCCGGGATTCGTCGGCGTCGAGGGGACCCCGGGGCGCGGGTCGGTGGTGCCGGGCACATTGCCCGTGCCGGTACCCGGGTCCGTGCCGGTCCCCGGAGGAGGGGGCGTGCCGCTGGCCGTCACGGTGACCGGGATGGTGGACGTCACGGGCGCGGCGCCCTGGGAGGTGGCGGTGGCCGTCACGGTGTAGTCGCCGGCCTGGGCATAGACGTGGTCCACCTGCGCGCCCTGGGCGGTGGTGCCGTCCCCGAAGTCCCAGGCGATGGTGGCGTCCGCGGGGGAGGCGGTCGCGACGAACGTGGCCTTGTGGGGGGCGGTGCCGCTGGCGCTGTCGACGCTGACGTTCAGCGTGCCCTGGGGCTTTTCGGGCGGCGCCGGCAGCTGCTTGGTGAGGGAGAAGCTGTCGAGCACGCCCCCGTCCGTCTTCACGAGCTTCGCGGTGAGGGTGCCCTCCACGACCTCCACGTCGAGGAACCCGTGGGCCGCGTCATCGCGCAGCACGCTCCAGGACGGACGCGAGGTGGCGAACGCGCGCAGCGTGGCGCCACCGCCGCCGACGACGAGGTAGGGGATGCCGCGCTCGGACTTCCCGGCCTCGGCGTCACCGAGCATGGGCTTGCTGCGCTCGTAGTCGTGGTCATGGCCGGTGAGGACCAGGTCCACGCCGTACTTCTCGAAGAGGGGACCGAACTGGCGGCGCATGGTGAGCTGCGAGCCGTGCTCGCCGCTGGACCAGGACGGGTGGTGGAAGAAGACGACCTTCCAGGGCTGCGTGGTGGCGGCGAGGTCCTTCTCCACGAAGGCCTTCTGCGCGGCGAGCGTGCACTTGGACGCGGACGCGAGGCCCACGGCGCAGTTGGAGTCGATGGAGACGAAGTGAACGTGGCCCCAGTCGAAGGAGTAGTAGCGCTCCGAGCCTTCGGCGTTGTTGGTGGGCAGGTAGAGGTTGTCCAGGTAGGGCTGGGCCTCGTTGGTCACGTACTCGTGGTTGCCGGGCGTGGCGAACATGGGCACCTGCGCGAGCAGGGCGGCCATGGGGGTGAAGAGGTTCGTCTGGAATTCGGTCTCGGTGCCGGACGCATAGGCGTTGTCGCCCAGGGCGACGAACAGCTCGGGCCGGTGGGTGAGCATGGATTGGGCGACCCTCTTCTGGTCGCTGCCACCGGTGCCGAAGTCGCCCACGGCGGCGAAGTGCACGCGCCGGGTGCCGGGGACGGGGGCGGTGACGAAGGTCTTCGCGGGGGTCGTCTCACCGCAGCCATCCACGGAGTACGTATAGGTGGTGCCAGGAATCAGGCCGGTGAGGACCACGGCATGGATGCGCGCCGTGGCCGTGGAGCGGGCGACCGAGCTCGTGCCCCCTACGCCATAGCGGACCTGGGCCGCGGAGCAGTTCGACGCGAGCCGGAATGCCACCGTCGCCGTGTCAGGGCCCACGCGCTGGAGATAGGGATCCCGCGGCAGGGCGAGCGCATTGCCCGAGGAGAACCCCACGACGAGCAGGGCAGCCAGGGCAGCGAGCGATAGTGACTTCGTCCGGTCCATGAATCCTCCGGCCCGAGACATTCGGGACCGGACCCCAACCGTTCATGGTCAAACGTTCATCCAGAAAAGAGTCCGCAGGCAGATGGCAGGAACACAGGGGCCTGCTGTGGCAGTTCGGAGTGCAGGCGGGCAGGCATTTCGGGGCGCGGCGTGGCGCGGCCAGGGCGCCGGCCTTGCAGGGCGCGGCTGCTGCGTTACCCGTGAAGAATGAGCGAAGTCCACTCCGAGACCCGCGAGTACACCATCCCTGAAGGGTGCCCCGTGTGCGAGGCGGACCTGCCGGTGCGAGTCACGGCCACGGGTCCGAACGCGGTCTGCCGGCACTGCGGCTGGATGGGGCGCCCGTTCATCACGGTGACGCATCAGGGCCTGCGCGTGTCGTACGGCAGCGCGGCGGCCTGAGCCTCAGGCGCGCGAGGACACGCGCTCACGGCACAGGGTGGGCCGGACCGCTACGAGGCAGGCGACCACCAGCCAGCAGTGTCCGGGGAGGGGACCACGCACGCCTCCAGGGCTTCGACGCAATCAGGATGCGCCCCCTCTGTCCGGCGAAGTGCTTCCGCGAGCGCCTCCATCTGTCGCCACTCCCGCTCGTCGAACGTGTGGCTCCGGATGACGCTGGGGATGGGCTCGCGGCTCTCCTCCAGTCCCCACCGGGCCCGCTCTCGCTCCAGCGCGGTCCCTCGTAACAACATGAGAGGGAATGCCTTGAGGACTGGCACCCGCTGTCGCAGACAGAAGTCGACCGTCGCCCGGAAGGAATCCAACGTCTGCTCGGGGAGACCGAAGATGATGGAGACCTCGAAAGTCTTGCGGCGCTCCAGGAGCTTGCGGATGCCCTCCGTCACCTTCCCCAGGTGATTGACCCGCTCCACCGCCCGCGCCTCCCGCTCGTGGATGGTCTGCAGGCCGAATTCGAGCCGCACATCCAACCCTTCGCAGGCGTCGAGGAACTCCTCATCCAGTGTCGAGAAATGGCACTGCACCGACAACCGCCCACGATAGGCGAGCCTCCGAAACGTCCGCAGCACCGCCAATGCGTGGTCTCCCAGATTGAAGAGCGGATCCAACACGGCGATGTCGTCCACTCCCGATTGCACAAACAGTTCGCTCTCACGCTCCAGTCGCGCAAGGGGAATGTCCCGGCGCCGCAGCCGACTGCCCGCCTCCCGATGCTGGCAGAACGAGCAGCGGAAGGGACATCCACGCTGAGTCTCCCACCGGATGAAGCGTTGTCCCCCGGAAAGGTCGATCACGTTGTCGAGGAAGGGGGAGGCGAGCGTCTCCAATCGGGCCTGCGCCTGGAGACCGGAATCCACCTGTCCTGCCCAGTGGACTCCCACGAACCGGATGCGCTCGGCAGAAGAGGCGAGTGCCACCATGGCCTCCTCGCCATACCCTCGGATGAACACATCCGCCTCGGGGTAGAGCTCCTCCAGGCCCGCTCCCGCGTAGGAAATCTGCGGTCCGCCGAGGATGATGCGCCCCCTGAAGCCATTCCGCCGGAGCGCCACCAGCAGCCTCTTCACCACCGGGTCATTCCATACGTAGACGCCCAGGCCCACATCCACCTGCTCCAGCTTGTGACCCTGGGCGCTGTCGAGGATGTTCCGCAGGATGCGCTCCTCGTCGAAACCGACGAGGTTGATGGCGAAAGAAGACGCTCGCACGTCCACGCCCGCCTTCTTCAGTGCCGCGACGATGGAGGCATGCCCTAGCGGAACGCGAGGGTCCTTGTCCCGGGTCCAATCGATGGACACCAGGATGACTCGCCGCGCCCCGGGAACGACAGGAATGACCTCAGCGGCATGCGCAGACATGGGCCCCCGGAATGGAGGGGTCGAGCTGCTCAGCGGTGCCGACCCCTCCCAGCCGTTTCCGACGCGGGGGGAGCGGAAAGATTCAGTGGCTCCTCCAGCCCGTCCACGGAGCGTCAGCGCGACTCAAGGCGAAGGTTGCGCGACGCCGCCCACGCCGTCCTTCTCGACGGAGACGTTGCCCAAGGCCTTTTCATCAATCTCCACCTTTGCCTTGTCCACCAACCCCGCGACCAGGTCCTCCATGGACCGCGAGCGCTTCTCCACCATCAGCCGGCTCTCGATGCGCGCCTTCACCTGATCCACCGTCTGGGAAAAGCCCGGCTGACGGCCCGTCAGCTTCAGGAGGTGAAGCCCTCGCGCGGAGGCCGCGAGCCCCACCTCGCCCAGCGTCTGGAGCGCGAACGTGGCGTCCGCGACCGGCTGTCCCCACCTCGCCGCCAGCTCCTCGCGCGTCTGCAGGCCCAGGTCTCCTCCCGCATCGCGGGACGCCGCGTCGTCCGAGCGCTTCCGGACCTGCTCCTCGAACGCCGTCTTCACCGGCCCCGCTTCCTGCTTGCGCACCTCCGCCAGCAGCCTGTCCGCCTCCGCCTTCACCGTGCCCCGCTTCGCATCTCCCTCCGCGGAGGCGAGGAAGACCTGGCTGACCCGGACCTTCTCCGGCCGCACGAACTCCGTCAGGTGCTCCTGGTAGTACTTGCGCACCTCCTCGTCCGTCGGAGGCGTCGTCGCTGCCGCTGCCGCCTGCTTCTGCACCAGCCGTTGAACCAACAGCTTCTCCACGGCCGCCTGGAATTCAGGGTCTTTTTCCAATCCCTGACGTCTGGCTTCCTGGGCAAGCACTTCAAAGCGTACAAGATTACCCAGGAATTCCTTCTTCGCTTCCAGGGTGCCGTACCTCGAGCGGATGAGCGGCGGCTGTTCTTCCAGTCTTGACCTGAATTCGCTGGCGGTGATGGTCCCCGTTCCCACCCGGGCCACCACCGGGTCATTCCTGCTCCCCTCCTGCGTGTCTCCTGAACCCTTGCAGGCGTTCAGGAGCAACAGGGCTGTGGCGGCGGCAACGGCGACTTTGTCAATGTTCATGAATTGCAAATCCTGGCGGGAGTCCGGTGAGTCTGGGCCCCGACGACCCTCTCCCGTTCGGGCGAACCGTAACAAAGAGGCAGCGCGAAATTCAAACGTGTCAGGCGCACATGCTATTGCTGCTCAAATGCCTGATCGTGCACACTGCGCGAGTCATCTCCGGCTCCAAGGAATCCCTTTGCAACTGCCTGTTCGTGCCCTCCACCGCGCGGTCCTGCTGCTCGCGGTGTGCTCCTGTGAAGGGCGCTCTCCGGAGGCCACGACGGCGCCCGCCAGCAACGCGCCGTTGCCCCGGGACCTGGTGGCGCGCTTCGACGGGGGCGTCGTCACCCGGACGGAGTGGGAGCGGGAGTCGCGGCGGCTGCCCCCGGCCCTGCGCGAACAGTTCGCGAGCGAAGCCGGGCAGCGTGAGTTCGCGTGGTCGCTCGTGGACAAGCGCCTGATGGTGGCGGAGGCGAAGCGCCAGGGGCTGGCGGGACGCGAGGACATCGCCCGGCAGGTGCGGGAGCTGGAAGAGCGGCTGGTGGTGCAGGCGCTGCTGGCCCAGGAGGAGCGGGCCGCCGGAGCCCCGGGCGAGCAGGAGCTGCGGGGCTGGTACGACGCGAACCGGCAGCAGTTCGAACAACCGGAGCGGGTCCACCTGGGCCGGATCCTGGCCCGGGTGGAAGGGCAGGGCAGCGCGGCGGAGCGGACGAAGGCGCGCGCCAGAGCAGAGGAATTCGCGCGGCGGCTCAAGGCGAAGGAGCCGCTGGCGCAGGTGCAGTCCAGTGGGGATGGGCCGGAACGCGCACGCGGCGGGGACCTGGGGCTGTTCGCGCGCGGGGAGTTGCCGGATCGCCGGTTGGAGGACGCCGCGTTCGCCCTGCGGGAGCCCGGGCAGGTGTCCCCGGTGGTGGAGACCGCGGAGGGGTTCGCGGTGGTGCAGCTCATCGAACGGCGTCCGGCGCGAACCCCGCCGTTCGAGGAAGTGCGCGCCGAGGTCGAGGGGCGGATGGCGCCGGTGCGGCAGCGCAGGGTGTTCGATGCCCTGCGCGCGCGGCTGCGGAGTGGGGCGGATGTGCAGGTCGAGGTCACGGCGCGTCCCTGACGTGTCGGCGGGAGAGGGGGAAGTACCCATGAAGTGTTTTTCCGCACTGCGCCTTCAGGCGCTGGCGATGATTCTCGCGCTGGGCTGCGCCGTGCCGGGCCTCGCCCTGGCGCAGGCCGTGCCCTCGGTCGTGTCCATCTATCCCCTCCGCTCGGTCCAGACCGGCGCGCGCTCGGTTGAACTGGGCTTCGAGGTCGACGGCGCCGCTTCCCAGGTGGCCGTTTCCCTGAAGGGCACCTCCACCACCCAGGGTGTCTTCGTGGACCTGGCCCGCGTGATGGTCTCGCGCGATCAGGCCGGCGCGGTTCCCTTCCACGTGCTCGTCCCGCTGTCCCGGGCGTTCCCGGCGGATGGCCGGCTGGAGGTGTCCGCGACCCCCGTCGGGGACGAGGGCGCCCAGGTGGCGCGGGTGCAGGTGGTGCTCGACGCGACCCTTCCTCCCCCGGCCTTCGCACCGAACCCGGTGAGTGCCCGGGCGTCCGTGGACACCGGCCAGTTGCTGGTGGACGTGGCCTTCCAGGGGAGCGTGGCCCGCGCGGAGCTGACCGTGATGGGGGCCTCCGCGGCCCTGCTGCGCACGGTGAAGGGCGACCTGGCGGAGGTGGAGTCGCATGCGTTCGCCGTGGGGCGCCGTCTGGTCGCGCACCCCCGCGTGGCCGCGCCGGGCCATGTGGCGTTCGCGGTGCCGGTGCAGGGAGGGCGCATCCCGCCGGATGGCGTGGTGGTGGCGGACGTGGCGCTGGTGGATGCGTTCGGGCGCACGGTGCACACCTCCACGGTGGAGTTCACCGATTCGGCCGCGTTCGATCCCGTGCTCGACCTGCGTGTCGGTCCCTCGCCGCTGCTGTTGTCGGAGGGCTTCGGGCAGCGGGTCCCCCTCCAGGTCACGGCGGTCTTCGCCATCGCGGGCGAGGTGGACGTCAGTGGTGGGGCCCATGGCGTCACCTATGCGTCGGATGATCCGTCCGTGGCGACGGTCACGCGCGACGGCCAGGTCGTGGCGCGGGCCACCGGCGGCGCCCAGGAGACCGTGGTGCGCGTGCAGTACGCGGGGGTCACCAGGCAGGTGCCCGTCCTCGTGGACTCCAGCGCCAGCCTGGTGTCGCTGGAGATCGTCCCGGCGCTGCCCGCGACCTCCCCGACCATCGAGCGGGTGGGTGGCAGCTTGCAGTTGAAGCTGGTGGGCACGCTCTCCAACCAGCGGCAGGTGGACCTTACGCAGGCGTCCCTCGGGACGCAGTGGCGCTCGGAGGACCCCACCCGCCTCCTGGTGTCCGCGGACGGCCGCGTCACCTCACGACAGGCCCAGCCCGCGCGCGTGTTCGCGAAGTTCCCGGACCAGCCCGAGGTCTCCCTGTCGGTGGACGCCCAGGACGCCTTCCCCACGCTGCGCCTGAGCGCGCCCGCGTCCGTGGTGGCGGGCGGCGACCTGGAGGTGACGGCGCTCGCCACCGACGACGTGGGCCTTGCGCGGGTGGAGTTCCGCGTCAACGGCGTGCCCACCGTGACGGACACCACGGCGCCCTTCACCCTCCAGGTCAAGGCGCCGCCCACGGCGGGCGCCACCCTGGTGCTGAGTGCCTGGGGCGTGGACACCGCGAACCAGGGCGTCCTGTCCTCCGAGCTGCGGATCCCGGTGACGGGCGCTCCCGCGCCCAGCAGCCGCACCGTCGTGTACGAAGCGCCCGAGGCCGGCCAGGTGTTGATCGCGGGCCTGCCGCAGACGGTGCGCGTGACGAGCGGCGACTGGAAGACGGCCACGCTGTCTCCCAACGACTTCCAGTCGGTCCGCTTCTCCGTGGACGGCGCGCCGCTGGGCGCGGCGTCGGCCCCGCGCGTGGAGGTCCGCTCGAAGCCGACGGACAAGGGGACGCAGCAGGTGCTGGTGCCCGTCTGGGAGGTGAGCTTCATCCCTCCGCTGACGGCGGCCGGCACGGGCGTCGTCCTGCGCGCGGAGGCGGTGGACGGTGTCGGGGCCCAGGTGCCCGTCCAGTCGCTCGCCGTGCGTGTCGCCGCGGACTCGGCGCCCCTCATCACCCTCAAGAAGCCCGACCATTCGCCCGTGGACGTCACCGCGGGGGCTCCCTTCGCGGTGAGCGGCGCGGTGGCGGACGATGCGCTGGCGTTCGGGGTGGACGTGAAGCTCCTGGTGCAGGGCGCCGTGGTCGCCTCCCAGCGGCTCACGAAGAGCTCCTTCGAGGGCTCGCCGTCGGGGTCCGCCGAGTTCTCCTTCCACTGGACGCCTCCGGCCTCCCTGCTGGGCGCGGACGTGAAGGTGGAGGTGCAGGCCATCGACGTGGGCGGCAATCCGCGCGTCGTGACCTTCCAGGCGAAGGTGAAGGCGGATCAGCCTCCGCAGCTCAACATCGTCAGCCCCGGGGTCTCCGACCCCATCCTCGCGGGCTCCCGGATGCTGCTCGCGGCGGACGTGTCGGATGACTCCCCGCCGCCGGTCCGCGTGACCTGGTACGTCGATGGGGTGCTGGCGGGCCTGTCCAGCGCGGCTCCGTACTCCGCCGAGGTGCTCGTCCCCGCGCAAGCCGTGGGCAGGACGCTGATCATCAAGGCCGTCGCGCGCGACTCCACCGGGATGGAGACGACGGCGACGCGAAACGTGATCGCGTCCCCGGACCTGCTGCCGCCGTCGGTGTCCATCGTGTCCCCGCTGACGAACGCCTCGGTGGTCACGACCCAGGACCTGCTCGTCACGGCGGCCGGTCTGGACGACGTCGGCGTGAAGAAGGTGGAGTTCTTCCTCAACGGCGCTCTCACGCCCGTCTTCACGGACACCGCTCCGGCCCGCAACGGCACCACCGTGGGCTCGTTCCTCACCCACTTCATCCTCCCCAAGGCCTCCATCGCCACCCTGGGAAGCCACCGGCTGCGCGTGCATGCCACGGATGCCGCCGGCAACGTGGGCATCTCCCCGGAAGTCCTCTTCCAGTCCAAGCAGGACGCCCCTCCGACGGTGGCCTTCACGCGTCCGCTGGTGGGCGCCTCCGCGACGCTGGGGACCGTGCTGGAGGTGCTCGTCACCGCGACGGATGACGTGTCCGTCCAGGGCGTCGAGCTGTTCCTGGGCAACACCCACCTGACGGCGCTGACGGCCCCCTACCGCTTCGAGGTCCCCTTGTCGGGCACGGCCCGCACGGAGACGCTCCGGGTGGTGGCCACGGACTCCGGGGGCACTACCGCCGAGGCGACCCGGACCGTCGCGCTGGTCGAGGATGATCAGGCCCCGCTCGTGGGCTTCCGCCTGCCGGCGGAGGGCGCGCGGGTCTTCGCGGGCCGCACGATGAATGTGGAGGTGGTGGCCTCCGACAACGTGGGCGTGGCGTGGGTGGACCTGTATCGCGGGACGCAACGGGTGGCGCGGCTCACGGAGGGTCAGGAGCAGGGGCTCTACCGCGTCTTCACCTTCCAGGTGCCGACGGTCGTGGCCGACGTGGGCCAGGACGTGACGTTGCGCGCGGTGGCCTCGGATCTCGGGACCCAGGACGTCCCGTCACGGACCGCGGAGCGGACCCTGAAGGTGCGGCTGGTGCAGGACCTGCCGCCCTCCGTGACGGTGCTCGCCCCGCCCCCGGGCAGTCCCTACAAGGAAGGCGAGGACGTGCGGCTGACGGTGTCGCTCACCGATGACGACGGCGTCATCGGATGGGTAGGCGTGTCCGGCGACGTGAGGCAGGGCCTGCTGCCCACGACGGGGGCGGCGCGCGACGTGGCCCAGCCGCAGTCGTTGGTGGTGCGCGCTCCGCTCGTCCACCTGGGCCAGCCCGCCACCGTGGGCGTCATCGCCAGGGACACCGCGATGCAGGACTCGCTGCCCGCCACCGTCACGCTGGCGGTGACGCCGGACGTGCAGAAGCCCCGGGTGTCCCTGGTCTCGCCCCAGGTCGGCGCGGCGGGCGCCGTGGACGTGGTGCCCGGCGGCTCGCTGGGCGTGCGCGTGGACGTCCGGGATGACGTGCGCGTCTCTTCCGTGGTCGTCCTGTTGGATGGCCAGGCGCTGTCGCCCCCGGTCGTCCTGCCGAACACCGAGGAGCACTTCGACGAGGTGCGCACCCCCGACCCGCTGGGGCCGGGCACGGTGCTGCTCGGTCGCGAGTACGTGGGCACCTACGCCGGCACCGTGGCCCTGCCCGCGCTGAGCGCCGGCCCGCATACCCTGACGGTGCAGGCGTCCGACCCCGCTGGCAACACGAGCAGCGCCGAGGTGGCGCTCGACGTGAAGCCGAAGGTGGACCGGGAGGCGCCCCGGCTGACCCTGGTGCTGCGCAACACCCCGGACGACGCGACGTGTGTCGCGGGCTCCACCGTGGAGCTCGGCCTTCAGGCCAGTGATGACGGCCAGGTCCAGACGCTGGAGTTGTTCCTGGATGGCGTTCCGTGGGTGCTGCCGGCCATCACGCCGGGCGCCAGCGTCAGCGCGACGGTGAACATCACGCTGCCGGCGCTCGTGTCCGGGCCCCGGCCCATCACCTTCTTCGCCCGGGCAGTGGACGCCACGGGCAAGACCACCGAGCAGGTCCTCACCCGGTTGCTGACGTCCGACGCACCGCCCACCGTGTCGTGGGTCGCCCCGACGGCGGGCGCCGCCCTGACGGAGGAGCGCGCGGAGCGCCTCCAGGTCGAGCTGAAGGACGACGTGAAGGTGGAGTCCGCCTTCGGCGTGCTGGCGACGGCGGAGGCCACCCCCGTCGAGGGGGCTCCCGAGGCGTTCGACGTGGTGGCGCCCGGCGCGACCGGCGCGGGTCTGGCCTCCCAGGTGACGTGGTCCCTGGGTGAGGGGCGCACGTCCCAGTTGGATGTGGCGTCAGGCCGGGTGCGCGTGGTGCCCCCGGCCGCCGGCCTGGGCAACCAGCCCGGCCGCGCGAAGCTGAAGGTGGCTGCTCCGCCCCTGGGACAGTCGGTGAAGGCGCTCGTGGGGTACCGCTATCGCCTGAACGCGGGCGCGGAGACCGTCGCGGAGGTGAAGGCCTTCCTGGCGACGCTGTCCTCGGGACGCCGCGAGGTGGAGTTCAAGGGCCCGTCCTACGAGGTCGACCTGGGGTTCCCCTCGGCCTTCATGACGGTGGATGAAATCGACGTGGAGCTGACGTCTGCGGGCACGCCCGTGGACGTCAGCCGCACGCAGCTCGTCTACGACGGCAACTCGGTCCAGGTGCGGGCGGTGGCGGCCGGAGCCTGGCTCGCGGTCGCGCGCTGGGGCGTCGGCGGTTCCGGGCCCGGCCGGGCGTTGCAGCCCCAGGTCCTGCTCCGGCCCTCGCTGGGCTGGTCGCCGCGCGCGGCGGTGTTGACCGCGTTCGCGGGCGACGGCCAGGGCCACCGGGTCCGGTCGTCCCGTCCGGTGAGGGTGCGGCCGGACCTGGACGCGCCGGTGGCCACGGTGCTCCAGCCCACCAGTGGCGGCGGGGTGGTGGCGGGCGTGCCGGTCTCCGTGGTGCTGTCCTTCCAGGACAACGTGGAGGTGGAGTCCGCGGACCTGCTGGTGGATGGCGCGGCCCGTGAGTCGTTCACCCGTCCGGGCACCTCGGCGCAGCGCACGCTGGTGCTCCAGCCTGGCGCCACGGGAGCGCCCGTGGCGCTGACGGTGGTGGCGAGGGATCGCGCGGGCAATGCCTCCGTGTCGTCCCCGACCTTCGTGCACGTGCGCGCGGACACCGCGCCCTCGGTGCGGTGGGTCAAGCTCCAGTCCGCGGTGGAGACGGCGTCCGAGACGGAGCTCGCCAGCGGCCTCGTGCGACTCGTCCAGGGCACCCCGGCCACCCTGACCCTGGAGGTGCTGGACGACGTGGGGGTGGCGCTCATCCAGACCGCGTTCGGCGATGCACCCGTCAGCTCGCGCACCGTCGCGCCGGCCCAGGCGAAGGTGTCGCACGAGGTGGAGTTCACGCCCCCCGTGTCCTGGGATGGTGCTCCGTCCGTGTTGAGCGTCACGGTGACGGACACGGCGGGCAAGGTGGGCACGGCGCGGCTCGTGGTGGAGGGGCGGGCGCCCCTGGCCCCGGTGCTGGCCCTCTCCGTACCGAGGCAGGACGCCACCCTCACCGAGGGCAGCATCCAACTGTTCGTGCAGGCGCTCGCCGGTGATGACACCGGCGTGGCGCGCGTGGAGTTCTTCCTCAACGGCCAGAGGGCGCTCGAGGTCCTCGGCCACCAGGGGGCCGCCATTCCCGTCCTGCAGGATGGGCTGGTCGACGACCTTCCGGTCCCCGTGGACACGTCGGTGCGGGCCGCCTTCCAGGCGCTGGTCGGCGCGGATGCGGACACGCCCTACCGGGACATCTCCCGGCTGAAGACCTATGGGGGACGCGTCCTGCTGCCCCCCGGTTTCCTCGCGTTGGATGCCTCGCGGTCGGAGACGCGCGTCGCGGTGCGGGTGGTGGCCACGGACAGGGAAGGGCACGTGAGCGTCGTCGAGCGCTCCATCGTGGTGGTGGCGGACGACAAGCCCCCGGCCGTGAAGGTCCTGTTGCCCACCCTGAGCCAGGCGGTGGTGGAGAAGACGTCGTTCCGCGTGTCGGCGACGGCCTGGGACAACGTCTTCGTGGACCAGGTGCGGCTGTTCTCCGGGCCGGGCCTGGACGCGCTCCAGTTGTTCCACACGGCCGGTGGCTTCCCTTTGACCAACGCGTTCCCGAACTCGGAGGTGGACGTCTACGCGCCGCTGGTCAACGCCCAGGCCGTGGCGCCCGCGCTGCCCGCGATGGGCGCCGCGGACATGGACTACTTCGTGGTCGCGGAAGCCCGGGACCTGTCGGGAAAGCAGGCCCGGTTCATCCAGCCGATCCGCGTGGTGCGAGACCGGGAGCCCGCGGTGGCCATCGTGTCCCCGCCGGATGGCCGGACCGTCGTGGAGGGCAGCCTCGTCCCGGTGACGGTCGCCGCCGAGGACGACGTGAGCATCGCGTCGGTGCAGTTGACGGTGAACGACGTCCCGCTGACGCCCGTCCTGCGTCAGCCGCCCTTCACCTTCCAGGTGCCGGTGCCGCAGGGCGCGCAGCAACTGACGCTCCAGGCGAAGGCCGTGGACTCGTACGGCCATGCCACCTCCAGCCAGGTGGTGCTGCTGCCCGTGGGCCAGGACAAGCCCCCGACGATCGCGGTGGCCCAGCCGCAGGATGGCGTCACGCTCACGGAGGGCCGTGACTTCGGCCTCGTGCTGGCGGCCCAGGACGACGTCGCCCTGGCCTGGGTGGAGGCGGTGGTCGAGGGCGGGGTGAATGGCCCGCTTCGCTACACCGCGACGACCAAGCCCTTCTCGTTCCGCGTCCCGCTGCCGTACGGCTCCGCCCACCGCAGGCTCATCGTCCGGGCCCGCGCGCGGGACTCCCTGGGACACGAATCCTCCGCCCCCGTGGTGACGCTGCCCGTCCAGGCGGATGCGCAGCCCCCGACGGTGAAGTTCCTCACCCCCGCGAACAACTCCCAGATCGTCGCGGGGATGAACCTGGACCTGGAGGCCGTGGCCGACGACAACGTGGCCGTCGCGGCGGTGGTCTTCTCGCTGCAAGGCAGCCCGACGCCGCTCGCCACGCTGCCGGCTCCTCCGTATCGCTTCACCTATCGCGCGCTCAAGAGCGACGTGGACAAGTCGCTGACGTTCGTGGCCCGCGCCGTGGACGCCTCCGGCCTGACGGCGCAGGTGCAGGCGCAGGTCACCGTCGTGAATGCACCGCCGCTCGCGGTGGCCCTCCAGGGTCCTGCCTCCGTGGTGGCCGGGTTGCCGGCGACGTTCTCCGCGCAGGTGTCCCAGGCCAGCCTGGGCGTGGCCCACGTGTCGCTGCACATGGGGCCGGAGGCCAGCGCCACCGAGGTGTCGCGCCGCTACCTGCTGCCCTACGACTTCGCCTACGAGGTGCCGAAGGCCCAGGTGGGCCAGACGCTGCACCTGCGGGCACAGGTCCGGGACGTGGCGGGGCGCGAAGCCTGGTCACCGCCGCTGGACGTGCTGGTGAAGCAGGACGAGAAGCCGACGGTGGCGATCCGCAAGCCGCTCGCCGGCTCCAACGTCTTCGACGGGGGACGGATCCGCATCGAGGCGAAGGCGCAGGACGTGGACAGTGGCCTCCAGAAGGTCATCTTCCTGGTGGACGGCAAGCGGGTGGACGTGGCCGAGGTGCCCGCCGGCATCCCCGGGGCTCCCGACGTCTATGTCGGGACGTTCGTCGCCCCCGTGGGCAGTCGCAACCGGCGCTTCTCCCTCACCGCGGTGGCGGTGGACCTCGCCGGGCAGGAGCAGGAATCCGCGCCGGTGGACGTGGGCACGGTGAGCGACACCGTCCCTCCGGACGTGGAGTGGGTGGAGCCGCTGGAGTTCGACGTCGTGACGGGCGGCAGCCTCGTCGCGCTGAAGGCCGCGGCCCGGGACAACGTCCAGGTGCAGGAGGTCGAGTTCTTCGCGGACGGCGTGAGCGCGGGCTCCACCGGCGAGTCGGTGCCCGGACCCGCGGGCCGCCCGCTGTATTCGAGGACCCGGCTGTTGCCGAACGACCGCGCCGGGCAGCTCGTGCCCCTGCGGGCCACGGCGAAGGACCCCTCGGACAACAACGGCAAGTCCCAGGTCGTCACCGTGGAGCTGGGCCTGCAGCCCTCGCCCGCGCGGCTGACCCCCTTCAACTCCGGGCGGCTGGGGCCCCTGGCGGTGAGCGACACCGGCCGGGTGGCGGTGGGCGGCGTGGGGCTGAGCAGCACGGAAGTGCCGCAGGGCAACGCGCTCGTGTTCGCCCAGCTTTCGGCGGGCGACCAGGACATCCAGGGCCTGGGCTCCGTGCCCTTCGCGGCCCCGCCCGCGGCGGTCGCGTTCCATGGCGCGCAGGTGCTGGTGCTGACGCCCTCGCGCACCCTCCAGGCACAGTTCATCCCGCCCCTGTTGTCGGTGGTGGACCCGACGACGCAGGCGGTGATTGGCAGCGTGGACCTGCCGGGAGACGACGTCCTCGGCGTGGCGGTGAAGGACCGGCTGGCCTACGTCGCCAATGGAAGGCCGGGCGTGGTGGTGGTGGACCTGTCGGATCCGAAGCTGCCCCAGCGCGTGCGCACGGTCCCTGTCGGTGACGACGGGGCCCGGGGCGTCTTCGTGTCGGGCAACCTGTTGCTGGTGGCCTCCGGAAGCGGGGGCCTGCGGCTGCTGGACCTGCGCAATCCCAAGCTGCCCCTGGTGTCGGCCGAGCATGGCTTCGTGGCCGTCCCCGGCTCGGCCAACGCGGTGTCGGCCGTGGGGTCGCGGGCCTTCGTCGCCTGCGAGGGGTCGGGGGCGTACCTCGCGGAGGTGGACTTCTCGCGTCCGGACGCGCCGCGGCTCGTGTCGCTGCTGTCGCACGCGCCAGCCCGCAAGGACCTGCGGGCCCAGGGACTGCGGTCCGTGAGCGCCTCTGGCAACCTCGTGCTCGCCACCAGCGCGCTGACGGACCAGGACGCGAGGCCGGTGAAGGGGATGCTGTCGGTGTCCACCTTCCCGCCGCAGGGGATGGGACAGACGCGGGTGCGCGCCAACCTTCCGCGGGCCTCCCAGGTGGTGGGGGCCGCGAGCGGCGCGGTGACGGTGATGGACCGGGAGCTGGTCCGCTTCGGGCTCCAGCGGATGGTCGTCACCTCCGTGACGCCGGAGGACGGAGCCCGGCAGGTGCCGGTGGCCGCGGACGCCGTGACGCTGGACGTCTTCTTGTCGGAGGTGGTGGCGCCCGGAAGCCTGGACGTGGGGACGGTGGTGCTGCGCTCCGGGGATCCGGTGGTGGGCCCGGCGGTGCCCGTCACGGTGGTGCCCACGGACCGGCGTTTGCGCGTGCGTCCCAACCAGGCCCTGTCCCGGGCCACGGAGTACTTCCTCACCGTGGGGCCCGAACTGGCCTCCGAGCAGGGCTGGACCCTGGGCACCGCCTTCCGCACCCGGTTCACGACGCGCGCGGCGAGCGCGGAGCTGCCGCAACTGACGGACGTCCTTCCTCCCGCGGGGCCGCAGGAGGGTGGCACGCGCGTCACGCTCCTGGGGTCGAACCTGCTGCCCGGGGCCCGGGTCTTCTTCTCCGGCGCCGAGGCGTCGGAGGTCACCGTCCTCGCGGACGGACACTCGCTGACGGCGAAGGTGCCTCCGAGCGGCGAGGAGGGCGCGGCCACGGTGACCGTGGTCAACCCGAATGGCCTGGAGGCGTCGCTGTTCGGCGGCTTCATCTACCTCAAGGTGCTGCACGTGGACTTCGTGTCGCCAGCCACGGGGCCGCTCGTGGGCGGCAACACGGTGGAGGTGTCCGGCGCGGGCTTCCAGCGTGGCGTGACGGTGAAGGTGGGCGGCGCGGCGGCGTCGGACGTGCGCGTGCTGTCACCGGGCCTGCTCACCCTGAAGGTGCCGGCGGGCGCCTTCGGTCCCGCGGACGTGGTGGTCACGAACCCGGACCTCAAGAGCGTGGTGGTGCCCGGGGCCTACCTGTACACGGACCTTTCGGTGTCGTCCTCCATCAGCCGGCATGTCCCCAACGGGAGTGACCCGAGGCCCACGGAGAAGCTGCCGTCGCTGCCGCCCATCAAGGTGGCGCTGAGCGAGAACAAGGCCTGGGTGCTGTCTCCGTCACAGGTGTACGTGTCCGCGAAGGACGCCGCCCAGATGCTGGAGAAGAGCGTCCACGGCGCGCTGTCGCTGGTGGACGTGTCCGACCCGACGAATGCGTCGCTGATAGGGCTGGCCGGGATTCCCCCTCCGTATGAACCGGTGGCGTTGTCCGTCCGGGCTCCGTACGCGTATGTCGTGGCGAACGGGGCGACGCTGCCGTTCGCTGACGTCGCGGGCGAAGGCGTCGCGTCGCTGCTCGTCTTCAACGCGGCCAACCCCCTTGCGCCCCGGCTCCTGTCGACCCTGCCCTCGGTGGGCGAGGCACGGGGCTTGGCGCTCGCGGGGGACCTGGCGCTGATGGCGGCGGGGTCGGGCGGCGTGGCGCTCTACTCGTTGCTGGAGCCCCAGCGGCCGGTGCTGCTGGGCGCGGTGACGCAGTTCCTCTTCGGCGGGCAGCTGCTCTCCCCGTCCATCGAGGACGTGCAGGTGTCCGGTCACTTCGCCGTCCTGACCGCGAAGTCCGGCGCGGCGCAGCGGTTGCTGGTGGTGGACCTCACGAAGCAGGGGCTCCCGGTGGTGGGGGAGCTGTCCGGCGATGCCACGGACGTGGCCCTGGCCGGCCGCAATGGCCTCCGGGTGACGGGCGAAGCCCTGCGCACGCTGTCGCTCGCCCAGCCCGCGCGTCCCCGGGAGGCGTCGCCCGTGGTGCCGCTGGTGCGCGGCATGCGCTTCACGAGCACCGCGATGGGCCCGCACCTGGGGGCCGCGGCCGCCTGGGGGCCGTCCGCGCTGGTGCAACTGGTGATGGCCTCGGAGCCCTCGCAGCCCCGGTCCGTGAACGCGGTGGACCTGTACCCGGCCCGGAAGCTGTCCGACGTGGCGCTGGCCGGGGGCCTGCTGGTGGCGACCATCCAGGAGACGGCGGGACGCGTGGGCCAGCCGGTGGCCCAGGACGCCTTGAGCGTCGTCGCCATGCCCTTCCCGGTGGTGACCGGGAGCACGCCCGTGGATGGCGCGGATGCCGTCCTCGTGGCGGATCCCCTGACGGTGTCGCTCAGCCGGCCGGTGTCCAATGCCAGCGCCGCCACCGTGAAGCTCGTGCTCATGAATGGCTCCACCGACGGCGAAACCCTCTCCACGATGCTGGAGGGAGTGGCCACCACCACCGTGACGGTGCGGCCCACGGCGAGCCTGCTGCCCGGCAGGACGTACCAGCTGCGGGTCGAAGGGCTCCTCGCCTCGGCGGACAGCGCCCCCATGCCAGGGCGCTACGTGGCGGAATTCACCACCGTCGCGCAGGCGGGGGAGGTGCCGCTGAGCGTCACCAGCCTGTCGCCGCGCCAGGGTCCCACCGGAGGCGGCACGGATGTCTGGCTGGAAGGCAGCGGCTTCCAGTCCGACATGATCGTGAACTTCAACGGTCAGCAGGTGCCGGTGGAGGAGGTCCTCGACGGTGGCAAGAAGGCCCGCGTCAAGACGCCCAACCGGCCGGCGGGTGCCGCCACCGTGACCCTGCGGCGACTGGGGGGCAGCCACGTCGAGCTCATGGGCGCCTACCTGTACGTGGATGCGCTCGACCTGCTGGCCGTGACGCCCGCGCGGGGACCGACCTCGGGTGGCACGCGCGTGCTGCTGCAGGGCAGGGGCTTCGCGCTGCAGGGCGCGGTGCAGGTGCGCTTCGGCGGCCAGCCCGCCTACGACGTGCGCGTGCTGGGCATGGGAACCGTGGAGGCCTTCACGCCCCACGGCCTGCGCGGTCCGGTGGACGTGACGGTCCGCCAGCCCGACCCGGTGAACCCCGGGGGCTTCCTCGAGGACACGCTGGTGAAGGGCTACACGTTCGACCAGCCGACGGGCTCCGCGGTGGCCCTGGCCCGCGCGCTCCGGGACGTGGTGGTGGTGGGCGACTGGGCGTTCGCGGTGGGGGACCACTCGCTGGACGTCATCGACCTGTCGGGCCTGCACCTCGCGGGCGACAACATGGGTGCCAGCATTCCGTTCGACCAGCGCGGCGGGCTGGTGGACGAGGATGACGACAACAAGGACGACCGCGTCGTCGCGCACCTGGCGCTGCCGGACGAGGCGACCTCCGTGGCGTACGTGCCGGGGGTGGGGGGCGGCAGGGACCTGCTCTACGTGGGCCTCGTGTCCCGCGATGAGGAGGGCGCGGCCCACGGCGGCGCGGTCGCGGTCGTGGACGTGGAGGATCCGACGAAGGTGACGCTGGTCCGTCAGGTGCGCGCGGGCGCCCACGGCGTGTTCGGCGTGGACGTGCGGGGCGAGCGCCTGATGGCGGCGGCCGCGGCCAGCGGGCTGCACTCGTTCGACGTGTCCGTGGAGCCGTTCCCGGTGCACACCGCGAACGTGAACCCCGGAGCCCAGGCGGTGGTGGCGTGGGGCGGCAACGCGGTCGTGGGCACGGGGACGCGCACGAACGACTTCAAGGTGGGGCCCGGCTCGCTCCAGGTGTGGGACGTCCAGGCGACGCCCACCGTGGCGGGCACGCTGCCCGACGCGCTGGCCGTCCAGCGCTTGCGGATGCTGGGGGACGTGGCGGTGGTGGCGGCGGGTGAGGACGGCCTGGTGCTGGTGGACGTGTCCCAGCCGGTGCCGGTGTGGCTTGGCGCCGTGGAGGTGAAGGGCTTCGCCTGGGACGTGAGGCTCGCGGGGCGCCTGGCGTATGTCGCCGCGGGCGCCGCGGGCGTGGCGGTGGTGGACCTGAACGACGTGCTGAACCCGAAGCTGCTCTACCATGTCACCGGCAACCAGGGCGGTGACGCCCGCGTCGTCGCGACGGCCGGCGGCCGGCTCGTGAGCGCACGGGAGCGCGGCGTGCTCGGCTGGTCGCTGGAGTTCGGCGACGCGGCGGAGCTGTCCGTCTCCAGCGCGAGCGTCGCGGAAGCAGAGGTCGTCCCCACGGACCTGTCGTCCGTGACGGTCTTCTTCTCGGCGGCCATCGATGCCAACACGGCGCCGTCGGCCTTCTCGCTCACGGCCAACGGCGTGCCGGTGGCGGGGCTTCCCCTGGAGGTCGGGACCCCCGACGCCCAGCGCAGCACGCTGGTGTTCCGTCCGTCCGCGCCGCTGCCCGCGGGGGCGGCGCTGAAGCTCGTGGTGACGCAGGCCCTCCGCACGCCGGGAGGCGCGCCGCTCATCGCGCCCTTCACGGTGTCGTTCCGCGCGGCGGATGGCTCGGGTGGACGGCCCGTCGTCTCCCAGGTGGTGCCCCGGGTGGGGCCCACGTCCGGCGGCAGCCGGGTGGAGGTGCTTGGAAGTGGCTTCGAGCCGGGCGTGACGGTGCGGGTGGGCGGCCAGGTGGCGGAGGTGCTCGAATGGTCCCCCACGCGGCTGCGCGTGAAGACGCCTTCGGGCGGGGTGGGCCTGGCGGACGTGGAGGTGGTGCAGTTGTCCGGGCTGTCCGCGCGCCGGCCGGGCGGCTTCCTGTACGTGGCGCCGTTGCAGGTGGGCACCGCCACGCCCCGCTTCCTCAATCCCCGCGGCGGCAGCACGGTGCGGGTCTCGGGGAACGGGTTCCTTCCGGGCTGGGCGGACGCGCTCGGCTCCACGAAGGTCTGGGTGCGCGGGCTGCCCGCCGCCTCCGTGTCGGTGACGTCGTTCCATGAGCTGACGGCCGTGGCGCCGCCCGGCTCGTTCGGCGCGGCGGACGTGATGGTGGTGTCCCCGGACGGGCTGTCGCGCGTGCGCTCGACGTCCGAGGTGGGCTATGGCCTGGCGTTCTCCGGAGAGGAGAGCGTGGTGTCGGCTTCGCCGCACGCGCTGGTGGCCAACCCGCAGAACCCCTTCCAGGTGTTCGCGGCGGCGGGCGCCAGCGGGCGTGGCAACACGTTCCCGCAGGACTACAACGGCGCGCTCACCGGCCACGGTAAGATTCCGGAGTCCTACCGGGCGCTGGTGTTCGACGCGTCCCAGCCGGGACGTCCGCTGGCATCCGGCAGTCAGATTGTCGATCCCCCGGACGCGCTGGTGGATCGCTTCTTCGCGACGCGCATGGGACTGCTGGGCCAGGTGGATCCTCCCGACGTGGAGGTGATGCCTGACTCGCTGGACGTGGCGGTGCGCGGAGGACAACTGCTCGTGGCCAACGGCCAGAGCGGTCTGGTCGTGCTGGATGCGACGCAGACACAGGGGCTGACCCTGCTGGGCCAGGCGCCGCTCGGCGCCGACACCGGGGAGTCGCCGCCGCTGGCCACGCGCGTGCTGCCGACGCCCACGGGGGCCTGGCTGCTGGGCACCTCTCTGCGGATGGCTCCGAAGGAGCAGTGCCCCGGCAGGCCGAAGGCGCTCGGCACCGAAGGCAAGGTGGTCCTGTTCGACACGCGCGTCCCCAGCGATCCGGTGCGCATCGGCGAGCTGGCCGTGGGCGAGGACGTGTTCGGCGCGACGTTCGCTCGCGGGCGTGCGTTCGTGGTGACGGGCACCCACGAGGGTGTCTTCAACTGCTCGACGGGTGCGGGCGACCCGTTCGCGCTGCCTCCGCCTCCGGAGAGCTCGCTCGTCGGCCATGCCGCGGGCGATCAGGCGGTGCCGGGCCCTGGCTCCACGCCGCACGGCGCCTTGCACGTCTTTGCTTCCGCGAAGCCGGGCGCGCTGTCGAAGACGCTCGCCGTGGACTCGGCCCTGACGGACGTGGTGGTGGTGGGGGAGGTGGCCATCGTCGCCGCGGCGGATCAGGGGCTGTTGTTCATCGACGTGTCGGACCCGGCGAACCCGGTGCTGAAGAAGACGCTTTCGTTCAACGAGGAGATGTCCAACGTCCCCGGCCACCCGCAGCGGTTGCGCCTGCTGGGCGACATGCTCTTCGTCGCGGCCGCGGAGGGCGGCGTGGTGCTGGTGGACGTGGCGGATCCGCTCCAGCCGAAGCTCGTCAGCGGCGGCAACGAGGAGCCGGCCCTGGACGTGGTGGCGGTGGAGGACCGGCTGCTGCTCGCGGGCCGGGACCGGCTCACGGAGCTGAAGGTCCCGTTCCTGTACGTGACGGGCATGGAGCCGGCGCGCGAGTCGCTGGTTCCGCCCGAAGCGGTGGCGCTGGAGGTGCGGTTCAACCGTCCCCTGGCCGCGCCGTCCTTCACGGACAGCAGCGTCCGGTTGCAGCTGCGGCCGGGCGCGGAGGGCGCTCCCGGAGACACCGTGGAGGCGACCCTGGAGGTCTCCGACGCGACGCTGACGGTGCGCCCTGACGAAGCCCTGTTGCCCGACCGCGACTACCTGTTGGTCGTGGATGCCTCCGTGACGGATCAGCGGGGCGGCGGGTTGCTCATCCCGTTCCAGCTGGCCTTCCACACGGCGTCCACCGGCAGCCAGACCCCGAAGCTCTTCGCGGTGACGCCGTCGTCCGCCTCGCTGTCCGGAGGGACGACGTTGACCGTGACGGGTGAGCGCTTCACCGGCACGTCCGCCGTCTACGTGGGGGGCCAGCCGGCCACCTTCACCGTGCTGGATGAGGGCCACCTGACGGTGGTGGCCCCCGCGCAGAGCGGGGCCGGTCCGGTCGACCTGGAGGTGCGCAACGAGGGCGGCCCGGTCGCCGTCCTGCCGTCGTCCGTGCTGTACCTGAAGTCCCTGGAGGGGATCGGCGTGAGCCTCTTCCCGGACCATGGGCCGGTGGGCGGCGGCACGACCGTGTCGGTGTCCCTGTCGGGCCAGGCCCTGGCGCCGGGCACGAAGGTGCGGGTGGCGTCCAATCCCCACACCGTGGATCCCACCCAGGACCTGGGCGTGGACGTGCGGGACCTGTCCTCGCTGCACTTCACCACCCCCGCGGTGGACCACCCCTCGGTGGTGCCGGTGTGGCTGGTGCGTCCGGGCGAGGCCCCGGTGCAGGTGGGCTTCTTCTCGTATGACCTGCCGGTCGGCACCGAGATGGACCTTCCGGGCTTCCCGCCCCGCGTGGCGTCGGAGCTCTCCCTGCGAGGCGACCGGCTCGCGGTGGGCGTGTCCAACAGCGGGTTCTGGGGGCTGGAGCTCTTCGACGTGAAGGTCGAGGAGCATCCGCTCCGGCTGGGGGGCGTTGCCACTCCGGCGGCGGTGCGCGGCGTGGACCTGTCCGGTTCGCTGGCGTTCCTGGCGGCGGATGCCTTCGGTCTGCTGGCGGTGGACGTGTCCCGGCCGGAGGCCCCCTTCCTCGCGGCCAGCGCGTCCACGAGCGGCGCACTGGCCACGAGCGTCCGGGTGGAAGGCGACCGGATCTACGTGGGCGTCACGGAGCCCGGTGCCGCCTGGGGCGGCATCCAGGTGTTCCACGCGGGTGGGCCCCGGCTGGAGCAGGTGGAGACGGTGTCTCCGAACGCCGACGTGCTGGCGCTGGAGCTGGGCGCGGACCGCTTCTACGCGCTCACCTCGACGGTGACGGCGAACAAGGGCAACGGCCTGTGGCTCTCGCTCTACACCCGCTCGGGTGCCCCGTTGGGCCAGGTGTCGGTGCTCGCCGGGGAGCGCACCTACGAGCAGCTGGTGGCGAGCCGGTTGCTCGTGCGCTCGGGGCGCGCCTACGTGACGGTCGGCACGAAGCTGTACGTCTTCGACCTGTCCAACGAAGCAGCGCCCAGGGTCCTCCAGTCGTCGGACCTGGGCAGCCCGGTGGCGGGCCTGACGTTCGTGGGCGGCTCGCTGTTCGCCGCCACGGCGGGAAGCAGCACCGTCATCGAGGTGCCTCCCACGGACCTGCTGGCCGTGGACCTGACGCCCGCCGCGGGCAGCATCGTGCCGGGCAACACGGTCATCCAGGCGCGCTTCAGCCTTCCGGTGGCGCCCGCGACGGTGACGCCGGACACCTTCCAGGTGAGCGTGAACGAGGGCTCGGGCTGGTCCGACGTGGCCGGCGTGCGTGACCTCGTGTTCGACACGCGCGGCTCCACCCTCGTCTTCAGCCCGGCCGTCCCGTTCCCGCCGCTCGCGCAGGTCCGGGTGAGCGTCACGACGGGCGTGAAGGGCTTCGACACGCGACCGCTGGCGGCGCCCGTGCAGGGCCTCTTCACCATCGCGGGGCCGGATGCGTTGCAGCCGGTCATCACCCGCGTGGAGCCTGCTTCCGGGCGGACGAACGTCACCACGGTGGTGACGCTCAAGGGCGCGGGCTTCCGCCAGTCGCATCAGGGCGGGCCCGGCACGCGCGTCCGGGTGGGCGGCCAGGAGGCGGTGGTGGTGTGGCATTCGGAGAGCGAGCTCGAGGTGGCCGTTCCTCCGTCCCTCGCGGCGCTCTCCGGGCCCGCGCTGGTGGAGGTCATGGACCGGTCCTCGGGGCTGCTCGCCCAGCGCCTGGGTGGGTTTCTCTACCGGGATCCGCTCCAGTTGGCGGCCCTGTCGCCCTCGCAGGCGCCCCAGCAGGGCGGCGTCACGGTCGCGCTCACCGGCCACGGCTTCCAGCCGGGGATGACGGTGACCTTCGGTGACACGACGGCCTTCGACGTGCACGTGTCGTCCATGGAGCGCGCGGAGGTGAAGGCGCCACCGCACGCCTCCGGTCTGGTGGACGTGACGCTGGGGCTGTCGGACCAGCCTTCGTCGCTGCCGGTGCCGTTCCTCTATGGGGCGGGCGCGGTCTCGCGGCTGCCCACCCCGCCCGTGGCGCACGTGCTGGTGGACGAGGGCGTGGCGTATGTGGCGCTGGGGGGGGCGACGGCGCTCACCAACGCGGACGGGTCGGTGGTGTACGAAGCGTCGCGCGCCACAGCGCAGGGCGGGCTCATCATCGCGCGGCTGAACGAGCTGCCCACGCTCCACGTCGAGAAGGAACTCACCTTCACTGCGACGGGTGGGGCGCGGCGGCTCGCGAAGTCGGGCTCCTGGCTCTACATGGCGGCGGGGCCCGCGGGCGTGAAGCGGTGGGACGTGTCGTTGGTCGCGGCGCCGGAGGAGAAGCCGGCGCTGGCGGCGACGGGGGACGCCTCCGACGTGCTGGTGAAGGATGACCTGCTGTTCGTCGCGGATGGGGCGGGCGTCTCGATGTACCGCCTGGGTGAGACGGCGGCTCCGCTGCCGGTGGGCCAGCGCCCCCTGCCCGGCGGCGCGAGGGCGATGGTGCTGTACGGGTCGCTCCTGGTGGTGGCGGATGGCAACGCGGCGAACCCGCGGCTGCACGTGCTGGATGCGGCGAAGGGCACGTTGGCGGAGGTGGGGGAGGGCTTCCCGCTGTCCGTGCCGGCGCGGCATCTCGCCGTGAGCGGCACGCGCGTGTTCGCGTCGCTGGGCACCGCGCGTCAGGTGCAGGTGGTGGAGCTGGCGGACCCGTCCCATCCGGCGGCGGGCGGCGTGCTGACGCTGACGGATCCGCTGGGCCGGACGTGGATGTCCGCCGAGCAGACCTGGGTGGCCGGAGGCGTGGCGTACGTGTCCGGTGGCGGTGGCAAGGTGCAGCGCTTCGCCGTGCCGGTGGGCGGGCTGCCCGTCGCGCTGGAGCGCCTCCAGGTGGTGGGGGATGCGCGCACGGTGGCGTTCGCGGGGGACTACCTGCTGGTGGGCACGCTGTTCCTGGACGCGCAAGGCACGCCGTTGGAGCTGCCGCTGACGCAGCCGCCCGCTCCGGCCTACATGCTCGCGGGCGCGCTGTCGGCCGTGGAGCTGGACCACCTGGAGATTTTGGGCACGACGCCCTCCGAGGGCGACACGGTGGCGGTGGGCACGGCGCCGCGGGTGCACGTGACGGCGCTGCCCGACGTCAACACCGCCCAGGGCGTGACGCTTTCGCAGCTGACCCCTGGAGGCAGCGTCGCGGTCGCGGTCGCGCGGCGCGTGGCGGCGACGACGCGGGGCGCGGATGTCGTCCTGGAGCCCTACGCCCCGCTGAGCGCGTCCGCGCAGTACCGACTGCATGTCGGCGCCACGCTGGCCGACCTGGCCGGTGGCGAGTTGGGGACCGACGTGGACGTGCGCTTCACGACGGCCTCGCAGGTGTCGGCGGAGCGTCCGGTGCTGAGCTCGGTGTTCCCGGCCCATGGCCTGGAAGCGGGCGGCAACCGCGTGACGCTGGCGGGCGAGCACTTCGTTTCGGGCGGCACCGTGACCTTCGGTGGCGCGCTCGCGACGGAGGCCTCCGTTTCGGAGGATGGTCGGAGCCTCACGGTGACGGTGCCTCCGGGCGTGGCCGGTCCGGCCGCGGTCGAGGTCGTGAACCCGGGCGGGTTGTCCGCCTCGCGGTTGGGCGCCTACCGCTATCTGGTGGAGCCGACGCTGACGGCCGTGTCCGCGAGCTGGGCGCCCTTCAACAGCCAGACGCTCATCACGCTCACGGGGCAGGGCCTGTTCGGAGGCACGCGGGTGTACTTCGGCCCGGTGCCCTCGCCGCAGGTCGAGCTGGTGTCGTCGGAGCAGCTGCGCGTCCGGATTCCGGATGGAATCACCGGCCCGGTCCCCCTGCGGGTGGCGACGCCAGGACCCGGCACCACCGAGCTGAGCGCGACCTGGCCCACCCCCTTCACGTTCACGCTGGAAGAGAAGGGCTCCTCCAGCCCGGGCGCCGACGCGATGGCGCGCGTGGGCAACACGCTGCTGGTGGCGCGGGGCGGCCGGCTCGTGGTGCGGGCCCTGGCCGTGAACGAGTCCCTGTACGACGTGCGGGACGTCCTGGGCGTCGACGGTGCCACCGCCCTGACGGTGAGCGGGAACGAAGCCTTCCTGGTGGGGCCGGGACGCCTCGTGCGCTACGCGCTGGAGAATTGTGCGAGCGCGGAGTCGGGGGCGTGCTCGCCCCAGGAGCTGGAGCGGGTGCTGCTCATGCCCCAGGACGTGTCGCCGACGGCGGTCGTGGCGTCGCGGGATGCGGCCTACGTGGCCATCGCGGGCGGAGGCGAAGTGGCGCTGCTGGGCCGGGTGGACGGGCAGTTGCAGGTCGTCGCACAGACGTCCCTGGCGGGCGGCACGCTCCGGGGCCTGGAGCGGGTGCGGGGCGCGCTGGCGCTCCTGGTGGAGCAAGGGGGCGTGTCGCGTCTGGAGCTGCGCGACTTCACCGAGGGCGGGTTGGACCTGCTGGGCCAGTTGGACAACCTGCCGGCGCCCGCGCTGTCGATGGCCGTGGAGGGCAATCAGATCCTCCTGGGCCTGGGGACGGGCGTGCGGCTGGTGGATGCCACGACCCCCGAGGAACCCGTGCTGGTGGGCCGCTGGGATTCGCAGGTTCCGGGCAACGACGCGCTGTCGGTGGCGCTGGCGGGGCCG
>NZ_RAWG01000117.1 GCF_003611735.1 Corallococcus sicarius | reverse complement strand
CGCGGCGGGCGGGGTCTTGATCCTCGCCACCGCGGGGACTTCGCCCACCGTTTCGCCGTGCTGGCTCAGGTCCAGGCCCTCCTCCTCCTGCTCGGGGGTGACGCGCAGGGGGACCATGCGGTCCACGAGCTTGTAGAGGATCCACGAGCCCACGAAGGAGAAGACGGACACGAGGACGAGCGCCAGCATGTGCATCAGGAAGGTGCGCGTGGTGCCGTAGAGCAGGCCCACGTCCTTGGCGAGCACGCCGGTGAGCACCATGCCCACCACGCCGCCCAGGCCGTGGCAGGGGAAGACGTCCAGCGTGTCATCCAGCGCGGTGCGGCTCTTGAAGTGGACGGCGGCGTTGCTGACGAAGCTGGCGACGAGGCCCACGACGATGCTCTGCCCCACGGTGATGAAGCCCGCGGCGGGCGTGACGGCGACGAGCCCCACCACGGCGCCCACGCAGGCCCCCATGGCGCTGGGCTTGCGGCCGCGCAGCCAGTCGAAGGCGATCCACCCGAGCATGGCGGAGGCGGAGGCGGTGTTGGTGGTGGCGAAGGCGAGCGTGGCCAGCGACGAGGCGGACATCGCGGAGCCCGCGTTGAAGCCGAACCAGCCGAACCAGAGCATGCCGGTGCCGAGCATCACGAAGGGCACGTTGGCGGGAGCGTGCGTGGCGTGCGTCAGGTGCACCTGGCGGCGGCCCAGGACGAGCGCGCCGGCGAGCGCGGCGAAGCCTGCGGACATGTGGACGACGGTGCCGCCCGCGAAGTCGAGCACACCCCACTGGCGCAGGAAGCCCTCGGGGTGCCAGGTCCAGTGGGCGAGCGGCGCGTAGATGAAGACGCTGAAGAGCACCATGAAGAGCAGGTACGCCTTGAAGCGCACGCGCTCCGCGAACGCGCCGGTGATGAGCGCCGGGGTGATGATGGCGAACTTGAGCTGGAAGAGCGCGAAGAGCAGCAGCGGCACGGTGGGCGCGAGGTCCGGGTGCGTCTCACCGCCCACGCCGCTGAACATGAAGAAGGTGCGCGGGTCCCCGATGATGCCGTGGAAGCTGTCGCCGAAGCACAGGCTGAAGCCCACGACGACCCACAGCACGCTGATGACGGCCATGGCGATGAAGCTCTGCATCAGCGTGGAGACGACGTTCTTCAGCCGCACCATGCCGCCGTAGAAGAACGACAGGCCGGGCGTCATCAGCAGCACCAGCGCCGTGGCCGTGAGCAGCCAGGCCGTGTCCGCGGGGTTGATGGGACCGCCCTGCTTCACCTGTGCCGCCGGGGTCACCAGCAAGCCCGCCACCGCCACGCCCACCAGCAGGACCATCGCCATCCACTTCTGCATCGCCGCACCTCGCCAAGAGCTGACGCGATGCAGTGTAGATATCGGATGGGATAATTTCAATCGCCGCTGTGCTAATTTTACGGAGATTAAGAGCAAAGTGACGGCTGGAAGACCCAGAGTCGCAGCTATGAACGCTTTGGGGAGCAAGGACCGGGGGTCACTCCTCCGGCTCATCCTCCAGGTTCAGTTCCTCCATCAGGGGGGAGGCCATGAGCGTGAGCCGTCCTGGCAGCCGTACGACCAGGAAGCCCTTGCCGTCGATCCGGATGTGCATGCGGTGCTCGGCCTTGCCACTCTGGACCCAGGCATCAGCCTCGGCGCGCGTCGCGAAGTCCCGCTCGACCTTGATCTTGAAGTTCGGGTCGAGCATCTCGCGGTAGTAGGTCGCGAAGTCCTTCAGCTTGTCGATGTGCCGGACGTAGGTCAGGCAGAACGCCGCGAGTTGAAGGGCCTTCCACTCTCGCGACCCCTTCGCGTGACGCAGGGTCACGTCGCTCAGCACGGCGAGCACATCCTCCACGTCGACTTCCGGGTCCTTGCTCACGAACACGCCCTTTCCTTCAGATGGGGAGCAGCACCAGCAGGCCAGCGGGAGCCACGGCGAGCGTGAACGCCACGCCTGCGACGACGACCACGGTCCCCAGCGCCACCTCGGACTTGTGCTCCCGGAGCCAGTCCACTGCGACCGCCATGTTGGGGAATTGCAGCTCCCGTTTCGCGTCCTGCCGTTCCAGCGCTTTCTGCTCCTCGACACACTTCATGAACGCATCAAGGCATTGGCTCGTGCAAAGCCGGTGGTGGCTTTCCGAATGCTTCGGGAGATCCTCCACCGACGGCTTTCGCCTCCAACACTTCTGGAAGCATTGTTTCTGCACCTCGCCGCAATAGGCGTCCGCGCCAGAGCCGCCCGTACCCGGCCCCTCCGCGGTTCCAACGCCCGTCGCATCCTCGGAGACCACATAGGTCTTCCGCTCGGGACGCTGAGCGTGTCCACAGGCGGATGCCCCCAGCACCAGCGCGATGAGGAGCGCCACGGCTGCGTGTCGAGCGTCAGGACCCATGAGAGGAACTCGACCAGGGGACCTTGCGCATCAGCAAGTCACTACCTGCCTCTGTCAGGCACCGCTCAGTTCACCTGCGCCAGCGCTGCATCGACTTCCGCGTCCTCATTGTCCGGAGCATCGGCATTGAGGCCGGGGGCTGGACGGTGTCACTCGACGTGTTCACGACTTCTCAGCGGCAGTGGGGTCCTGTCTGGACACTCCTCCTGAAGTTCGGTGCTGTACCCAGGCTGAAAACCAGGACAACGGTATTGGCACAACCATCTCCAGGCCAGATGACTGCCTTGCGCCCTCTTCCCAACCAACCTGCAGGCATCAGGAGACTGAAGCACCAGGATACCTAGCTCCATCTCATTTCGCAGAACCTCATCCGTCTCTCGGGACAGGAGAGCCCGCAGAACAGGGATGGCTGCAGGATTGGCCGCGCGACTCAGATAGGCAACAACCTCCAGACGCACTTGTCCATCCGTCTCGTGCTGGAACCGCTCCCCCATTACCTCCAATGCCTCGGCCTGAGCACCTGGCTGCAAGGCCAGAATCCCTTCCTTCAGTGTCCAGAACGGCACCTTCACATCCGCCACCAACTCCCGCAAAAGAGGCAACGTCGAAGCCCCTCCCGTCGCGGCAATTCCCTCAACAGCCGCAGCGAGTTCGCGTTCCTCGGAGACATTGCGCGGGTGCCGCATGTCCACGATGACGCTTCGATACAGCGGGATGGCATCACGTCCATGCTGATGCACAAATCGCCTGACGGCTGATTCATCCGCGGTGTCGAGAAGATCCGGGGTCAGCGGCTCTCGTCGCAGCACGGCTTGGGCGAACTCGTCTCTCAGCGGATGCGGCGTCCGGCATCCCCCGCAGAGAGTCGTAATCCCCCAGAGCATCGCCAGGAACACCAGCGGCTCCAATCTCATGATCCCGCCTCTCCTTCCAGCCGCAAGTGCGTCGCGGCAACTCACTCATCCTTGTTGGGGAGGGTCCTGGGGCAGGCAGATTCCATGACCCGCTCCCGCGAACGGACCGCGCCCGCGCACCTGTAGACACATCCCCACCGACGAGACTCTTCCCGGAAGGTCTCTTGATAGACCCTGCACACACCGGGCTCCTCCAGCAGACCGATTGCCTTATCAACCTGCCTCGCGGTTTTCGCGTCTGATATCGTCGGTCGGATGTCCTTCAGGTAGGGAACCGCCTCGGGGAGCCCCAACTCCATCAAATCATCAACAGTCCGGGACTGGTCCTGAGGATCCCGTCGCTGTCGCAAGCGAGCAACGAGAATGCCCACCTTCTCACTGCCTGGCGCAAGCTTGACCAGACCGTCCAGGGCCGCTCGCGAAAGTCCAAATCCGGCCTTGTCGCTGGAGGCCAGCGCCTCGAGCGCCTCTCCCTTCCCCAGAAGAACCAGTCCATCCACGGCAGCCATGATCAAGGATGGGTTCTCATTCCCTCCGGACTTCGCAGCCTCCGCCACCAGTCTTTCGAAAAGAGGCACCGCGTTCTCGCCGTGTCTCTCAACGAAGGCTTGAAGGTGCTCACTGCCCGGCCTGTCCTCACCCAACGTCGTCTGGTCGGCCAGTACGGCACGCTCCAGCTCTATCTGTATTCGAGGCTGGATGTACTCAGGACATTTCCCGTTCGTGCTTCTCTCCCACCTGACGCCACTGGCACAAACATACTCGCAGACGGGCATTTCACCATCAGCCTCCTTTATCGCGCCATAACGAACACACTGCTCTGGATGGCGCAGCAGATAGGCATTTCGAATCATCTGCCCGCGAACCGACTCATCGGTTTCTCGCTTCGCGGCGGCGTCCAACACTTCGGCGGCCCGGGGGTCCTGGCTTGACAGAAGGTCATCCGCCAGCCGTGACCGTCCCGCCGAATACCCCTCCATCTCCAAGCGTTTCGTGAGCGCCCAGACCTTCTTTTCCGGGGCCAGCCTTCCGATCAAGTACACAGCCTGGCCAGCGACGCCAGACGTCGCAGCGGACTGAAACGCCACCCACTCCAGGAAGGGCAGGGAGCGCGTGTCGCCACTCGCGGCAACGCAGCGGAGCGCCATTTCAGCCGCGCGATGCGACTCTTCCCGGACGGGGTGCAGGTTCTTCTTCACCGCGTCCGTGCAAACGTCGTGTGCCTCGTCAGGATTCCGCCTGACGAAGGCCTCGACTGGATCAGGCTGCGCAGGAGCCAGGATGGGTTCATGGCTTCGCAGTCCCTCCCTCTCGACCATCGCGCCAAATTCATTCCGCACGCGCCCTTCCAGGCACGCGGTGACAGCAAGCGCCATGACAACAGCAACGCTCCTACCCCTTCGCTCGGACTTCTTCATGGAAGCGGAGAACGCTCGGGACACTCCTGCTTGAGATCCACAGCGTACCCTGGCTGAGAGCCAGGACAACGATAGTGACACCACCACCTCCACTCCGCCTGGATGCCTTGGTCCTTCTTCTCAAACAACCTGCAGACATCAGGAGACTGGAGCAGGAGGACACTCCACTCCATTTCACGTCGCACGAGTCCATCCGCCTCCCGAGACAAGGCATCACGAAGGACCGGAATCGCCCCAGGGTGGGACAGGTGGCCAAAGCAGGCAACGATCTCCAGGCGAAGGCGCTCATCCTTCTCACGCATCAATCGCGCCCCTACCGCCTTGAGAACCTCCCCCTGTTCGCCTGCCTTCAAGGCAGAGATACCGTCCTCCAGCGCCAGGAATGGCACCTCCAGGTCCGCCACCAATTCTCGTAGGAGAGGTATAGCTGCGGCTCCCTCTGTCCTGGCGACTCCCTCAACAGCCGCAGCGAGTTCGCGAGCCTCGCGGTGATTGCTCGGATGCCGCACCTCCGCGATGACACTTCGGTACAGCGGAACAGCATCTCTTCCATGCTGACTCACGAAGCGTCGGACTGCCTCTTCATCTCCGGTGTCGGGAAGGTCCGAAATGTCGATTCCACGCATCAGCACGGCCTGGGTGAACTCGTCTCTCAGCGGATGCGGCGTACGGCACCCCTCGCAGAGGGTCGCGAATCCCCAGAGCATCGCCAGGAGCACCAGCGACTCCAGTCTCATGATCCCGCCTCTCCTTCCAGCCGCAAGTGCATCTCCGGAGCGTCCTCCGTCACAAGTGCGCATGCCCTTGTCCTCGCCACGCGTCGCGCATCTGAACTCACGAACAGGCTCGGCTCAGTTCGCATCCTTGACAACGGAACTGCCGCCATCCGCCGGAAGGACCTGCGCATCGGCTGCACCCAGGCCCACTCCCTTTTTCCGTTTTTCCTGGGGCACAGCGATCACGTCCGCGCACTCCTCTTTGAATTCAGTGTAGTACCCCTGCCGAGGCCCAGAGCAGCGATAACCGCAGGACCACTTCCTGGCGAGTTCATCACCTAGAAACTGCTTTTGAATCCGCCGACAGGTTCCAGGGGATTGGAGCAGAAGAACACTCAATTCCATCTCTCCGCGCAGACTCGCATCTGGCTCTCGACTCGCAGCGTCCTGCAGGATTGGAATCGCAGCGGGATGGGCCGCCTTGAGCAGATAAGCAACAAGGTCCACTCGCTGCTGCACATCCGTCTCCCGCAGCAATCGTTCTCCCACAGCCTCGACAACCCCCTCTCGAGCACCTGCCTTCAAGCCGGCAAGGCCGTTCTGGATCGTCCAGAAAGGCACCTTTAAATCAACCACCAACTCTCGCAGGACGGGCAAGGCGGACGCCCCCTCTACTTCAACAATCCCTTCCACGGCCGCCAAAAGCTCAAGCTCTTCGGCAATGCCTTCCGGGTGCCTCACAGCCGAAATGACAGCCCGATACATCGGAACAGCATCGCGCCCATGCCGCCGTACGAACCCCTTGAAAGCCTCTTCATCCCCAGTGCCCGGAAGGTCCGCCGCCTGCGACTGCCGTCGCAGGACAACCTGAGAGAACTCGTCCTTGAGGGGGTGCTGCCTCTGACACCCCACACAAGAAGCCACAAGCCCCCAGAACGTTCCCAAACGCACCATCAGCACAACACCATTGCGCACACTGGCGGTCAACATTCGTCACCCTCAAAGACTGACGATCAATCACTCATCCTTGTTGGGAAGGGTCCTGGGGCAGGCAGCTTCCATGACCCGTTCCCGACCGCGAACCGCACCCGCGCACTGATAACGGCAGCTCCACAGCCGAGACGGCCCTCCCTGGGACTCGCTATAAAGATTGCAAACACCTGGATCACCTAACATGACGACAGCACTGTTTATATTTATCAATGTCCTCGCGTCCGAAATCCCTGCCCGCAACTCCTTCAAACAAGGGACGGCCTCGGTGCGCCCCAGTGTGATCAATGTACCAACAGCCCACTGCTGATCTTCCGGGTGCCGTCCCTCCCTCAAGCGAGCAATGAGCAAGCCTACCTTTTCGCTCTCGGGAGCGAGACCGACCAGGGCATTCAGCGCTATTTGCGAGAACAGGAGATCTGCCGTCTTGCTGGAAGCCAGCTTCTTGAGCACCCCCTGAGCACGTTTCCCCTGGAGAGCAACCAGTCCCCTCACAGCGGCGTTCACCTGATGCGCGTCATCACGCCATCCAGAATCCGCCGCCTCCACCACCAGCCTCTCGAAGAACGGCACGGCATCCTCACCGTACTTCTTCAGGAAGGCCTGGAAGTGCTCATCGACGGGTCTGTCCTCGCCAATTTCTTCCTGATCAGCCAGAACTGCTCGCTCCAACTCGACCCGCAGCCTGTCCTGCTCGACGGGTTTCGTCGTCCTGCAGGCGCCGAGCGCCATGACCAGGAACAAGCCCACCAGCGTTTGAGCGATGGAGCACTCCAACAAGACCCGCCTCCTCCCCGGACATGTCAACACTGGCGCCTTGGGTCCGGTCATGAAGTACATCCGCACCCCATTCGCGGTCCCAGCCTCGTCCAGCACACGGAGTGTGCCACGGCGGGCCTCTCAAACCGCGCGCGCGTGCATTGAGCGTGGAAGTCAGTTCACCTGCGCCAGCGCCGCATCGACTTCCGCGTCCTCGTTCTCCGGAGCGTCCTCCACCGCGTCCACGCCCTGCGGAATCCCGTCCACGTAGGTGACGACGTTGTTCGGCATCGAGGCCACGCGCGGGCCCGGCGTCACCACGCCCGTGAGGTTCAACGGATCCACTCCGGACAGCTGGATGCGCACGCCGGACGGAGCCGTGCGCCGCACCGCTCGCGCCGTGTCCACCGCTTCCGGCAGGGCGAACTGCTCCCCCACGAACCCGGACACGAAGCGCCCACCGCGCAGCTCTCCCCGCGCCTCCATGCGCCGGTAGACGAAGAGCAGCTCCCGCCACGTCGGCGCCAGGGACTCGCGCATCACCAGGTCGCGCCAGACGATGCCGTAGCGCTGGAGGAACAGCTTCGCCAGCGACTCCATCACCTCTTCCTGCGTCTTCGGCTCCGCGGGCGCCAGCAGGCTCCAGCGGCCCGGGCCTCCTCGCTGCAACAGCTTCTGCCGCTTGCGGTGCGCCGGGCTCTGCAGGATGCGCAGGTTCTGCACCGCGTCCGCCGTGACGAGCCCCTTTGCCACCAGCTCCCACAGCGCGTCCTCTACCTCCGCCGGCAACCGCCGCGCCCGCGTCACCAGGTCCTGGAAGAAGCACGCACCCCGCCGCTCCAGCACGCCCACCACGTCCTTCGCCGCCGCGCCCAGGTCCGGCGGCATCCACACGCCCCCGTCCGCCAACACCGCGTGCGGTCGCGCCGCCGCCAGCATCCACTCCAAATCCTCGCGCAGCGTGAACGTCAGCGGCGCGTTGCGCGTCGGTGACGACCGCTTCGCCACCACCGGCTCCGGCACCTCCGTCACCGGCGCACCCCGCCGGGGCCCCGCCGGCTTCGGCGGATCCTTCAGCGTCACCCTCCCCCACGCCACCTCGCCCGCGTAGCACGCGCGCTCCAGCAGGTCCGGCGTGTAGCCGCGCATGCGCGCCGGCAACAGGAAGCGCTCCCACGCGGAGGCCGGCGCCTCGTATCCCTGAAGCAGCCGCACCGCCTTCATCAGCCCCGTGGATCCACGCAGCGCGTCCAGGTCCTCCAGGTGGTGCCACCGGAAGAGGAAGCGCATGAAGTCCTGCGGGCTCAGCGGTTCAATCTCCCGACGCAGCCGCCCCACCGTCAGCCGGTGGATGCGCTGGAGCAGGCGCCGGTCACACCACTCCAACACCGGCGCGCCATCCTCGCCGGGAGACACCGGCACGTCGTCGCTCGCGCGGAACTGGCCGCGCAGCACGCTGCCCTGGCTCTCCAGCGCGTGCAGCGCGAAGTTGATGTCATCCGCGTCCAGCAGCGTCAGCCGCGCCAGCTCCGCCACCGTCGTGGGCCCCACCATCTCCATCCGGCCCCGCACCACCTGCAACACCGCCGCCTCACGCTCCACCGGCCGGTCGTGCGCCAGCACCGGCAACACCGGCTGCGTCTGCACGTCCGGGAAGAGCGCCCGCACCGCGTTGCCCCGCTCCGCCGACACCAGGAACCGCGCGCCCGGCCGCTCCAGCCACGCCACGCGCCCCTGGGTGAAGAGCCCCGCCTCCAGCCCTCGCGGCACCTCCGACGCCCGCACCAGCACCAGTTGCAAGAGCGCGTCGTGCAGCTCGTCCTCGTCGCGCATCGGCGGCGAAGCGTCCTCCACCACCTGCGCGATGGCGGCCCCATCCAGCGCGCCGAACGCCGCCGCATCCTCCGCCGGCAGCGCGCGGCGCAGGGCCACGTTGCGCACGCGGCGCTCCTCGGCCGGCGCGTCGTCCAGGAAGGTGTACGGCTGGCTGTTGATGAGCGCGTGCGCGAAGACGCTCGGCTCCGGCACGTCGCGGGCCACCAGCTCGATGCTCCCGTCGCGCATGCGCCGGAGCACCTCGCGCAGCCCGTCCACGTCCATCGCCTCGCGCAGACAGTCGTCCATCGTCTGCTTCACCAGCGGATGGTCCGGCAGCTCCACGTCCGCGCCGCCGTGGTTGTCCTGACAGCCCACCTGCGCGGGGAACACCGCCGCCAGCAGGTCCTCGCTGCGCGCACGCTGGAGGTTCGGCGCCACGCGCTTGCCCCCCATCATCCGGTGCAGCGTCAGCGCCCGCGTCGCCACCCACCGGAAGCGCGTGCCAAAAATCGGCGCCTGCAACACCGCCTGCACCAGCACCTCCTCCACGTTGTCCGGGTGCAGGAAGTCGAAGATGTCCGCCAACGGGAACGAGTGCTGCTCGCCCAGGCTCAAGAGGATGCCGTCCTCCGTGGCCGCCGCCTGCAACTCGAAGTCGAACGAGCGGCAGAAGCGCTTGCGCAGCGCCAGTCCCCACGCCCGGTTGATGCGGCTGCCGAACGGCGCGTGGATGATGAGCTGCATGCCGCCCGCCTCGTCGAAGAAGCGCTCCGCGACGATGCGCGTGTGACTGGGCACCACGTCGCCCAGCATCTTCCGCCCCAGCCGCAGGTAGCCCAGGAGCGCATCCACCGCCGGCGGCGGCACGCGCAACAGCTTCTCCAGGAAGCCCGCCGCGTCGTCGTGGCGCAGCAGCTCCTCGCGCAGCCTCCCCACCTGGAGGCTCAGCTCGTCCGTGCGTCCGGGCGCCTCACCGCGCCAGAAGGGCACGTTGGGCGGAGCGCCGCGCGCGTCCTCCACCATCACCGTGCTGCCCATGACGCGCTGGATGCGCCACGCGGTGCTGCCCAGCAGGAAGATGTCCCCCGGCGAGGACTCCACCGCGAAGTCCTCGTCCAGTGTCCCCACCACCTTGCCCTCCGGCTGCGCGGTGACGCTGAAGCTGAACGTGTCCGGGATGGCGCCCCCGTTCGTCAGCGCGGTGATGCGCACGCCCCGGCGCCCCTTGAGCTTCTGGTTCACCCGGTCGCGGTGCAGGTGGATGCTGGCCCGGCCCCGGCGCTCGGCCACGCCCTCGGACAGCATCTCCAGCACCTGCTGGTACTCCTCCCACGTCAGGTCCTGGTACGGGTACGCGCGCTGGAAGATGCTGAAGAGCGCCCGCTCGTCCCACTCCTCGCACGCGCACGCGGCGACAATCTGTTGCGCCAGCACGTCCAGCGGCTTCTTCGGGATGCGGACCGCGTCCAGGTCCCCCTCGCGCACGGCGTTGAGGAGCGCGACGCACTCCACCAATTCATCGCGCGTCATCGCGAAGAGGATGCCCTTGGAGATGCCCGCCTTGTGGTGACCCGCGCGGCCCACGCGCTGGAGCAGCACGGAGATGGCCTTCGTCGTGCCCAGCTGCACCACCAGGTCCACGTTGCCCACGTCGATGCCCAGCTCCAGCGACGCCGTGGCCACCATCACGCGCAGCTGGCCCGCCTTCAGCCGCTCCTCGGCGGACAGACGCATCTCCCGCGACATGCTGCCGTGGTGCGCGGCCACCCACTCCTGGCCCAGCCGTTCGCCCAGGTCGTGCGCCACGCGCTCCGACATCTTGCGCGTGTTGACGAAGATGAGCGTGGTGCGGTGCTCGCCCGCGAGTTGCACCAGCCGGTCATAGACCTGGCCCCACATCTCGTGGCTCGCGATGGAGGACAGCTCCGCGTCCGGGATCTCCACCTTCAGGTCCCACGGCCGCTGGTGGCCCACCTCCACGCGCCGGCACTCGGTGAGCGACGCGCCGGTGAGGAAGCCGGAGATGGCGTCCAGCGGCTTCTGCGTCGCGGACAGGCCCAGCATCTGGGGCCGCACCTCCGTGAGGGCCTTCAGGCGCTCCATGGACAGCGCGAAGTGGCTGCCGCGCTTGTCGCGGGCGAGCGCGTGGATTTCGTCCACGATGACCGTGCGCACGTTGCGCAGGGTGGCGCGCGCGCGCTCGGCGGTCAGGTAGAGGTACAGCGACTCCGGCGTGGTGATGAGGATGTGCGGCGGACGGCGCACCATCTGCGCTCGCTCGGACGCAGGCGTGTCCCCGGTGCGCACCTGCACGCGCAGGTGCTGCGGCGAGAAGCCCTCCGCGCGCGCCATCGCCATCAGCTCCTCCAGCGGCTGGAGGAGGTTCTTCTGCACGTCGTTGCCCAGCGCCTTCAGGGGCGACACGTAGAGGACCTGGGTGTGGTCCGGCAGCGTGCCCTCCAGCGCCCGGCGGAACAGCGAGTCCAGCGCGGCGAGGAACGCCGTCAGCGTCTTGCCGCTGCCGGTGGGCGCGGCGATGAGCACGTCGTGGCCCGCGTGGATGAGCGGCCAGCCCTCCACCTGCGGACGGGTGGGCTCCCCCAGGCGGGAAGCGAACCAGCGCCGCACCACCGGATGGAAGGCGGCAAGCGCCGGATGCGCCGCATACTCCGACGCGAAATCGAGATGGATTTGAGGGGACATGGCGGGCTCCCAGCAAGCCAGCCTGAACACAGGTACAGCGCGCCGTCAACGTGCGCCCGGTCCCCCCACGGGGAAGAACGGCCACGCCAAAGCGGTACCACGGCGTTAGAACCCCGCCAGACCCACCGTACCCACCGTCCCACCAAGAGGAGCCGCACCATGAGCTGGGAAGAGGACCTGCAAGGCCGGGCGGTACCGCCCTCGCTGGAGACACTCATCGTCCCCCGCGTCCGCGACCTGGGGGACGGCTTCACCGTGCGCCGCGCCCTGCCCTCCGCGCGCCGCCGCATGGTGGGCCCCTTCATCTTCCTGGATCAGATGGGCCCCGCGGACTTCGACCCGGGCCGCGGCCTGGACGTGCGGCCCCACCCGCACATCGGCCTGTCCACCGTCACCTACCTCTTTGAAGGCGAAATCCTCCACCGCGACTCGCTGGGCGTCGTGCAGTCCATCCGCCCCGGCGCCGTGAACTGGATGACCGCCGGCCAGGGCATCGTCCACTCGGAGCGCACCGGCCCGGACACGCGCTCCGCCGGTGGCCGCCTGTTCGGCATCCAGGCGTGGCTCGCCCTCCCCAAGCAGCACGAGGAGACCGCCCCCGCCTTCGTCCACCACCCCCACGACTCGATGCCCGTCGTCGAGGGAGACGGCGTGCGCCTGCACGTCATCGCGGGCGAGATGCACGGCGGCAAATCCCCCGTGCGCACCCACTCCGCCCTCTTCTACGCGGACGCGCGCCTGGACAAGGGAGCACGCCTCAAGCTCCCCGCGGAGCACGAGGAGCGCGGCCTGTACCTGGTCGAGGGCTCCGTGGAGGTGGAGGGCACGCGCTTCCAGCCCGGTGAGCTGCTGGTGTTCAAGCCGGGGAGCGAAATCGTGCTCAGCGCCGGGGACGCCCCCGCGCGGATGATGCTGCTGGGCGGCGAGCCCATGGACGGCCCGCGCTACCTGTTCTGGAACTTCGTGTCGTCCTCCCAGGAGCGCCTGGAGGCCGCCAAGAAGGACTGGAAGGAGGGCCGCTTCGCCCAGGTGCCCCAGGAGACGGAGTTCATCCCCCTGCCCCCGGACGACCCGCCGGCACCCGTGCGCTACCCGTAGCTGTCAGCCGAACAGCCGGCGGACCGTGGCGCCCGTGCCCGCGGGCCGCTGCGCCTTGCCCTGCACCCACGTCAGCCGGTAGGTGGCCGCCGTGCCGTCGAAGGCGATGGGCTTCACCTCCAGCGTGCCCGCGCCCGACGCGCGCAGCGTCTCCTGCAGGAAGCCGGAGGCGAAGTAGGGGTTGTCCGCCAGCACGTCCTTCACCCACAGGGTGGCGGCGTTCCGGGACAGCTCCTCCACGCGCACTTCGTTGAAGTTGTTGCCCGCGCGCAGGTTGTACGGCACGCGCTCCAGGGTCTTCTCCGGCCCCAGGTGCGTGACCAACTGCATGCTCGCCCGCCCCACGGCCGTCTGCTGGAAGCCCTGCAGGTAGCGCGCGCCCAGCTCCGTGTAGGCCACCTCCGCCGGCTGGCCCGGGAACACGTCCCGCGCCGCCACGTCCAGGAAGGAGCGCCACTGGTCCAGCGAGTAGTTGTGGCGCAGGGGCTGGGACAGGTCCAACCCCGCCGCCTTCAGGCGCTGGCGCCCGTCACGCGTCAGGTGCGGCCCCAGGGTACGCACGAAGAGGGCTTCCACGCTCTGGGCGAAGATTCGCTTTTCGGTTGGGACCATGCCCCCACGGTGGGGATGCCCCTGCGCATCCGGAAGGGACGCCGCAACACATCCGTCCACCAGTGGTCACTTCCCTCAGCCGCGAGGGAGGCGCACCGTGAAGGTCGTTCCCCGCGTCTCGGTGGAGGACACCTGCACGGACCCGCCGTGTGCCCGGACGATCTGCTCGGTGATGTAGAGCCCCAGCCCCAGGCCCGCGGACACGCCCTGCTCCCGGTCGCTGCGGCCGGCGCGACGCCATGCGGCGAAGAGGTGGGGGAGCTGCTCCGGGGGGATGGGCGTGCCCAGGTTGTGCACCCGCAGCACGGCCTCCTGCTCCAGCCCCTCCGCGCTCAAGCGCACGGGGGACTCCGGCGGGCTGAACTTGAGCGCGTTGGACACCAGGTTGCCCACCACCTGCTCCAGCCGGTCCGCGTCCCACGCCCCGCGCCCGTCGCCGCGCACGTCCAGCATCACCTCGCGGTGGGGGTGGCTGGCGCGCGACTCCTCCACCGCGCCGCGCACCACGTCGAACAGGTCGCACCGCGAGCGCACCACCGGCAGCCCCGCGCCCAACCGCGCGCGGGCGAAGTCCAAGAGCTGGCGGATCATCCGCTCCATGCGGTCCGCGCTGGTGAGGATGCGCTCGGTGAAGACCTTCTGGCGGTCCGTCATCTCCCCCTGCCGCTGCAGCTGCTGCGCGGACATGGACAGGGCGTTGAGGGGGTTGCGCAGGTCGTGGCCGAGGATGCCCAGGAACTGCTCGCGGAAGTCCTCCGCGTTGCGCAGCTCCGTGATGTCCCGGCCGGTGGCGATGACGGCCTCCACCGCGCCCGTGGGGCCGGCGGCGGGGGACATGGTGTATTCAAAGTGGCGCGGGCCGTGGTCCGAGGACAGGGTGACCTGACCGCGCTGCACCTGGCCCGTGCGCCGCGCCGCCTCCAGCGCCTTCGCGTAGGGCTCCAGCTGCGGGTCCTGCTGGCGCAGCGCGTCCATGCTCCTGCCCGGGACGTGTACGTGGTGCGAGCCGCGCGACGCGGCCACCGCTTGATTGGCGAAGATGAGCAGGCCATCGCCGTCATAGAGCGCGATGGGGTCCGCCGCCGCGGACATGGCCAGGTCCAGCAGCCGGCGCTGCTGCTGCACCTGGTCGGAGAGGACGCGCACCTCACGCTCCGCACGGCGCAGGCGCAACAGCGCGTGCACCTGGGCCACCAGCTCCTCCGGATCCACCGGCGCGACGAGGTACGCGTCCGCGCCGTGCTCCAGCCCCTGCGCCCGGTCCGCCGCGCCCACCGCCTGCGCGGACAGGTGCAGCACCAGCGCGTTGCGCGTGCGCGGCGAGGCCTTCAGCCGCCGGCACACCTCCAGCCCGCTCATGTCCGGCAGCCGGACATCCAGGATGACGAGGTCGGTGCTCTCGTTCGCGAGCGTCAGCGTCTCACTCCCCGTGCCCGCCTCCAGCACCTGGAAGCCGGCCAGGGAGAGGACGCGGGAGGTGACGTAGCGGCTGGCCAGGTCGTCGTTGACGTTCAGGATGATGGGCGCTGGAGATGGCATGCGTGCGGAAGCTGGCCTTCCTTCGTAATGGCTGGCCCGCGACCCGCCAAGTGTCCTGCATATGAGAATGTCGGTTTCAGGAGGAGTGGACGGTCGGACGAGGGCCCACGCACGCTCGCTCGCCAACAGGGGTGGCTCCCTGGCTCCCACGCCGGCGCGTTTCGCGGTAGGGATGAACCCATGCGCGCTCCCTGTCGCCCGCTCCCCGCTGATGGTCGCTTCCTCCAGGCCGTGGGCCCCACCCCGCTCGTCCCCGTGCGGCTGGACCCGGAAGGTCCGACCGTCTGGTGCAAACTGGAATTCCTCAATCCCAGTGGGTCCACCAAGGACCGCATCGCGCGGTACATGCTGGAGAAGGCGTGGCGGCTGGGGGACCTCTCCCCGGGCGGCGACGTGGTGGAGGCGTCCAGCGGCTCCACGAGCATCGCGATGGCGCTGGCGAGCGCGCAGATGGGGTGCCGCTTCACGGCGGTGATGCCGGAGGGCGTGACGGAGGAGCGGCTCATCGCCATCCGCGCGTACGGCGGCGAGGTGGAGCTGGTGCCGCGCTCGGAGGGCATCCGGGGCGCCATCGCGCGGGCGGCGGCGCTGGCGGTGGAGCGCGGCGGCTACGCGCCCCGCCAGTTCGAGAACCCGGACAACGCGGAGGCGCACCGGGTGTGGACGGGGCAGGAGATCCTCGCGCAGATTCCGGGCGGGCTGGTGCACGGCGTGGTGAGCGGCGTGGGCACGGGCGGCACCATCGTGGGGCTGTACCAGGCGTTCGCGGAGGCCGGCTGTCCGGTGACGGCCTTCATCGCGCGGCCCATCTCCGGGCTGGGCTGCGACATCGAGTGTTGCAGCTTCAGCGCGCGCGTGCCGGGCGTGGTGGACGGGCTGTCCAAGCTGTACCGCGAGGCGGACCTGCCGGGGCGCGTGGAGCTGGACGTGTCGGACGACCTGGCCATGCGCACGGCCCGCGCGCTCATCCGCCGCGGCTTCCCGGTGGGCCCGTCCTCCGGGCTCAACTACGCGGCGGCGGTGGAGGCGGCGAAGCGGCTGGGCCCGCAGGCCCAGGTGGTGACGGTGTTCCCCGACCGCATGGAGCGCTACTTCTCCACGGAGCTCATCCTGCCCCGGCCCGGCGCGGCGGCCCCGAAGGCCTGAAGTGAGCGGCGGGCAGCGGCTCGACGTCTTGACCGCGCGTTCGCGAGGACCTTGCCCACGGTCCATCGGGTGTCGAGCTTTTCCCTGCACGGACGCGTGACGCTTCACGCGCCCGTGGAGAGGGGCAAGCCTCCTCGAGAGGAGCCAGTCACCATGGACAAGGCCATTCTCCGGACATTGAACGAGCCCACCCTGCTGCTCCTCGCGGAGACCCGGCCGACGGCGCTCCGGACGCTCGACGAGGACGCGCTCTGCGACCTGCACACGCGCATCCGCCAGCAGCGCAACAAGCACACGAAGCTCTACCGCCGCAAGTCCAGTGCCCAGGTCGCGAGGAGCGGCTCTCGCGGCGTCGCCCGCCCGAAGCACCCGCGCACCGCCGCGAAGGCGGAGCTGTACGAAGACGCCCTGGCGCGCGTCAGCGCGGCGCTGGCGAAGGCGGCCCGCGGCAGTGCGGTCCAGTTGCGCGCCGAGCGGCTCCGGGAGGCCCACGCGCCCTCCAACCCCCTCCCCCAGCGGAGCGGCGGCCGGGGCGCGCCCGGAGCCCGCTTCAGCCCTCCGAAGCAGCCGGCCCACCGCAATCCCCGGACGCCCATCACGCGCAAGCGGCATGCGGCCACCCGTGCCGCGGGTGCGCGCCGCCAGGCCCGACGCGACAACCGCCCATAGCCGGGCGTCCGTCCCACTTCGGGTCAGGTGCTCGGCGGAGAGCAGCTCGATGACCTGCTCTCGCGTCAGCAGACCGGAGGAGACCCTGGCTCAGAATCCCCAGGGCAGTCCCAGCACCTGCCAGGCCGCCAGGAGCAGGGGCCACAGGACGAAGAGCGCCACGACGTAGGGCAGCATCAAGGCCACCACGGTGCCCACGCCCGCGCCCTTCTGATACTTCTGGGCGAAGGTCACGATCAGCGCGAAGTATGCGTTCAAGGGCGAGACGGAGTTCATCGGAGAGTCGCCCACGCGGTAGGCGGCCAGCACCGCGGCGGGATCGACATTGAGCCGCATCAACAACGGGACGAAGACCGGGGCGAAGATGGCCCACTTCGGAATCGCGCCCGTCATGATGAGGTCCAGGATGGCGACGACCAGGACGAACCCGAGCAGCAACGGAAGCGCCCCCAGACCCGCGTGCTCCAGGGCATCTCCCACCTTCACGGCCGCGAGCGTCGCCATGTTGCTGTAGGTGAAGAAGGCAATGAACTGGCTGATGATGAACAACAGGAAGATCAGCCCCGCCAGACTGGCGACTGCCTTCTCCATCGCGCTGATGACATCGACCGTGCTCTTGATGGTTCCAGCACCGATGCCATAGGCCACCCCCGCCACCAGGAAGAGCAACGTGACGGCGACGATGAGGCCGCTCATGAACGGAGAGTCTCCGATGAGGTCTCCCGTCTCCGGATTGCGCAGCGGCGCTCCGGCGGGCACCGTCAGGAGGGCGAAGACCACCAGGAGCGCGAGCACACCCCAGGTCGCGAACTTCAGCCCGCGCGACTCCGCGGCAGAGGGGCTCCCCCCCGCCTCCGCGGGCAACTCTCCGGTGTACTTCCCCAGGCGCGGCTCGACCAGCCTCTCGGTGATGAGTGTCACCACGACGGTCAGCAGCAGGACCGAGGCGACGGAGAACCAGAAGTTCGCCGTCAAGTCGATGGAGAGCGCCGGATTGAGGATGTGGATGGCGTCGTTGGTGATGCCCGTCAGGATTCCGTCCAGCGGCTTGATGAGGATGTTCACGCTGAAGACGGAGGCCACGCCAGCGAAGGAGGCGGCCAGCCCCGCGATGGGATGTCTGCCAATGCTCAAGAAGGCCGTCGCAGCCAGGGGAATCAACACCAGGTAGCCGGCATCGGCGGCGACGCTCGACAGGATGCCGACGAACACGAGGATGTACGTGAGGGCCTTGCGCGGGGCGACCATCACCAGCTTGCGAATCAACGCGGAGACCAGGCCCGACGATTCGGCGACACCGACGCCCAGCATGGCCACGATGATGACGCCCACGGCGGTGAAGCTCATGAAGTTTTCAATGACGCCGGCGAACATGAAGCGGAGTCCTTCGCCCGTCAGCAGACTGCGCGCGGCGGTGGTCGTCTGCTCCAGCGCGTGTGTCTCCGGGTTGATGGCCTGATAGGTGACCGAGGCGCCCATCAGATAGAAGACGTGGGAGAGCACCATCACGATGAGGATGAGCGCGACGAAGATGACCGCCGGGTGGGGCACCTTGTTGCCCACCCGCTCGATGGTGTCGAGCACCCTCGCCATGCCCTTCTTCTTCTCTGCCTTCTTCGGCGGAACCCACCGCCTGTCCATGGTATCGGTCATCTGGCTTTTCCCCTGCCTCGAATAGCGATTACGAGTCCGCAAGACTCCGCATGCCAGGGACTGCCGCCAAGACGGTTCCGGGTGCTGGGGGTGTAGGGTTTACGGACAGTCAGTGCATGGTTTCGCGCAACTCCAGGAGGAGCGAGTCAGCCTCTTCCGTGCTGACGATGCCGGTGCGGGGGTACTCCAGGTCCACGACGACGTGGATGGCCGAGGAGACCACCAGGGCGAAGAGCAACCGGTAGGGCCAGTTGCGGCCCTCTCCCTGCGCCGTCGTCAAGCCCACGAGCAGGGCCCCGACCACGGCGAGCCCGAGCATGAAGAGGAACGCGGGGGAGGTGATGTGCGTTCGCACGGCGAGCGTCCGCTTCGCCGCGACCTCCGCCATCAGGCGCACCGGAGGAAGCAGCAGCACCTCCTTGTCTGGAGCGACCTTCGTGATGGTCACCATCCGCGCCCAGATCTGCTTCTGGAGGAGGGCGGCCCTGGCGCGGTGCGCTTCGAAGGCCTCCACCCGGGGGAGCGCGTGATGGGCCTGGATGCGCTCGTCCAGGTAGCGCCGGAGCAGCTCGCGCAGCGGCGGCTGGGCCTCCTCCTGCACCACGTCCGCGAGGAACCACACACTGCTGATGGCGTTGGCCTCGTCGACCACCAGGTTCCGATGCACTTCCAGGCGCCTTCCCGCCTCGGAGTAGGAGAAGGCCAGGATGAGGCCCATCAAGGAGAAGACGACGCTGGAGACCGCGGTGACCGAGCGAAGTTGGGTGGAGGGGGAGGAGAATCTCCGTCTGCGCGCGATGCGGTAGGCCAGTTCGATGGCCAGCAGCAGGGTCACGAAGAGCACCAGCTCCAGGGCCAGCACCAGGAGCGTGGTGACCGTCCAGTCCTTCATCGAGGTCCCGTGTCGGGTTTCGAGATGAACAGGCTCAAGCCCATCCGCTGGGCCAGGAACTTCGCGACGAGCTGCCCCTTGATGCTGTTCCCGGCGGAGTCGAGCAGCGGGGCGAAGGTGCCCAACCCACCCTTCCCCGGTGCGACGGCGACGATGCCACCACCGATGCCACTCTTGCCCGGCATCCCCACGTCGTAGAGCCAGTCTCCGGAGGTTTCGTACATCCCCGCCGTGGCCATCACCGCGAGCGCGTGGTGGCAGACCTCCTCGTCGACGACCCGCTTCCCGGTGAGCGGGTTGACGCCTCCGTCCGCCAGGGTCGCCCCCATCACGGCGAGCTGCCGGGCCGTCACCGCCAGCGAACACTGGCGGGTGTAGAGCTCCGTCGTCTGGACCGGATCCGTGTCCAGGCGGCCCAGACCGTGCAGCAGCCAGGCGAGCCCCTGGTTGCGGTGGTGGGTCTTCGACGCGGAGGCATACACCTCTTCGTCGAGCGCGAGCCGGCTGCCGGCGAAGAGGGACAACCCCTCATGGATGAACCGCCACCTGGCCTCTGGACTGGCGCCTGGAACGAGGCTCGTCGTCGCCAGCGCTCCCGTGTTCACCATGGGGTTCGTCCGTCCGTCCGGGCTCTGGTCGACTGCCATGGCCGAATTGAACGGCAGGCCGGTGCCATTGACCCCCAGCTTGCGCCGGGCCACCTCCGGGCCCAGGGCCTGGCAGACCAGGGCGAAGAGGAATGGCTTTGAGACGCTCATGATGGCGAACGGATGGTCCACGTCTCCCACCCCGTGGCTGCTGCCATTGATGCCAGCCACACACGCGCCGAAGAGCTGGGGCTTCACCCTCGCCAGCGCGGGATAGACCTGGGAGCACTGTCCGTCCGTGTTTCCTTTGTGGCGTTGGTATGCCTCATCCAGCAGCTCCCGGACCCGCTCCGAAGAGGGGAGCTGACCGGTGGAGATGAAGGGGGCCTCGCCTGGGGTGTCCATTCGTGGCGGCTCGCTGTCTCTTGGAAGGGGGAGAAAACCTGGGTCCCCCTCCGGTGTCTGTCAATGCAGGTCGGGTGCAGCACAGCGCCACCGACCGTGGGACCGGTTGATGATGACTGCGCCCACCGTCAGCTTCCGCGGCGCGTGGGCACGCCCCGCTCCTCACCTCTCTGGGGTACCCATGTCCCTCTCGCTTCCGCTTCTGCTTGCCGTGCTGGCCCAGGCTCCGGATCCAATTCCTCAACAGGAGGAGAAACCCGACCCATGGACAGGCTCCGCGGCGCTCTCGTTCATGCTGCTCGCCGGAAACAGCAGGGCTCTGTCATTGACCGCGAATGGCCTGGCCGAGTACCGCACGAAGGTCTGGGTTGCGACCTTCATGGTGGATGGCGTCCTGGATACCGCCGACTCCGGCGAGGATGACGACAGCAGCGAGGACGTCGTGGCGGAGGCGCTCTCGGTGTCCGTTCGCGGTGAGCGGCGCTTCACCCCGTTGCTTGGCGTCTACGCACTCGCCGACGCGAAGACCGACCATCTGTCCAGCGTCGAGTTGCGCCTGGATGGGGAGGCAGGCATCGCGTTCACCCTGCTCGAGCGCGACACGAAGTACGCAGAGCAGCAGCTGCTGCGCGTGGATCTGGGCCTGCACTACTCGAACGAGGCGCGGTTCCAGTATTTCGAGGACGAGCAGGATCTCCCCAACGTGGACCTGCTCGCTCCAGGCGCGAGGTTGACCCTCTACTACCCCCTCAACGAGAGGGTGAAGTTCACCCAGTACCTGGAGGTCTTCCCGAACATCCTGGGGGATGCCCGCCTCCTCCTCGAATCCACCAGCAAGTTCTCGACGTACATCACGCACCGGCTGGCGCTCAGCACGAACCTCGTGGTGGGGGTCGACACAGCGCCCGCCGCAGGGAAGGCCGTCGCGGACCTGGCCCTGACCCTGGGCGCTGAGTTCGAGTTCTAGAAATCCGCGAACTCAGTGGCGGGTTTCCCCTGGGGCACTGAACGCGAGGAGGAACTCGATGAGCAGGCGCGTGCCGTAGCCGGTCGCGCCCTTGGAGCGCCACGACTTGTCGGTTTCGACCCTCGAGGTTCCAGCCATGTCGATGTGCGCCCAGGGGATGCCGGCGACGAACTCCTCCAGGAAGAGGGCCGCGGTGATCTGACCCGCGTTCACCCCACCGACGTTCTTGAGGTCCGCGACCTCTGAGTCGAGTTCCTTGCGCAGGCGCCTGTCGAGCGGGAACTGCCACACCGTCTCGTCGGACTTCTCCGCCGCCGCACGCACCTGGTCCACCACCCCCTGATGGTTGCCGATGACGCCCGCGTTGTCGTTGCCAAGGGCCCGCTCGCAGGCCCCGGTGAGCGTGGCGATGTCGAGGATGGCGTCGGGCGGCGGCTGCTCCTCCGTCGCCAGGACCAGGCCGTCCATCATGACCAGCCGGCCTTCGGCGTCGGTGTTCAGGACCTCGATGGTCTTGCCGCCCCGGGCCGTCAGGACGTCGCCGAGCCGCATCGCCTTGCCCCCCGGCATGTTGTCGGTGCACATGAGATACCCCGTGACCGAGGACCTGGCGCCGAGCGAGGACAGTGCCGACATGGCGGCCAGGATGGCCGCGGCGCCGGACATGTCTGTCTTCATCGCGGCGTGGACCAGGTCGTTTGGCTTCAGACCGAGTCCTCCCGAGTCGTACATGATGCCCTTGCCGACCAGCGAGACGCGGCCGACGGGCACGATGGGCTGCCCTCGGGCGTCCTTCGGCTGGTAGGAGAGCTTGATGAGTCGCGGAGGCTCGGAGCTCCCCGCGTTCACGCCGAGCATGCCGCCGCAGCCGAGCTTGGACAGGGCCTTCTCGTCGAAGACCTCGATGTCCAGACCCGAATCGGCCGCCACGACGCGAGCAATCTCTTCAAGGCGGCGGGCGGTGAGCAGCGTCGCCGGTGCGTTGGAGAGGTCGCGGGCGAGCTCGGCGGCCCGGGCGGTCACCCGGCCGCGTGCGACGCCGCGCTTCACCTCTTCCAGCGGAAGTGACGACGACAGGAGGGTGAGGGCTTCGAGCGGCGGCTCCTGCTGGGACGTGCGCTTGAGGGGGCGATAGCGGTAGCGCGCCAGGAGGACTCCCTCGACGACCGCCTGCGCCGCGACGTCGGGCGCGATGCCGCCGAGGTCCGGCAGGGTGACGACGAGGTGGGCGTAGTGGCCTCCCGCCCGGGCGAAGGCGGCGGCGGCGTGCCGGAGGGAAGCCACGTCGCGCTCACCCTTGGCTCCAATGCCTACCACCACGAGCGCAGGGCCGGCCGCGCGTGGGATGACGAGGGCCTGACCGACCTTGCCCTCGAAGCCGGCGGCCGCGAGCTGGGTCCGATCCAGCCCGACCTCCCGAGGCACCTCACCCTCGACCCCGACGGGGATGCCGATGCTGCCAGCCCCCTTGGGGAGGGATTGCGAGACGTGGAGCTGGGTCGCCTCGATTTCGTCCACCGAAGGGGCGGGATGGAAATCAGACACGGCTTCTGCGTGAAACGTTGGAAAAGTCATGGATTCGTCCTCAGGTGCCGCGCCAGGCCGGCACTCATTTTCGACCTCGCGAAAATGTATTCACCGGAGGATCAGCGCCAAGACGGGACGCTGGAGCGGCGAGCCCTTCTTCGACTGGCTGCGCATGGACAATGCCCGGTTCAAGACCCGCGCATCGTCCGGCTGTCTGGCATTGGGACTACGTGCGCATGCGCACGCGCGTCTCGTGCACCGTGTCCGGGAGCGGCGCGGTCCGCTCGCGCTCCTGGGCGCGCATGAGGCGCAGGATGCTGGGCCCCAGCACGTCGATTTCGGTGGAGGCGTAGGACTCCGTGCCGAAGCGGCGGATGGAGTCCGTCTGCTTCGCGAGGATGCGCGCGTCCTGCCCGAAGATGTGCAGGCCCACCGGCAGCACGAACGGCAGCGCGGCCTTGAGCAGCAGGCGCGGCACCGGCAGCTTGAACGTCACCACCGCGTACACGAGCGTGTCCCAGTCCCCCACGGGCGTCATCGCGGAGGTGACCAGGATGTGGCTCCGCTCGCCGATGCGGTACTCCACCTGCGCGATGGACGGCATCAGGAAGCGGTCGAAGTGCTGCACCACGCCGCCGCCCGGCGCGAGCAGCCTCCCGACGAGCCCCTTCGGCGCGGGTTCGCCCAGGTACTCCGCCTCCACCTGATCCACGCCCCGGCGCACCACGACGTCAATCTCGTTGCGCTTCTCCGCGGTGCGGAACAGGCCGCCATGGAGGAAGGCCGTGTGCGGCACGTCCAGCGTGTTCTCCAGCACCGCGTGCAGCGAGCCCGGCGCGCGCAGCACCCGGCGCACGGTGGTGTAGTCGCCCGCGTCCAGCAGCGGGAAGCGGAAGGGCTCCGTGGTGGGCTCCACCCCGGGCGTGGAGTAGACCCAGACGAAGCCGTCCTGCTCGCGCGCCGCGTAGGCGGTGGCGCAGCGCGACTTCGCCTCCGGTTCGCCCACGAGGCCGGGGATGAGCCGGCACTGGCCGCCCGGGTCGAAGCGCCAGCCGTGGTAGCCGCACTCGAGCTGCCCGCCCTGCACGCGCCCCAGGGACAGCGGCACGTTGCGGTGCGGGCACCGGTCCACCAGCGCGCCGGGCTTGCCTCCCTCCCCCCGGAACAGCACCAGGGGCGTGCCCTGGAGCGTGCGCGCGAGCGGCTTGTCGCCCAGCTCGCGTGACGTGCAGAGGATGAACCACGAGTGCGGCAGTTTGACGACGGAGATGTGGCTGCTGGGCGCACCGGCGGTGCGCCCCTCCTCGCGGGCGTTCATGGCCCCACTCTAATGGGCCCGGGCCCGCGTGCACGCCCCCCTTGCGCCGGGCAGGTCGGCGGCGCGACGGGCGGGCGACAGTCTCAGGGCCCTCCTCAGGGCTTCAGGCGGCGCAACCGCAGGGCGTTGGCGATGACGGACACCGAGGAGAGGCTCATGGCCGCGCTCGCGAACAGGGGGCTCAGGAGCAGGCCGAAGACGGGGTACAGCACGCCCGCGGCCAGGGGCACCCCCAGCAGGTTGTAGATGAAGGCGAAGAAGAGGTTCTGGCGGATGTTGCGCAGCACGCCCCGGCTCAGCCGGCGCGCCCGCGCGATGCCCCGCAGGTCCCCCTTCACCAGCGTCACGCCCGCGCTCTCCATCGCGATGTCCGTGCCCGTCCCCATCGCGATGCCCACATCCGCCCGCGCGAGCGCCGGGGCGTCGTTCACCCCGTCGCCCGCCATCGCCACCACGCGCCCCTCGGCCTGGAGCTGCTTCACCGCGTCGCCCTTCGCGTCCGGCTGCACTCCGGCGATGACGTCGGTGATGCCCAGCCTGCGCGCCACCGCGTGCGCCGTCGTGGGGCTGTCGCCGGTGAGCATCACCACGCGCAGGCCCTCGGCCCTCAAGAGCGCCAGGGCCTCCGGCGTGGAGTCCTTCACCGGGTCCTCCACCCCCAGCAGGCCCGCGGGCCGGCCGTCCACCGACACCAGCACCACCGTCTGCCCCTCTTCCCGCAGCGCCTCGGCCCGCTTCGTCAGCGCCTCCACCTCCACGCCCAGCGCCTGCATCAGCGCCGCGTTGCCCAGCGCGACGTCGTGCCCGTCCACGCGTCCGCGCACGCCCTGGCCCGGCTGCGACTGGAAGCCCTCCACGCCCCCCAGGGTGATGCCCCGCTCGCGCGCGCCCGCGACCACGGCCGCCGCCAGCGGGTGCTCGCTGCCGCGCTCCAGGCTCGCGGCCTGGCGCAGGAGGACGGTGGCGTCCACGCCCGGTGACGGCTCCACCGACACGAGCCGCGGCTTGCCCTCCGTGAGCGTGCCCGTCTTGTCCACCACCAGCGTGTCCACCGCGGCCATCCGCTCCAGCGCCGCCGCGTCGCGGATGAGCACGCCCATGCGCGCCCCCTGCCCCGTCCCCACCATCACGGACATGGGCGTGGCCAGTCCCAGCGCGCACGGGCAGGCGATGATCAGCACCGCCACCGCGTTCACCAGCGCGTGCGCGAGCCGGGGCTCCGGGCCCCACACCGCCCACACCGCCGCCGTCACCACCGCGACGGCGATGACCGCGGGCACGAAGACTCCGGCCACCCGGTCCGCGAGCCGCTGGATGGGGGCGCGGGTGCGCTGGGCCTCGGCGACGCGCTGGACGATGCGGGCGAGCAGCGTGTCCCTGCCCACGCGCTCCGCGCGCATCACCAGCGTTCCGGTGCCGTTCACCGTGCCGCCCGTCACCTTCGCGCCCGGGCCCTTCTCCACCGGCACCGGCTCTCCGGTGACGAGCGCTTCGTCCACCGCGCTCGCGCCCTCCAGCACCTCGCCGTCCACCGGCACCTTCTCACCGGGGCGCACGCGCAGCCGCTGGCCCACGTGCACCTGCGACAGCGGCACGTCCTCCTCGTGGCCGTCGTCCCCGATGCGCCGCGCGGTGGCGGGGGCGAGGGACAAGAGGGCGCGCAGGGCGCCGGACGTCGCGTGCCGTGCCCGCAGCTCCAGCACCTGCCCCAGCGCCACCAGCGTGAGGATGATGGCCGCCGCCTCGTAGTACACGGGCGCGGTGCCTCCGTGGCCCGTGCGCGCGCCCTCGGGCAGCAGGTGCGGGAACAGCGTGGCGACGACGCTGAACAGGTACGCCGCGCCCGCGCCCAGCGCGATGAGCGTGAACATGTTCAGGTGCCGGTTGCGCACCGAGGCCCAACCCCGCTGGAAGAACGGCGCGCCCACCCAGAGCACCACGGGCGTCGCCAGCGCGAGCTGCGCCCACAGCAGCGCCGCCGGGGACAGCGCGTGCAGCAGGGACTGACCCGGCAGCATGTCCGCCATGCCCAGGACCATCAGCGGCGCGCTCAACACGAGCCCCACCCAGAACCGCCGCGTCATCGAGCGCAGCTCTGGATCCGGCTTCTGCTCCACCGTCACCGTGCGCGGCTCCAGCGCCATGCCGCACTTCGGGCAGGTGCCCGGCCCGTCGCGCACCACCTCCGGGTGCATGGGGCAGGTGTACTCGACGCGCGTCTCCAGGACGGGCGGTGACTCGGGCTCCAGCGCCATGCCGCACTTCGGGCAGGCGCCCGGCGTGTCCTGGCGCACCTCCGGGTCCATGGGGCACACGTAGACGGCGCCCGCATTGGGAGCCGGCGGGGAGGCCTGGGGACGGAGGAAGCGCTCGGGGTCCGCCTGGAAGCGCAGGCGGCACTTCTCCCCGCAGAAGGACCAGGTGTGTCCGTCGTGCGCCCACTGGCCTCCTCGCGGCGCGCGCGGGTCCACCGTCATGCCGCACACGGGGTCGATGGCAGGCTCCCCGCCCTCCAGGGAAGGCGGCGGTCGGGGCGAAGGCGGGGCAG
>NZ_RAWG01000116.1 GCF_003611735.1 Corallococcus sicarius | reverse complement strand
GCGGGGGCCGCGGGCGTCACGGGGCTGGCCGCCGCCGGGGCCATGTCCTCCGGAGGGGTAAAGGTGTCCTCGGGGACGGGGGCCGGCTTCGTGGCCTTCGTGGCGGCGGGGCGCTTCTTCTTGGCGCTCTTTCGCTTGGTGGCGGCGTCGGCGGCGGGAGCGCTCAGCATACAGGCGAGCGCGAAAGTCAGGGCAAGACGGGGTGTGTTCACGATTCGGCGGATGCTAGCCGACCGGCGGGGCGGAAGACCAATGCCCTCCCCGGGACGGACGGAACCCGTCCCGGGTGAGCATGGACTCCGGCTCTTTCAGACGTCGAGTTCCTGCACTTCGCCGGCCTGCTCGGTGATGAACTTGTAACGCGCGGAGACGTCCTTGCCCATCAGGTCGTTGATGATGCGGTCCGTCTCCAGGGCGTTGTCGATGGTGACGCGCAGGCTGATGCGGTTGCGCACATCCAGCGTCGTCTCCTTCAGCTCATCCGCGGTCATCTCCCCCAGGCCCTTGAAGCGCATGATGTTGGGCTTGGCGTTGCCGCGGACCTTCTCGCGGATGATGCGGTCGCGGTCCGGTTCGTCCAGGGCCCAGTACGTCTCCTTGCCAATGTCTACCCGGTACAGCGGCGGCTGGGCGATGTGCACCGCGCCCGCCTCGATGAGGGGCCGCAGGTGGCGGTAGAAGAACGTGAGCAGCAGCGTGGCGATGTGGTGGCCGTCGCTGTCGGCGTCCATCAGCAGGAAGACGCGGCCATACCGCAGCTTCGTGATGTCGAAGTCCGCGCCGATGCCGCACCCCAGCGCGCTGACGATGTCCTGGAGCTCCTTGTTGGTGGCCACCTTGTCGGTGGACGCCTGCTCCGCGTTGAGCACCTTGCCGCGCAAGGGGAGGATGGCCTGGGTGCGCCGGTCGCGGCCCTGCTTGGCGGAGCCGCCTGCCGAGTCGCCCTCCACGATGAACAGCTCGCTCGACTGCGGATCCGTGGACGAGCAGTCCGCCAGCTTCCCGGGCAGGTTGAGCCGGTGGCTCACCGCCGTCTTGCGGTTGATGGCGGCGGAGGCCGCGCGCGAGGCCTCGCGGGCGCGGGCGGCCAGGATGATGCGCGCCAGCAGCGCTTCCGCGATGGACTTGTTGTCGTTGAACCACTTCTCCAGCACCGGACGGATGGCACCGTCCACCTGGCCCGCGGTCTCCGGGTTGTTGAGGCGGCCCTTCGTCTGCCCCTGGAACTGGGGCTCCACCACGTAGACGGACAGGATGGCGGTGATGCCCTCGCGGATGTCCTCCGCGGTGAGCGTCACGCCCTTGGGCGTCAGGTCGTGCGTGTCGATGTAGTTGCGCATCGCCTTGACGATGGCGGCCCTGAGGCCCGCCTCGTGCGTGCCGCCCATGGCGGTGGGGATGCCGTTGACGTACGAGCGCACGTGCTCGTCCGTGGCCTCCGTCCACGCCAGCGCCACCTCCAGCCGGACCTCGTTGTCACGCGCGTAGTAGAACGGCGTGCCGCCGGTGGGGACGATGGGCTTCTGTCGCTCGGAGACGACCCGGGTGAGGTATTCGGCGATGCCGCCGTCGTGCTTGTACGTCACGCTCACCGCGGGCGTGGCCGTCTCATCCTTCCAGATGACGGTCATGCCCTTGTGCAGGTAGCTCTTCGCCTCCAGCCGCTCGCGCACGAGCTCCGCGTCGAAGCGCTGCTTCTCCCCGAAGATTTCGGAGTCCGGTTCGAACGTGAGCGACGTGCCGGTGCCGCGCGCCGGGCCCTCCACCTTCAGGGGGCTCGTGGCCTTGCCGCGCGCGTACGTCTGCACGTGGCGCTTGCCGTCGCGCTTGATCTCCACCTGGAGCTTGCTGGCGAGCGCGTTCACCACCGAGCTGCCCACGCCGTGCAGACCGCCCGAGTGGATGTAGTTGCCCTGCTCGAACTTGCCGCCCGAGTGCAGCGTCGTGAGGATGACCTCCACGGCGGGCTTCTTGTGCTTGGGCATCATGTCCACGGGGATGCCGCGCCCGTTGTCCACGACGGTGATGGACTTGCCCCCCTTGTGCAGCGTCACCTCGACGGTGGTGGCGTAGCCGTTGATGACCTCGTCCACCGAGTTGTCGAGGATCTCCCACAAGAGGTGGTGGTAGCCCGTGCTGTCGGTGCCACCGATGTACATGGCCGGGCGCTTGCGCACCGGCTCCAGGCCCTCGAGGACCTGGATGTCCGCGCCTGTGTAGCTTTCCTTCTTGGTCGCCATGGCCTTCCCGCTACTCCTTCTTCTCCGGCAGCGGCACGAAGGTGACGGGCCGCGCCACCTCCTTCACCGTGTCGCGCTTGGACATCTCATGGCCCTTGCCGCCGCGGGCCGTCACCGTGAACTTCGCCGGTGACAGGTGCAGCTTGCGGCCCTTCTGCGTCTCGAACTCCAGCGTGGCGTCCTTCTGGTTGGCGGGCGCCGCGAGGAAGTCCACCACCCGGTCGCCCGCTTCCACCTTGATGACCTGCACGCCCTTGCCGGGGCCGGCCAGTTCGTTCACCTCCGCCACCTTGCACACGAGCGCGCTCGTCTTCTCCGTGAGGACCGCGAGCAGGTCGCGGTCGCCCACCGGCTGCGTGCCGATGATCTCATCGCCCTCGCCCGTCTTCGCGTAGCGGCGGCCGGCGCGGGTGGAGACCTCCGCGTGGGGCGCGAGCAGGAAGCGCATGCCCAGGCCCTGGCGCGTCACCGCTACCAGCTTCTCCGGCTGGTGCAGGCGCGGGTCCAGCGACAGGGCGCCCACGATGCGCTCGCCGTCGTCGAACTTGAACAGCTTCTGCACCGGGTCGCCGTAGCCGGTGGAGGCCGGCACGTCGTTGAAGCGGGTGACGTAGGCGGTGCCGAAGTTGGTGAACAGCACCAGGTTCGCCTTCAGGCTGCCGGCGAGCACCGCCATCACCGCGTCGCCTTCGCGCAGACGCGTGGTGGACGGGTCCTTCACCTCGCGCACGCGCTTGATCCACCCGTCGCGGGTGAGGACCACGTGGGCGTCCTCGTCCGTGATGAAGGCCTCCGCGGAGAACTCCACCTCTTCGGACCCGGCGCCGCCAATGCGCGTGCGGCGCTTGTCGTTGTACGCCGCCTTCATCTCGGTGAGCTCGTCGCGGATGACGGTCCAGCGCTTCTTCACGTCCTTGAGGATGCCCTCGATGCGCTTGATCTCCGCGCGCTTCTCCTTGAGCTCCTTCTGGACGACGAGGATCTCCAGGCGCGCCAGCTTGTACAGCTTCATCTCCAGGATGGCGTCCACCTGGATCTCATCCAGCTTGAAGCGGGCCATCAGCTTCTGGGCCGCGTCCTGCTTGCCCTCGGACTGACGGATGATGCGGATCATCTCGTCCAGCGCGTCGTACGCCCGCTCGAAGCCCTCGAGGATGTGGACGCGGCGCTTGAGCTCCGCCAGCTCGTGCTCGAACCGCTTGGTGACGATCTCCAGGCGGAAGTCGAGGAAGTAGCGGAGGATGCTCTTGAGGTCCAACCGCTTGGGCGTGCCGACGTCCGGGTTGTCGGACGGCACCAGGCAGGTGAGGTTCACGCCGAAGGTCGTCTGCAGGGGCGTGTGCTTGTAGAGGTACGCCATCACCAGCTCCGGGCTGGCGTCCTTCTTGAGCTCCAGGACGATGCGCACGTCCTTGGTGGACTCGTCGCGCACGTCGGTGATGAGCGGCAGCTTGCGCTCGCGCACCAGCTCGCCAATCTTCGCGACGAGGGTGGACTTGTTCACCGTGTACGGGATGGAGGTGACGACGATCATCTGACCGCCGCGCTTGAGCTCCTCCAGCTTGTACTCGCCGCGCACGCGGACGCCGCCCTGGCCCGTCTCGTAGATTTCGCGCAGCTCCGGCTTGCTGTTGAGGATCTGCCCGCCGGTGGGGAAGTCCGGGCCCTTGATCCACTTGAGCAGGTCCTTGACCGCCAGCTCCGGGTTTTCGATGAGGGCCAGCAGCGCGTCCACCAGCTCGCCCAGGTGGTGGGGCGGGATGTTGGTGGCCATGCCCACCGCGATGCCCGTCGTCCCGTTCATCAGGAGCTGGGGCACGCGCGCGGGGATGACGACGGGCTCGTCCCGGGTGCCGTCGTAGTTTTGCCGGAAGCGGACCGTCTTGCTGTCCAGTTCGCCCAGCAGCTCCGTGGCCAGCTTCTCCAGCCGGCACTCGGTGTAGCGGTAGGCGGCGGCGGAGTCGCCGTCGAGCGAGCCGAAGTTGCCGTGGCCGTCCACCAGCGGGTAGCGCAGGGAGAAGTCCTGGGCCATGCGGACGAGCGCGTCGTAGATGGCCGTGTCGCCGTGCGGGTGGTAGCGGCCCATGATGGCGCCGACGACCTGGGCGCACTTCTGGTACTTGGTGTCGAACGACAGGTTCAGGTCGTTCCACATGCCGTAGAGGATGCGGCGCTGCACCGGCTTGAGGCCGTCGCGCACGTCGGGCAGGGCGCGCGAGGTGATGACCGACAGGGCGTAGTTGAGGTAGCGGCGGCGGGCCTCCTCGGCGAGGCCCGCGGGGATGCTGCCGCCCCCGCCCCCGGCACCGGACGCGCCACCACTGCCTCCGCCTCCGCCCCCTGCCGGGCCTCCCTGCTTCTTGCGCGTCTTCGTATCGGCGTCTGCGAGCATGGTCATGAAATCCAGATGGGTTTTACGGGTCCGCCCCAACCCCCTGACGCGGCGCGCGGCCTGCGTGCACGCCACCGGTCGGGTCGGACCATCACGTCAAGCGGCGGGACTACCATGGCCCCCTGACATTGAGAACGAATTCGGGAGGTTGCGTCGGCTCCGACGCGGGACTTCTGTACATCCGTACAGTCCTGTGCCTGCTTGAAACGCACCGCCAACCCCCCGGAATTCCGAGAGGTGCAAGGGACAGCGGTTGGCTGGCGGGCTGCTTGCGGAAGGGAGGTGGCTACCCGTTGTCGCCGGACGGATTGGCGCGCGGCTTCCGGGGTTCGGCGTCGGGGGCGCGGCCCCAGTTGCCGCGCTTGAAGATCTGCACGCCCCTGCCGGAGCTGTCGCCCAGCATGCCACCGATGGTGGCCTGCACGGCCTTGCCGCCGGCCGGGTGGTAGATGATGCGCACCTTCTTCGCGGAGGGCAGCAGGGCGCTGGTGGCGTCGATGAGCAGGTAGACGGTGGTGCCGTCCGTCTGGACGCGCTCGGGGTCCTGGCGGTGGTTGAGGTCGGCGAGCAGTTCGCCGCCATCCGCGCTCTGGGTGTCGGAGCCCAGCTGGCGCACCTTCACGCGCAGGTTCAGCTCCGCGGGGGCGTCCTGGCGCTTGTACTCGCGCACGCCCTGGATGACGACGGCCAGGTCGGCGCCGTTCTCCGGGCCCTTCGTGGGCAGGAGGAGGCCGGACTGGGCGCTGGCGTCGGTGTCCAGGAAGAGGGTGACGTTGGCGCAGCGCTGCTTGCACTCCTCGCCGAAGGGCATCCGGTCGAACTTCAGCCGCATGGCGAAGTCGCTGCCCTGGGGCCCGATGGTGGCGTCGATGATGACGGGGCGTTCTTCGTCCGGACCCGGCTTGTAGCGGAACGTGGAGCTCCCCCGGCTCGCGGCGGCGGCATCAACGCTGGCGAGCAGCGTGCAGGCGAGCAAGGTGGGCAGGCGCTTCACGGAAGGAGACCTCCTGGCGGAACGGGCGTTGAAAGGGGCATTCAACGGGAACGGGCGCAGGGCGGCAAGCCTGGACGTAGAGTGCTCGCAAGGAGGACAGCCATGCCAACGCCGTACGTACGCCAGCTGAAGCTGGGACCGATGGACAACTTCGTCTACCTCGTGGGCCCCGCGGACGGGCCGGAGGTGGTGGTGGTGGATCCGGCCTGGGACGTGCCGGCCATCGAGGCGGAGGTGGCCTCCGAGGGCAAGCGGGTGGTGGGCGCGTTCGTGTCGCACTGTCACGGCGACCACATCAACGGCCTCCAGGAGCTGCTGTCGCGCCACGACGTACCGGTGTACGCGCAGGCGGAGGAGATCGCGTTCTCGCGCGAGCTGCGCACCTGGGGCGGGGATGCGCTCCGGCCGCTGAAGGCGGGGGACCCGGTGCCGGTGGGCTCGCGCACGTTCCAGGCGCTGCACACGCCCGGGCACACGCCGGGCTCGCACTGCCTGCTGGCGGACGACGCGCTGGTGTCCGGGGACACGGTGTTCATCAACGGCTGTGGCCGGTGCGACTTTCCGGGCGGCAACCCGGAGGCGATGTACCGCTCGCTGTCGCAGGTGCTGCTGAAGGTGCCGGACTCCGCGCGGCTGTTCCCGGGGCACGACTACGCGGACGTGCCGGTGGCGGGCATGGACGCCGTGCGCCAGAAGAACCCGTACTTCGCCTTCCCGGACATGGCGTCGTTCGTGGCGTTCCGGATGCGGCCGCGGAAGTAGGGCCGCCGCGGCCTGCTCACACCCGCCGCGCCCGGGCGACCGGCGGCATCCGCACGCCGCCGCCGCCCTGGGGCTTCGCGTGCAGCGACCAGTACGCGGACACCGCGAGCAGCGCCAGCGACAGGAGCGTCCACAGGACCGCCCAGACGATGGACGGCACCCAGGTCTCGCTCGCGAGGATGGCCGCGTCGCTCTGCGCCCGCACCGCGCTGTTCCACAGGTCGTCCCGCAGGTCGAAGACGACGTAGAGCGCGGTGAAGGCCGCGAGGAACAGGTTGAGCGCGTCCACCACCCCCGACGGCAGGAAGCGCGCGCCCAGCCCCATCGCCGCCGCCATGCCCAGACAGAACGCCAGCGTGAAGAGGTCCCCCGCGTAGAAGAAGCCCATCACCCCCAGCCACACCGACGCCGCGCCCATCACCGCGCGCCCCAGCCGGAAGCGGAACGTGGCCAGCATCAACAGCGCCCCGGCCACCGCGCTGCCCAGGTAGCCCGCCGAGGACACCATGATGCGGTTGAACACCCCGGGCGGCAGCCGCGAGAAACAGCTGCCCCCCTCGTTCAACTGCAGATGCACCCGGTCCACCGACCCACCCACGAGCAGCGTGGCGATGGCATGCCCGCTCTCATGCATCATCACCACCAACACCTTCACCGGCCACAACACCGGCGAGTACCAGAAGTACCAGGACGCCCCCACGAGCAGCACGAGCAGCACCAGCCGCCCGACATCCAGTGTGGCCCCGCTCGCCGTGCGCATCGCTCGCTCCCTCAGAACCCCTGCCTGCCTGGACACCCGAAGAGACACCGGAACATTCAGGGGTGTTCCATCTTCCGCGAAAACGCCTTCCACCGACACCGGAACGGTCGCGCTCGGGCACCGGACGGAGTAGGGAGGGGACACCATGAAGAAGACGCTCCTCCTCCTGTCGCTCGTGGCTGCCCCCGCCTTCGCCGGGGAAGGGAAGTGGACCCCCCAGCAGGTGCTGGAACTGAGCCCCGCCTGGCTCAAGGCCCAGGGCCTCCAGCTGCCTCCCAACAAGCTGTGGGACCCGAAAAGGGGCACCGGCCTGCTGGCGGGCACGGTGAACACCGGCGGCTGCTCCGGGTCGTTCATCTCCGCCTCCGGCCTCATCATCACCAACCACCACTGCGCCTTCTCGATGATCCAGGAGCACAGCTCCCCCCAGAAGGACCTCATCACCGACGGCTTCCTCGCGAAGCGTCCGGCCGAGGAACTCCCGGGCAAGGGCTCGCGCGTGCAGGTGCCGCGCAGCTTCAAGGACGTGACGGCGGACATCACCGCCGCCGTTCCCGCGGGCGCGGATGATCTCGCGCGCTACAAGGCCATTGACCGCAAGCAGAAGGAGCTGGTCGCCGAGTGCGAGAAGCGCCCCGCCACCCGCTGCCAGGTCGCGACCTTCGACGGCGGCGTCAACTACACGCTGGTGGACGCGGTGGAGCTGCAGGACGTGCGGCTCGTCTACGCGCCGCCCCGCGGCGTGGGCGAGTACGGCGGCGAGGAGGACAACTGGTCCTGGCCGCGCCACACCGGCGACTTCTCCATCATCCGCGCGTACACCGCGCCGGACGGAAGCTCCGCCCCGTACAGCGAGAAGAACGTGCCCTACAAGGCGGAGTTCTTCTTCCCGCTGTCCACCCAGGGCGTGAAGCCGGGCGACTTCGTGATGGTGCTGGGCTACCCGGGCACCACCTTCCGCACGCTGCTCGCGGATGAGATGGCCGAACGCCAGGCGCGCTACTACCCGCGCGTGCGCGACGTGCTGGGCGAGGCCATCCGCCTCCTGGAGGCCGAAGGCGAGAAGGACCCCGCGGGGAGGATCGCCGTGGCCTCGCAGCTCAAGAGCCTGCACAACGTCTACAAGAACGCGGGCGGCCAGCTGGAGGGACTGCAGCGCGGCCGCATCGTGGAGAAGCAGCGCGCCACCGAGACCTCCGTCCTCGCCTGGGCCAGGAAGGGCGGCGCGCAGTGGAACGACGCCCTCAAGGCCCGCGAGGATCTGCTCGCCGAACAGCAGGTGGCCACGAAGACCTTCGAGCGTGACTTCCTGCTCGGCGTGTCCGGACGCCTCGCGCGCGGCCCCGCGCTCGCGACGTCCGTGGCCCGCCTGTCCATGGAGCGCGCGAAGCCGGACCTGGAGCGCCGCCCGGAGTACATGGACCGCGAGCTGCCGCGCATCAAGGACCGCCTGGAGCGCGAGCAGAAGAACCTCTTCATCGCCGCGGACAAGGCCCTGCTCCACGCGTTCGTGAAGCGCGCGCAGGCGCTCCGGCCCGAAGAGCGCATCGCCGCCGTGGACACCCACTTCGGCAAGACGTACGCGGCGAAGGACGTCACCGCGAAGATCGACGCGCTCTACGCCGGCACCCAGGTGCTGACGCAGGCGGCGCGGATGAAGATGGCGGACGAGTCCACCGCGCAGCTCGCCGCGCGCAAGGATCTGCTGCTCGCGTTCGGCCTGGACCTGGCGAAGGAGCAGGCGGCGCTGGACGACACCAAGGACCGGCGCCAGGGCGCGGCGTCGCGGCTGCGGCCGGCGTGGCGCAAGGCGGTGATGGCGCAGGCGGGCAAGCCCGTCGCCCCGGACGCCAACAGCACGCTGCGCGTGTCGTTCGCCAAGGTGCAGGGCTACTCGCCGCGCGACGGCGCGGTGTACCTGCCCCAGACGACGCTGACGGGCCTGCTCCAGAAGCACACGGGCGAGGAGCCCTTCAATGTGCCCGACAAGGTGCGCGCGACGGCCGAGGCGAAGAAGTTCGGCCGCTGGGTGGACCCCCGGCTGAAGGACGTGCCGGTGGACTTCCTGTCGGACGCGGACACCACGGGCGGCAACTCCGGCAGCCCCACGGTGAACGGCAAGGGCGAGCTCGTGGGCGTGAACTTCGACCGCGTGTGGGAGAACGTCGCGAACGACTTCGGCTACAATCCGGACGTGGCCCGGAACGTCAACGTGGACGTGCGCTACGTGCTCTGGCAGCTCGACCAGGTCGAGAACGCGGACGCGCTCCTGCGCGAGCTCAACATCCGCAAGAGCTCGCCGGTGGTGAAGGAGGCGCGCTGACATGTCGGACGCGGGAGAGGGGCTGCCAGCGCTTCCCACCTTCCGTCCCGACGAACGGGTGTGCGGCAACTGCAAGCTGTGGAGTCCGCACTCCGTGGATCACCGTGGCTGGGTGGGGCCGTGCCGCATGAACAACTCGCGCGGCCTGTTCCCACCCTCCGCGCCCATCTGTGACAAGTACGCGCCCCGGGGCTCCGCGACCCCGCTGCCCCCGCCCGTGAGCACGCGGGGCCGCTCCCAGGCGCGCAGCGTGGCGCCCGTGGTGGTGCGGCGGCGCGCGGACCCCAACGACGTGGTGGACCTGGAAGGGCTGAACATGACGCGCGAAGAGCTGATGGACATCTTCCGGGAGGCCTCCGGCATCAGCGAGCCGCCGCTCGCCGCCAAGTGGGAGGGCGGCACGGTGCGCCTCGTCCCGGGCAACCCTGAGCTGCAGGCGAAGGACCTCCCCATCGACAACCTGTTCCACAAGGTCACGATGGTGCGCGACCGCCTGCGCGTGCTGGAGCAGAAGCTCAACGCCCACCCCAAGCTCTCCGAGGCGGAGAAGGTGGAGATGCAGAGCTACATCACCCGCGTGTACGGGTCGCTCACCAGCTTCAACGTCCTCTTCAAGGAGAAGGCGGATCAGTTCGTCGGCAGCAAGGGCGACGAGTAGAGCCGCTCCGGATTCTCACGGCCGCTGGCCGCGCTCCTCCATCACGGTGAGGGCGCGCTGGCGGCCGCGGTGCAGGGCGCTCTTCACCGTGCCCTCCGGGATGCGCAGCAGCCGGGCAATCTCCGCCGAGCCCAGGCCGCGCACCTCGCGCAGGTAGAGCACCTGTCGCTGCTGGGGGTTCACCTCCTCCAGCGCTTCGTGGAAGTGGCGCTGCATCTGTTCGCCCATGGCGTGCGCTTCCGGGGACACCGTCTCCTGGGGCGCGTGGGCCAGCCGCTCCCGGCGCCGGCGCGCGCGCAGCCAGTTGATGCTGCTGTTGACCATCACCCGGTGCAGCCACGTCGTCCACGTCGCCCGGCCGTCCAGCCCCGGCGGCTGCCGCGACAGGCGCAGGAAGACGTCCTGCACCACGTCCTCCGCGTCGTCGGTGTCCCCCACGATGCGCCGGGCAATGGCCAGGGCCCGGGGGCGGTGCCGGGAGTAGAGGTCGTTGAGGGTGGGGAAGGGGAGGACGGCGGCGTGCGGGCCCATGGCGGACGGTCTCCTGTGTCTCCCCCTGGAACGCACGGGGAAGACAAAGGGTCTACCGGCCCGTCACTCCTGTTCGTCCTGCTTCGTCATGCCCCAGTCCTTCAGGCGCTTGAAGAGGGTGGAGCGCGCCAGGCCCAGCTCGCGGGCCACGCGCTCGCGGTTATTGTTGAAGCGGCGCAGCGCGGTTTCGATGATCTGCCGCTCCAGCTTCTCCAGCATCTGCTCCAGCGTCATGCCCGGCGGCAGCTCCGGCACGGTGATGCCCGTCTCGCGGTTGACCTCCTGGTCGAAGGACAGGTCGGCCCCGTCGATGGACGGCCCCTTGCGCAAGAGCAGCGCGCGGTGCACCACGTTGCGCAGCTCGCGGATGTTGCCCGGCCAGGCGTGCTGCTGGAGCCGCTCCAGCGCGGCGGGCGTGAAGCGCACCGTCTGCCCGCGCGGGGCGAAGGCGCGCACGAAGTGCTCCGCGAGGCCCACGACGTCCCCCCGGCGGCTTCTCAGCGGCGGCAGGTGCAGCGGGACGACGCAGAGGCGGTAGTACAGATCCTCGCGGAAGCGGCCCTCGCGCGACGCCGCCAGCAGGTCGCGGTTGGTGGCCGCCACCACGCGCACGTCCACGTGCATGGGGCGGCTTGCGCCCACGCGCTTGATTTCACCGCTCTCCAGCGCGCGCAAGAGCTTCGCCTGGAGGTCCAGCGGCAGCTCGCCAATCTCGTCCAGGAACAGGGTGCCGCCGTCCGCCTCCTCGAAGGCGCCCTTGCGCGCACCCACGGAGCCGGTGAACGCGCCCTTCTCATGGCCGAACAGCTCGCTCTCAATCAGCTCCTTGGAGATGGCCGCGCAGTTGACCGGGATGAGCGGTCGGTTCGCGCGCGGCGAGCACGCGTGCAGCGCGTTCGCCACCAGCTCCTTGCCCGTGCCGGACTCGCCCAGGATGGTGACGGCCGCGGTGGACGGCGCCACGCGCTGGATGAGGTCCGTGAGCTGCCGCACCGACGGGTCGCTGCCGAGGATGCCGTGGAAGGCCTGCGCCTCCTTCTTCGCCGCCGGCACCGCCTCCAGGATGAGCTCCGCCTCGCCCACGCGCAGGCTGGTGGGCAGCGTCACCTCCGCTTCAAACACGCGCACGGGCCCCAGCCACGTGCCGTTGGTGGAGCGCAGGTCCACGACGTGGAACACGCCCTCCTGGCGCGTCACCTTGAGGTGGCGGCCGGAGATGAACCGGTCCTGGAGGACGAGGTCGCAGCCGGTGTCCTTGCCCACCGTGAAGCTGTCGCCGGTGAGCCGGTGCACCGTCTCCGTGGTGCCCTGCTTCACCCGCACCTGGGCGGCCTGCCAGCGCTGCGCGTCCCGGTTCTGCACCGTGGTGCTGCTGCCCGCCTCGGTGGCCTGGTCCGCGTCCTCACTGGCGCCATGCTGGCGGAACACCGCGCGCCACTGGCCCAGCTCCACGTCCGCGCCGTCGGGCAGGTCCGCGCGCTCCACCACCTTGCCCGCGACCTTCGTGCCCTTGCCGGACAGGTCCTCCACCCGGCACCGCTGCCCGTCCCACAGGAGGGCCACCTGCTGGCGGCTCACCTCCGGATCCGGAATGGCCACGTCGCTCGAGTCGCCCCGACCGAGCACCAGCCGCGCCCGGTCCACCGCCACCCGCAACACTTCCTCGCCTCGACGGAAGAACACCAACTCCGGCATTCCAACCTCTCCCCGCGCCCCCGCACCGGGGGCAGCGGGGAGCGCTTTACACGGCGCGTGCGCGGGCATCAACCCGGGGAGGGGGGCCCTGCCGCCAGTGCTAGCGCCTGGCCGCGAAGCGCGGGCTGCTCACCATGCCGGTGAGCCGGCCGCCGCGGTAGCCCGGGTTCTCCCGGTCCACCGGCAGCATGTTCACCGCGATGGCCAGGGGCCCCAGCCGCTGCTGGAAGGCCTGTTCGAACTTGAGCCGCACGTCCAGCCCCAGCTCGCTGTACGCCAGCCGCTTGCCCAGCTTCACCGTGCCGGTGCCCTGGCCCTCCAGGTCCTCGCTCTTGAGGTTCAGGTCCTTCACCGTGCCCAGGCCCTTGTCGAACTGGAGGTCGCCCTTCAGCTCACCCAGCACCATGCGCGGCAGGTCCATGGGCATCCCGGGGCCTCCGCCCATGGGGATGGCCGCCTTGCCACCCTTGATGGTGAGCCCCTGGGTGTTCAGCGCCACCGTGCCTGACGCCTGCGACCAGTCCACGGCCTGGCCGCGGATGAGCGTGCCCGGCGCCTTGAGTGAAATCCTGGCGTTGAGGGTGCCCTCCATGTCCACGCCGGTGTAGCGCGGCAGGTTGCCGCCGCCCGCCTGCAGCCCGTCCACGTCCACGTCCAGCGACGTGCCGCTCAGGCCGCCCACGTTGACGTGCACCGTGCCGCCCATCGCCTTGGCGTTCACCACCACGCCGGGCGGGAAGAGGGCGGGGCGCAGCGCCACGGAGTCGAAGGTGAGCGCCTCGCCCAGCTCCTCCGGGCCCAGCCCCCCGGACTCGCCCCGGGCGAGCGCCGCCACGGACTCCGCGCCCAGGGGCACGGGCGGCTTGCTCACGCGCACGTTGGTGGCGGTGACGCCGGACAGGCCGGGCCTCAGGCCGTCGATGCGCACCGCGAGCCCCTGGCTCGCGGCCTCCGTGACGATGCGCGTGCGGACCGCGTCGTACGGGAAGGTGAGGAGCAGGCAGAGCACGAACGCCACCAGCGCGAACGCGGTGTAGCCCAGGACGAGCTTCCAGCGGGCGGTCTTGGAGTCGGTGGCCATGGCTATTGCTTCATCCGGTAGGTGGCGACGGTCGTCCACGCCGTCAGGGTGTCCGTGGCGGGCCGGGGCTCCACGCGCAGGTACTTCACCTTCACGATGCCCGGGCCCGTCTCCACCGTGCGCAGGAAGTCCGTCAGCTTGCGCAGGTCCACGTCGGTGAAGGTCAGCTCCACGGCGCTTTCGATGATCTTCCCGTCTCCCACGCCCACGTCGCCTTTGGGCGACATGTTGGGCACGGTGAGGCCGGCGGCGGTGGCCTTGTCCTCGATGTACGTGATGAGCCGCACGTTGCTGCTGGTGAGCTGCTGCTCCACCGCCTGCCGCTCCTGTTGCGCGGCGCCGTAGCTGGTGGCCAGCGCCTGCACCTCCTGCAGCTTCGCCAGCTTGTCCTGCGTGCGCCGGCGGTAGCCCGACGCGCTGTTGGCGAAGCTGAAGATGACGACGAAGAGGACGAAGAGGCCCACCGCGGAGCCGGCCAGCGCCACGAGCTTGCGCTCGCGGTCACTCAGCCGCTCGAACCACGTCTGGACGGGCGCGAAGACCTCCCGAAGCTTTCCCATGTCCGCCATGTCAGGTCTCCCCGCCCTGCTTCTCGCCAGGGCACTGCACCTGCACGTCCAGGCGGAAGGTCACCTTCTGCCCGTCGCGCGTCTTCTTCACCTCGCCCTCCTTCACGTCCTTGAAGCAGCGGTGCCCCTTCAAGGCGGTGGAGAGCGTGTCGATCTGCTTGGAGCTGTCCGTCTCGCCCTGGAGGATGATGCGGTCCAGGTCCACCTGGATGCGCTCGAAGCGCACCGGCACCTCCGCCGGCACCCGCTGGGTGACCTCCGCCAGCAGGTTCACCGCCGACATCGCGGGCAGCGCCGCCGCGGGGCTCTCCACGCCCTTGAGCATGTTGAGCGCGCGGTCGTAGTTCGTCTCGCAGGTGCCCAGGATGCGCTGGGTCGTCTTGCACAGCACCGCGTCCACCTCCGCCTCGCGCCGCGCCAGCACCGTGTTGCGCACCACCCCGAAGGCGACGAGCAGCAGCAGCAGCGTGACGGCGAACGAGGCCAAAAGCCCCACCCGCTCCTTCACGAAGTCGTAGCCGCCCTTGAAGGCGAACTCACCCCGGCGCAGGTTGAAGCGCGGCGCCTTCGCCCCGGCCGCGTTGCCGCGCATCGCCAGCGCGTACGCCTGCGCCGCGGACGGCGCATCCCCAGCGGGAATCTTCTCGGCCGTCTCCGTCGGCAGCGCCAGGACGCGCACGGGGACGTTCAGGTCCTTGGACAGCTGCTCCGCGAGCCCCGGCAGGCGCGCCGTGCCGCCCGCCAGCACCACCGCGTCCACCTGGCGCCGGGTGCGCGCGGTGAAGGACTTGAAGGACGGCCGCACTTCGCGCAGCACCGGCTGCAGGCCGCGCACGAAGGCGTTCGCCGCGCGCCCGGCGTCCGGCCCCTGCGCCGCGCTCGCCATCGCGCCGTGCGCTTCCTTCCACTGGTGCGCCTCCGGCACCGTCGTCTGGAACTCGGTGGCGAGCGCCCGCGTCAGGTCGCGCCCGCCGCCGGCGAAGGTGCGCGCGAACTCCACGCCCTGGCCCGGCCGGCCAATGGCCACCGACGTGCGCTCATGGCCGATGTCCACCACCGCCACGGTGCTGCCCACGCCCAGGTCCTCGAAGAGGCCGGGCGCCTGCGCGAACAGGTTCTGGTACGCGAGCGCCGGATGGGTGATGACGCGCGGGTCCAACTGGAGGCTGCCGAGCAGCGCCAGCAGCGACTGCAGCTCCTCCTTGCGCACCACGCCCACCAGCAGGTCCGCCGCCTTGAGCTTGCCGCCGGTGTCCTTCAGGCCGACCACCTGGTAGTCGTAGACGGTCTCCGAGATGTCGAACGGCAGCTGGCTGCCCACCTCCTCGGGCAGCGCCTCTTCCAGGCGCTTGCTGTCGGAGAAGGGAAAGCTCACCGCGTGCGTGGTGAGCGACGGGCCGGGCAGGGCGATGACGACCTGATCCACGTGCCCCGCGGGCATCTTCCCGAGCAGCTCCTCCAAGGCGGCGCGCAGCGTCTCCGGGCGCTCGCCCTCCTGCGCGCGGCGCACCTCGGCGAAGGCCTGGGTGGTGTGGCTTTTCGCTCCGGAGTCCAGCACCACCCCCTTCACGGAGTGGCTGCCGAGGTCCAGGCCAAGAATGCGGGCCATGCTATTCCTCTCTGTAATACACGAGCTTGCCCAGCCCGTCGTCCAGGCGGATGACCGCGGTGAGCGTCTTCTGGACGCTGCCCGCTTCTCCCACGGACTTGATGGTGAATGTCTTGCTCTTGTCGCCCAGGTACCGGTTCTGCGCGACGTTGCCCTTGATGAGCGGGTTGACCGCGATGCCCGCCTGCTCCACCACGCCCAGGAAGTCCGCCACCGACATGCCGAAGAAGCTGAACATGCGCGCGGCGCGGATGCGGCTGATGAGCTCGTTGAGGAACACCGGGTCCGTCAGGCGCGGGTCCGGCCGGTTCGGGTCCGCCGCGGACATGATGGCCAGCCCCAGCATGATGGGGTCGTCGGTGTTGATGTTCGGCTTGGAGTTGATGTCCGGGTACACCGTGAGCCGGTCGCGGAAGGCCGCCATGAAGCGGTCGTTGACGCCGTGGAGGCGGTACAGCTCGTCCAGGCTGTCGAAGCGCCCGTTCTTCACTTCATAGCGCGGCTCGTAGCGGCTGTAGGCGGAACCCTCGTCCGCGAAGCCCCCCTGGAAGGGGTTCGTGGGGTCCTTGGGGTTGAGCGCGGACTGGGTCGCGTCCTCGTCCGCCCAGTCCTTCATCGCGATGACGGTGTCCTGCGGCGTGGAGCGCACGCGGTTCGCGTCGTCCTGCTGCCAGAGGAACTCGAAGCGCTTGTCGGCGAACATGTCCACCATGCGCGCGGCGGTGGCCTGCGCCTCCGCGCCGCCGGTGTTCAGGCGCATGACGTTGAGCTTCTCCTCCTCGTCGCTGATGGTGGCGAGGAAGCAGCCCTCGAAGCCGCCGAACGAGCGGCGCTGCATCGTCGCGGCCATCTGCGTGGCGGCGCCCGCGGACTCGTCCCCGTCATCCATCCGGAAGGCGGGGTCCACCTCCACCGGGTCCGTCTCCACGGGGGCGCCTTCCGCACCTTCCGCGCCGTCGCTCTTCACCAGCCCCTTGAGCATGTGGCAGTCCACCCGCGCCAGCTTCCAGAGCTGGATGTTGAGCGACTGCGGCTGGAACGCCTGCGTGCCGCCCGCGCCCGGCTGCGGGCCGCCCATGCCCAGCTGCGACAGCATGGCCATGGGGTTGGGGATGGGCGTCTGGTCCACCTGCTTCTGGAAGCGCAGCAGCAGCCGGCCCAGCGACATGCCGGAGCGGGCCATGTAGTAGGCGCGCACTTCATCGCGCTGGTTGGCGGCGAGCTGCAGGTCCACCCGGGTGTTGTAGGCGAACTCCGAGGCCACCACCGTGAGCAGCGCGATGGAGACGATGGCGATGATGAGCGCCACGCCGCGCGAGCGCCGGTCCTTGCGCGCGGCCTTCGAGGGCAGGCCCTCGGCCTGCGGCACCGGGCCCGGCACCTTCCCGCGTCGGCGGGACGCCTGCTGGAAGTAGGAGAAGCCCATCAGTTGAACCTCGGCAGTTCCGTGTTGAGCACGATGCGCGTCTGCGTGCTGTAGCGCGCTTCCTTGCCCGACTCGTCCAGGGCGATGACGGTGATGCGCACGCGCGTGGGGAGGATGGACTTCTTCTCCGTGCGCCGCGTGTCCCATTCGTCATCCCACTCCTTCTTCTCCGAATCCCAGTAGGCGAACTCCACGCCCTTGACGCCTTCGAAGAGGACGTCCGTGGTGCCGCCCCGGTCCATGCGCTCGCCCACGTTGGGGTTCACCCGGCGCTTCAGGTCCATGCGCTGGCGCGTGGCGCGCTCGGTGGAGTTCTCCACGAAGTACTCCACCACCGCCTGGTCGGACTCCTTCACGTCGGTGTACAGGCGCTGGTGCGAGAACGTGGTGAAGAGCAGCTTGTCGCGCTCCCCGACGAAGTTGGTGGGCCGGTCGTTCTGGTCGCGGAAGCGGCGCAGGTCGTAGCGGTCGCTCACGTAGGCGGAGCCAATCTCACGCGCCATGCGGTTGAGCGACACGCGCACCATGCGGTAGCGCTCCGCTTCGCCCTCCACCACCTCCTTGGCGTTGATGCCCGTCTGGAAGGCCATGGCGACGACGGTGCCCATGAGCGCGGTGATGGAGACCGCCACCATCACCTCCATCAGCGTGAAGCCGCGTGCGCGTGCAGGTCGTCTCATCGCGTGTTTCCGGGGGAGTTGTTGAGGTTGGGGAAGCCACCCCGGCCGCCGAAGATGCCGCCCGGCGCGCGAGGGTTGATGCCGCCCGTGCCGCCCGGCTGCTGGCCGCCGCCGCGGTTGAGCTCGTTGAGCAGCTGCGCGCGGTTGCGCAGCGGCTGGCGCGTGTTCGGATCCAGCATCTGCCCGTTGGGGCCCGGGATGGGGTTCTCCACCACGCGGCCGTTGGCGTCCACCCACTGGTTCTCCGCGCCCGCGGTGGTGCCCGCGTTGGGCGTGAAGCCGCCGTTGCGGTCGCCGCCCGGCCCCAGCGACACCACGTGCGTGACGACGTCCACGCTCTCCACCTGGGTGCCTTCCTTCCAGTAGACGGTGAGGTGCACCTCGCGCACGGCCTTGGTGAGCTGGTCCACCATCTGCGTGAACATGGGCTGCGCCATGCTCATGGCGGAGGCGCCCATCGGGCTGGAGGTGGTGGTGCCACCGGGAGGGGCGCCCTTGTCGCCGCCGCCGCCACCGAAGAGGCCCGCGAGCCCGCCCAGCGGATCTCCGCTGTCTCCGCCCCCGCCCATGGGCAGGTTGAAGATGGCGCCGATGAGCTGGTCCGGCGTCACGCCGTCCGTCTTGGGCGCGATGATGCGCGCGCGCCACTTGAACTGGGGCCAGCCGTCGTCGGAGAAGTCGCCGGACTGTTCGTCGTCGTCAGCGTCGAAGCCGTCGTCGTAGAGCGTCTGCTCCAGGTCCGTCATCTTCGAGCGGGCCAGCAGCGACGCCACGGTGAGTCGCTTGGTGTAGACGTGGTTGGAGACCGCGCCAGCGTTGAGGTCGAAGATGGCCATCAGCGCCACGCTGAGGATGGCCATGGCCACCATCGTCTCCAGCAGCGTGAAGCCGCCGCGGGTGTGTCCGTGTCCGGGGTGTCTCATGAGCGCGGCACCTCCAGGGCCTCGGATGCGATGTTCACCTTGCCTGTCAGGGGTGACACGTCCAGCGTCCACGCGTTGTCACCCTGTCGCAGGAACACCATGGCCTTCTCCGTGTACCCCTGGGGGAAGAAGTAGAGATAGGCGACGCCGCTCTCCACCGGCTCGCGCTGCTGGCGCGTCCACACCGACACCGCCACGCCCGAGGGCAGCTCGCGCGGGCTGATTTCCTCCGCGGTGTACGCGGAGAAGGTGGACTGGGACTCGATGCGCGTCTTCTCCTGGTCCATCAGCTCCTGCGCGGACGGTGACGCATTGTCCGAGCGCGTGTAGTTCTTGCGCTCATCCTGTCCACCGTTGCGGGCGGCCTGCTCCCGGTCGCGCTCGTCGCTCTTCAGCGCCGCGTCCCTGTCCCTGGCGGTGGTGACGCCGCCCGCGGCGCATTCGGCGTGGTAGCGCGTGGGCTCCTCGCGCTTCGGGTCGGGGATTTCAAACACCAGCCGGCACGTCTTGCCGCTGAGCGCCGCCGAGTCGTAGAGCGAGCGGATGACGCCCGCCAGCTCCGTGGCGGAGCCCTTCGCCTTGGCGCCCGTGAGCGCGCCAATGCCCACCGTCACCGCCGCGAACAGCACCGCCGCGATGGCGATGGCGATGGAGATCTCAATCAACGTCAGGCCGCGAGGCGCACCACGACGGCGGGCGGGAGCAGGGGACATGGCGGCCGTCATGGCTGCACCCCCTGTGCCACGGTGCCGCCGCTGAAGACGTCCGCGGCGTCGCCGGTGCCGCCGGGCTGGCCGTCAGAGCCCAGCGACAGCACGGCGCCCTTCTTGCCCACCATCCGGTAGACATACGGGTGGCCCCACGGGTCGATGGGCGGACCGTCCAGCACCCGGGAGGCGATGAGCGGCGTGAAGCCCTGCGCCTGGGTGGGGAACTCGCCCATCAGCCGGTGGTAGGACTTGAAGAAGCCCTCCAGGCGGCGGATCTGCTCGCGCGCCTGGCGCTGCGGCGGGGTGAGGGTGTTGTCCTCGGTGGCCCACACCAGCGCGAAGGCCAGCGCGGTGGCGCCACCGAACACGCCCGCGAGGATGAGGCGGCCACGGCGGGAGGAGCGGGCGCGGGGCTTCAAGCCGGACGCGCCGGGAACGGAACGCGCCTCACGCGCGGACGTCGGTGAGGAAGTGTGCTCGGGAGTCATCTCGGGCATTCCTACGACAACACGCGGGGGCGCGGCTTTGCTTCACGGAGAGAATGCGCGGCTACTGCTGCTTGCCCGGCGTGTCCTTGGAGGAGATGTCGGCGTCGGAGCCCTCGCCCCCCGCGTTGCCGTCGGCGCCGTAGCTGGTGATGACCGGCTTGCCGCCCTCGTTCATGTACACGTACTCGCGCCCCCAGGGGTCGGTGGGCATGCGCTCCAGGTTCTGGGTGTCCACCAGCGCCTTGAGGCCCGTGGCCGTGTCCGGGTAGCTGCCCTTCTTCGTGTAGTACAGCTTCATCGCGCTCTGGATGTTGCGGATGTCCAGCCGGGCGGTGTCCTGCTTGGCCTCTTCCAGCTTCGGGATGACGGCCACGCCCACCGCGGCGGCGATGAGCCCGAGGATGGTGATGACCACCATGATTTCAATGAGGGTCATGCCGCGGTTGCGGCGGCGCTGCTGCTTCTTCGCGTTCGTCGTCATGTCTTCACTCACCTTCGGGTGACTTTCTGGCAGTCCACCCGGCCTGGGCTGTGTCGGGATGTCAGGGGCACTTCAGGGAGGGGCGCGGTGTCCGGCGGCCGGACGCGGCTCCGGCTGGGCGTACAGCGAGGCCCCCACCGTCGCCAGCGTGGCGGCCAGGGCAATCAGGCCCACGAGCGTGGCGCGCTGGATCCACCGGTCGAGCGTGTCGTTCATCGTGGCTCCCGCCTCCTAATGGATGGCCGTATTCACCTGGAGAATCGGCATCAGGATGGACAGGGCGACGAATGCAATCATCACGCCCATCACCACGATGAGCATGGGCTCCAGGAGGCTGGTGAGCGCGCCGATGCGCACGTTCACCTGCGTCTCGTAGGAATCCGCCACGGACAGGAGCATGTCCTCCAGCTGGCCGGATTTCTCACCGATGGCGACCATGTGGTACACGAGCGGCGGGAACTGGCCGGACCGCTTGAGGGGCGTGGCGATGCTTTCGCCCTCGCGGATGGACTCGCGGGCGTTCTCCACCGCGTCCGCCAGCACCGAGTTCGTCATCACCGCCTTGACGATGTCCAGCGCGGCCAGCATGGGCACGCCGCTCTTGAGCAGCGTGGACAGCGTGCGCGCGAAGCGGGAGATGGCCAAGAGCCGCACGAGGCTGCCGAAGATGGGGGCCTTGAGGGTGAAGCGGTCCCACTTGGGCTTGCCCTTGGGGCTGCGCGTCCAGCGCATGAAGTAGATGCAGCCGGCGATGATGGACGGGATGACCAGGAACCACCACGCCTGCATGAAGTTGGACGCGGCGATGAGGATGCGCGTGTTCAGGGGCAGGGTGGCCTTCATCGTCTCGAAGATCTTCGTCACCTTCGGCACGACGAACACCATCAGCAGCACCAGGATGCCGCCGCCCACCAGCAGCATGATGGCGGGGTAGAGCATGGTGCCGATGATCTTCTGCTGAAGCTTGGCCTGGTTCTCCGTGAAGTCCGCCAGGCGCAGCAGCACCGTGTCCAGCGCGCCGGAGGCCTCACCCGCGCGCACCATGTTGATGTAGATGCTGGGGAAGATTTTGGGGTGCTGGCCGAACGCGTCCGCCAGGGACGAGCCTTCGTTCACGCGCTGCTTGATGTCGGAGAGGGCGCGCTTGAGGCGCTCCTTCTCCGCCTGGTCCACCAGCGCGTTGAGCGAGTCCACGATGGTGACGCCCGCGCCCAGCAGGGTCGCGAGCTGGCGGGTGAGGATGGCGACGTCTTCCGTGCTGACCCGGCCGCCCGCGAGCTTGCGCAGGTCCACGTCGCGCGCGACGAGTGACGCGTTGGCGCCCTTGGACACGCCCGCGCGGCTGCCCTCCGCCTGCCCGAGCACGTCGGTGAGGAAGACGCCGTCCGCGCGCAGCTTGGCGCGCAGCGTCTTGGGGGAGTCCGCCTCCAGCAAGCCCTTCTTCTGCTTGCCGTTGGAATCAAGGCCTCTGTATTCGAAGACGGGCATGGCGGACTAGATGTCCTCCTGCGTGATGCTGAGGACCTCGGCGATGGTCGTCTCGCCCAGGGCGATCTTCCGCACGCCGTCGTCCAGGAGGGTGATCATGCCCTTGGCGAGCGCGGACTTCTTGATGGTGGACGCGTCCACGTTCTTGAGCACCAGCTGGCGCACGTCGTCGTCCACGAACAGGAACTCGTAGATGCCGGAGCGGCCGCGGTAGCCGTTGCGGTTGCACGACGGGCAGCCCACCGCCTTGTAGATGCGCTCCGCGCCGAAGCGCTCCTTGAAGCTCTGGTACGTGTAGCCCAGCTCCTTCAGGTCCGCGTCCGTGGGCGTGTAGGGCGCGCGGCAGTCCGGGCACACCCGGCGCACGAGGCGCTGGGCGAGGATGCCCGTGAGCGACGACGCCACGAGGAAGGGCTGCACGCCCATGTCCACGAGTCGCGTGACGGCGCCGGCCGCGTCGTTGGTGTGGACCGTGGAGAGCACCAGGTGGCCCGTGAGGGACGCCTGGATGGCGATCTCCGCCGTCTCCTTGTCGCGGATCTCACCGACCATGATGACGTCCGGGTCCTGGCGCAGGAAGGAGCGCAGGCCTTGTGCGAACGTCAGGCCAATCTTCGGGGCGATGGCCATCTGGCCGATGCCCTTGAGCTGGTACTCGACCGGGTCCTCGACGGTGAGGATGTTGAGGTCGGAGGTGTTGATCTTGGAGAGCGCGCCGTAGAGCGTCGTCGTCTTGCCGGAGCCCGTGGGGCCCGTCACCAGCACGATGCCGTGCGAGCGCTTGATGACGGACTGCATCGACGAGAGCACCTGCTGGCTCATGCCGATTTCCGCCAGGTCCAGCAGCGTCGCCGTCTTGTCCAAGAGACGCATGACGATGCGCTCGCCGAAGGACGTGGGCGTGGTGGACAGACGGATGTCGATGTCGCGGCCCGCCAGCTTGATTCGGATGCGGCCGTCCTGCGGCAGGCGCTTCTCCGCGATGTTGAGCTGCCCCATCACCTTCACGCGCGCGATGATGGAGTTCTGGTAGCGCTTGGGAGGCTTGATGACCTCCTGGAGCACACCGTCGATGCGGAAGCGCACCAGGAGCTCGCGCTCCATGGGCTCGATGTGGATGTCGCTCGCGCGCTCCTTGGCGGCGCGGAACAGCACGGAGTTCACCAGGCGGATGACGGGGGCCTCGTCGTCCGCGTCCAGCAGGTCCTTGGGCTCCTCCAGCTCGTGCGCCAGGGAGTCCAGGTCCTCGGTGGTCTCCATCTCGTCCACGAGGTCTTCGGTCTCGTTGACGGAGCGGTCGTACACGCTGTTGATGGCGTCCACGATGGTGGATTCCAGCGCGATGCGGGGCTGGATGCTCTGGCCCAGCAGGAGCCGCGCGTGGTCCAGGGCGCTGGTGTCCAGCGGATCCGCCACCGCGAGGATGACCTCGTCACCCTCCAGGGACAGGGGCAGCAGCTTCGTCTGGCGGGCGAAGTTGATGGGGATGCGCTTGACGAGGTTCGCGTCCACCTCCTCCGTGAAGATGCGCTGGAGGTAGGGCAGATCCAACTGGTGGCTGAGCGCGCGCGCCACGTCTTCTTCGGTGACCGCCTTCATGCCCACGAGGACCGCGCCCAGCCGGAGGCCCTTCTCCTGCTGGAGGACGAGCGCCTCCTGGATCTTCTCCGGGGTGAGGCCGGGCACGAGCGCACGGAGGATCTCCCCGAGCGGCCGGCCACACAGGTACGCCTGCCCGTGGGCGACGATCTGCGTGGCGTCGTTGCGGCCCACGGGGACTTCCGTGGACGCGGCGGAGGCTTGGAGGGTCGTGGGGTCGGCGGTCGGATTCATGGGCTTACTCCCCGGCTCCCGGCTGGATGCGCAGCCTGTCGGTGTCAGCGTCCGGAGTGGGCGCGACGACGTCGGGCTGCGGAGCCGGTGTGGCGGGCACTGATCCTTCCGAACCCTCCGGAGGTGCTTCTAAATTTCGCGGGACCTGCTCTCCCTGTGCGGGGGCGGCAGTGCCATTCGGCGAGGCAGGCGCCTCCCCGGCGCCCTGCCCGGGGGACGGGGTGCCGGCCGGGGTGCCGGTGCCTGCGCCGGCGGGGGCGATGACGCGCTCGTTGGAGGTGCCGGGGCCGCCGTTCTCCACGCGCTGCGACTCCTTGAGCATGGACTGGTTCATGCGCGACAGGGGACCGGGCTTGCGGCTGAAGTCCACCGCCACGTCGTAGCCGGGCACCTGGCCGTAGAACTGCTCCACGAACTGCTGACGCTCCTTCATCTTGCGCTCGAAGATGCGCCGGAAGTCCTCCTGGCCGCGGATGATGTAGGGCGTGAGGAAGAGCAGCAGGTTCGTCTTCGTCTTGCGGCGCGTGGTGTCGCGGAACAGGTGGCCCAAGAGCGGGATGTCACCCAGCACCGGCACCTTGGAGACGGACTCCAGGGTGCGGTCCTGCATGATGCCGCCGATGACGACCGTCTCCATGTCCTTGGCGATGACCGTCGTCTTCGCGCTGCGCTTCGACGTGGTGGGGCCGAGCACGGGGTCGGACGAGGCGATCTCCTCCGTCTGCTCCGTGATGACGAGGCGGATGTAGTCGCTCTCGTTGATCTGCGGCTTGACGGTGAGCTTCAGCTCCACGTTCTGGCGGGTGATGGGCGCGTACAGCGAACCCAGGCCGCCCAGCGAGCCCAGCAGCGACGGGTTGAGGCCGCCCGTGGCACCGCCGGTGACGCCGCCGGTGACGGCGCTGCCCAGGCTGGACGGGGAGAAGCCGGACTGGAAGGGCACGTTCTGGCCCACCGTGATTTCGGCCTCCTCGTTGTCGCTGGTGAGCAGGTGCGGCGTGGACAGCACGTTCACGTCCGAGGACTGCTGCATGGCGTTGAGCACCACGCCGAAGGCCGGGATGTCGATGCCCAGCGCCTTGAGCTCCGGGAGGACGGGGCCCTGGATGCCGGCGAGGAAGCCGCCCATGCTGGCCAGGTTCGCGAGCGAGAAGGACGGGGGCACGCCGCCGCCCGCGTAGTTGGTGCCGAAGATGCCGGGGATGGCGCCGTCGTCCGTCTTGAGGCTGAAGCCCTGGTGGAAGTTGATGCCGAACTCGCTGTTGCGGTCCAGGTTCACTTCCATGATGACCGCCTCCACGAACACCTGGCGGCGGGGCTGATCCAGCTGCTGGATGATCTGGACGATGTTCTTGTAGTCCGACTGGCTGGCGACGATGACGAGCGAGTTCGTGCCCTTGTCGGCGGAGATCTTCACCTCGCCGCTGAACAGCTCCGCGGCCTGGGTGGTCGCGCGCGGCAGGCCCTGCGGCTGCTGCGGGATGGGGCCGCGCTGCGGGCGGTTGGCGGTGCCCTGCGCGAGCGACTGGAGGGTGCTGGCGAGTTCCTCCGAGTTGGCGTTCTCCAGCGGGTAGACGTTGATGCGGTTGCCGCTGCCGGACGGGATGTCGATCTCCCGCACCAGGTCCTGGATGCGGCCGAAGGCGGCGGGGCTGGCCACGACGATGAGCTTGTTGGTGCGCTCGTCCGGGATGATCTGCGACAGCGTCACCGCGCCGCCGGAGTCCGCGCCGCCGGGGGACACGCCGCCCTCACCGGGAGGCACGCCGGGGGCGCCCTGGGGGAAGTTCGCGGGGCGCTGGCCGGGGCGCGCGCCGCCCTTGGCTTCGAAGAGCTTCTGGACGGTGTTGGCCACGTCCTGGGCGGTGGCGTACTGCACCTGGATGACGCGCATCTCGTCGCTGGAGGAGCGGCTGTCCAGCTGGTTGATGAGGCGCTCCAGGCGGTGGATGTTGGAGCCCACGTCGTTGACGATGATGGTGTCCGGCGGGTACGGGATGGTGTCGCCGTCCTTGGACACCAGCTGCTGGAGCACGCCGCGCAGGGGCTCCACCTCCACGTACTTGATCTTGAACAGCTTGGTGATCATCTGCTCGTTCGTGGTGTACGGCGTCGTCTCGTCCACGATGGTCGGGATGGGGTTCTGCTTCGCCGAGCGCTTGTCGACGATCTTCAGGAAGCGGCCGTACGGGTAGACGGCGAGCCCGTTGGCGTCGAGCGCGGCGAGGAACGCGGAGTAGAACGAGTCCGCGTCCACCTCCACGCGGCCGTTCTCCGGACCGATGATGGAGATCTTCCCGCGCACGTTCTCCGGGAGGATGAAGGTGCGGCAGGTGGCATCCGACACGGTCTGGACGAGCTTCTCGATGTCCACCTTGTCGAAGTAGATGCCGTAGCGCGCGTTCCGACGGGCCTGCTCACAGGAAGGCATCTGTCGGGGACCCTGATTCTCATCCGGGCCAGCGTTGGCCGGAGCCGCGCCGCGGGCCGGCGGAGTGGTTCCCTGCGGGGTGATGGTCCGGTCGCGCTCACCCGTGGCGGGGGGCGGCGTACCAGGTTGCGTAGGACGGCGCTGGGCCCACGCGGGGACAGAGAGCGCGAGGCACAGGCAAAGCATCCAGGACGGGAGCGTCTTCATGGAGGAGCGGGCGCTGACGGGGTGTTTAACGGACGTTGTAGGATTTGCGGATCGGCGCTCCGTTGCGCTCGATCTCGATCTCGATACGAGAGGAGTCCTTCAGCTTCGAGTAGACCTCCAGCGCCTTCTCAGGGCTGTTCATGTCGAAGCCGTTGATGCGACGGATGACGTCACCGTTCTGGACGCCGATCTTCGAATAGATGGAGTCCGGGCGGATGGAGAACAGCTTGAAGCCCACGGACTGACCGTCCTTGAAGGCGGGCACGATGCGCGCCTGCATGGCCACGTCGTTGAGGTTGCTCAACGTCTTGTCGATTTCAGCCTTGGGGACTTCGTACTCGTTCTCCCCGGTGGACTTGATGCCGTTGCCCAGGCCGTTGGTGGGGGTGGCCGCGGGCGCGGCGGCGGGG
>NZ_RAWG01000115.1 GCF_003611735.1 Corallococcus sicarius | reverse complement strand
CCCTGCCTCCCGCCGTCCGGCCGCAAGCGTTCCCCGCCGCGACCGTCCCTCCGCCGTCGCCCCCTCCTGGCCTGGAGGATGACCGCGACCAGCTCATCCCGGGCTCGCGCCTGCTGCTGGTGGTGGAGGACGACGCGCACTTCGCGGGCGTGCTGCGCGACCTCGCGTGGGAGCTGGGCTTCCAGTGCCTCTTGGCCGCCAACGGCACGGACGGGCTCGCGGCCGCGCTCCACCACCAGCCGAGCGCCATCCTCCTGGACATCAACCTGCCGGACCACTCCGGCCTCACGGTGCTGGATCAGCTCAAGCGCAACGCGCGCACGCGCCACATCCCCGTGCACGTGCTGTCCGCGGTGGATCAGGCCCGAGAGGCGCTGGAGCTGGGCGCGGCGGGCTCCGCGCTCAAGCCCGTGAAGCGCGAGGAGCTGCTGGACGTCTTCCGCAAGCTGGAGACGAAGTTCACGCCCGGCGTGCGCCGGGTGCTGGTGCTGGAGGACGACGCCCGCCAGCGCGACAGCATCCAGAAGCTGCTGGAGAACGAGCACGTCCAGGTGGAGTGCGTGGCCACCGCGCACGCGGCGCTCCAGCAGCTGCGCGAGCACACCTTCGAGTGCATGGTGATGGACCTGCAGCTGCCGGACCTCACCGGCTACGAGCTGCTGGAGCAGATGGCCGCGCAGGAGGACGTCTCCTTCCCGCCCGTCATCGTCTACACCGGGCACCCGCTCGGCCGGGACGAGGAGCAGCGCCTGCGCCGCTTCTCGCGCTCCATCATCATCAAGGGCGTGCGCTCTCCGGAGCGGCTGCTGGACGAGGTGACGCTGTTCCTGCACCAGGTGGAGTCGCACCTGCCGCCGGAGCGCCAGCGCATGCTCCAGGCGGCGCGCGACCGGGAGGCCGCGCTGGATGGCCGGCGCATCCTGGTGGTGGAGGACGACGTGCGGAACATCTTCGCCCTCTCCCGCGTGCTGGAGCCCCGGGGCGCGAAGGTGGAGATCGCCCGCAACGGCAAGGAGGCCCTGGCCCTGCTCACGAAGAGCCTCGCCCAGCCGCAGCTCGCCGTGGACCTGGTGTTGATGGACATCATGATGCCGGAGATGGACGGGCTCACCGCCACGCGGGAGATCCGCAAGCACACCGAATGGCAGAAGCTGCCCATCATCGCGCTCACCGCGAAGGCCATGCGCGACGACCAGGAGAAGTGCCTCCAGGCGGGCGCCAATGACTACATCGCCAAGCCGCTCGACGTGGAGAAGCTGCTGTCGCTCTTGCGCGTGTGGATGCCCCGGTGACGGGCACGGGCCTGCTCGACGTGGCGTCGAAGGACTTCGACATCGAGCTGCGCCTGCTGCTCGACGCGCTCTATCTCAAGTACCACTACGACTTCCGCGGCTACGCGATGTCATCCCTCAAGCGCCGGATGGCCCAGGCCGCGACGCACTTCGAGTGCGCCACCCTGTCGCGACTCCAGGACCGGGTGCTGCACGAGCCCGCGCTCTTCCCCGCCCTGCTCGACTACCTCACGGTGCAGGTGAGCGAGCTGTTCCGGGATCCGTCCTACTTCCGCGCGCTGCGCGAGCACGTGGTGCCGGTGCTGCGCACCTACCCGTCCCTCAAGGTGTGGGTCGCCGGCTGCAGCAGCGGTGAGGAAGCGTGGTCGCTCGCCATCCTGCTGCGCGATGAGGGGCTGCTGGAGCGCACGCTCCTGTACGCCACCGACATCAACCCGCTCGCGCTCCAGCGCGCGGAGGCGGGCGTGTACCCGGTGGAGCGCATCGCGACCTTCACCCAGAACCACCGGCTGTCGGGCGCGCGCACGTCGCTGTCGGACTACTACACGGCCGCGTACGGCCGCGCGGTGTTCGACAAATCACTCAAGGCCCATCTCGTCTTCTCGGACCACAGCCTGGCCACCGACAGCGTCTTCGCCGAAGTGCAGCTCCTGTCGTGCCGCAATGTGCTCATCTACTTCAACCGTGACCTGCAGGAGCGCGCGCTGGGGCTGTTCAACGAAGCGCTCTGTCACCGGGGCTTCCTGGGCCTGGGCGCGCGCGAGTCCCTGCGCTTCTCCGCGCACGAAGCGGCCTTCACCCCGGTCATCCCCGAGGAGCGGCTGTACCAGAAGCGATAGAGGACCCCACCGACCATGGCTCCCCCGCGCATCCCCGGTGTCCCTCACGCGGGCCGCGTGGACGCCATCGTGCTCGGGACCTCCGCGGACATCTACGGCGCGCGGCTGGGTGGAATCGTCCTGTCAGGCGCGAACGCGGACGGTGCGCGCGGGCTCGCGGCGGTGCGCGAAGCCGGGGGGGTGACGCTCGTCCAGTCGCCAGAAAGCGCGCTCGTGCGCACCATGCCCGCCGCGGCGATGGCGTACGGCGCGGTGGACTTCGTGCTGCCTCTTGAACAGATGGCGGCGCGCATGAAGGCGTGGGGAGGCACAGGTGCTGTCTGATTCCACCATCCCCTACAAGGAGCCCCAGGGCGTGTCCTCCCGGGTCAAGTGCCTGCTCGTCGATGACCTGGAGGAGAACCTGCTCGCGTTGAGCGCGCTGCTGCGGCGCGACGACGTGGAGGTGTACTGCGCCCCGTCCGGCGCGCAGGCCCTGGAGCTGCTCCTGCAGCACGAGTTCGCGCTCGCGTTCCTGGACGTGCAGATGCCGGACATGGACGGCTTCGAACTGGCGGAGCTGATGCGCGGCTCGGAGCGCACGCGGGATGTGCCCATCATCTTCGTCACCGCGGGCGCGGGCGATCCCCGGCGCATGTTCAAGGGCTACGACGCGGGCGCGGTGGACTTCCTCTACAAGCCGCTGGACGCGTACGTGCTGCGCAGCAAGGCGGAGGTCTTCTTCCAGATCCACCGGCAGAAGCAGCAGCTGGCCCAGCAGCTGGACATCCTCGCGGAGACGCTGCGCCTCAACGAGATGTTCACCGCCGTGCTGGGACACGACCTGCGCAACCCCCTGAGCGCCATCCTCACCGCGGCGGAGCTGCTCCAGCGCCGCACGGAGGACGAGGCCGTGCGCAAGACGGCCGCGCGCATGCTCGCGAGCGGCAAGCGCATGGGGCGCATGATTGAAGACGTGCTCGACCTGGCCCGCGCGCGGCTGGCGGGCGGCATCCCGCTGCGCCGGGGACAGACGGACTTCGGCCAGCTGGTGCAGCGCATGGTGCAGGAGCACCAGACGGCGTGGCCCCGCCACACCATCGAGGTGCTGCAGGACGGCGACCTCGTGGGGGACTGGGACGCGGACCGGCTGGCGCAGGTGGCCTCCAACCTCATCGGCAACGCGCTCCAGCACGGCGACACCGTGGAGCCGGTGCGCATCCGCGTGGACGGCACGAGCGACGCCGCACTGCGCTTCACCATCACCAACGTGGGCGTCATCCCGCCCCGCCTGCTGCCCTTCCTCTTTGATCCGTTCCGGGGCGGCCAGCAGAACCGCGGCCGGGGCGAGGGGCTGGGCCTGGGGCTCTACATCGTCCAGCAGATCATCCAGGCCCACCAGGGCGGCGTGGAGGTGCTCTCCGGCGAGGGCCCCTACACGGAGTTCCGCGTGGAGCTGCCGCGCCGGGGCCCGGACGTCGTCAAGCTGTAGCGCCCGGAGGGTCGTCGCCGGGCCCGTCACCGGACTCCGGCTCGCCAGAGGGCGGCAGCGTGTGCAGCCCCCAGCGCTGTCCCGCCTCCCACGCGACGGTGCCCGTCACGCCCCAGCCGGCGCGCTGCGCTTCACGGCCCTCGAACTCCAGCCAGAAGACGGCGGTGTCGGGCCGGGCGGCTTGATCCAGGCACGCCACGCGCGACTGCGTGCGCCCCTGCGCCTCCAGCGACACGGCGAAGGGCTTGTGCGAATGGCCACAGAGGACCCAGCGCGGGTGCAGCCCGTCCACCAGCTTGCGCGTCACCGGGTTGCCAATCCACGGCGAGGGCAGCGGCCGCGCGGGCGCCAGCCGCTCTTCGCGGGCCTTCTGCACGATGCCCCGGGGCCACTCATGCACGAGCAGCAGGTCCACGTCCTTGAGGGCCGCCACCCGCTCCACCTCCGGCGCGCGGAAGTAGCCCGCCTGCTTCGCGGTATCCAACGACGTGGGGCGCTTGAGGGGCTGGTCGATGAAGCGCGGCGCGTGGATGCCGGACAGGTAGGCCACCCGCAGTCCGCCCAGCGTCCGCAGGCCCGCGCGGCCCAGGTAGTGGACATCCGGGGCCAGCTCGCCACCGTCGGGCAGGTCGTGCAGCGCCTCGAAGTCCTCGTTGTTGCCGCCAATGAAGTACAGCGGCCGCTTCACGCGCGTCACGCCGTCCGCGTACCCGGCGAACTCCGCGGGCATCGCCCGCTTGGCGGCCTTGCGCCGGTGGTCGTCCGCGTGGCGGAAGGCCTCCACGTCGCCCACCGCCAGCACGAAGTCCACGCGGCGGCCCCGCGCCTCTTCCAGCGCGTCCAGCCACGCCTCCACCCGGTGGAAGCGGCCATGGATGTCACCCAGCGCGGCGACGAGGAGGGAGTCCGGCGGCATGCCCCAACTCAAAGCCTCCCGTCCCGCGCTGTCGAGTCATCCGCCCCCACTCTGCCCGGTGAAGGACGAATGGCCGCTTGTCCTACGGGCAACCCAGGGGATAGGTGATTTCCACCAGGGCGCCGGGCCCCGGCGCGCGCAGCAGGTCGAAGACGACGGCGTTGTGGCTCGCGTCGTAGGACCAGCCGTCCGTCACCGGGGTGCCTTCCACCCGGACGGTGATGGCGCCCGGGTCCAACGGCGTCTCCGACAGGGGGAAGCTGCGGTTGGGACCGAAGGCGCTCTCCGACAGCTTCTCCAGCGACGCGGCCCAGTTGGGCGTGCAGATGCTGTCCACCACGCCCCCCAGCTTCCGGGCGAGCTCCATGTAGCGGCTGCCCGAGCTGCTGGCGGTGGGGCAGGTGTTGAGGTCCAGGGGGCCCACCACCGCGTTGAAGGTCACCTTGCCGCGGTCGTTGCCCTTGAGGGCCAGGAAGTACGTCTCGTAGAAGGACACCGGCTGCGAGCTGAAGTCCTCCTCGTCCGACAGCGCGATGATGGCCAGCTTCGCGTCCTCGCGCAGGAAGCCGCCGTTGCCGTCCGCGGGCTGCGGCGTGCGCGGATCATCCAGGTGGTAGAGCAGCGGATCCGACAGCGCCAGCCACGCGGCGTCCAGGCCCTGCTCGTTCCAGTGGCACACGCCCACGCGCGTGTTGGTGGCGAAGACGCCGGCTGCTTGCGGCGTCTGGGGCGTGATGATGCGCGGGCTGGAGCCATCCACCGGGAACAGGCGCCCCTTCTCCCCGCCCAGCGCGCCGCCGGGGCACTCGGACCAGCCGCCGGGCGAAGGGTCCAGGCCGGTGGTCGTCACGCCGATGCGGTAGTCCACGTGCGCCGCGGTGGCCGCCGTCAGGAAGGCGGAGAAGTTCGCGCCCAGGCTCTGCTGCTCCTCCATCATGGACCCCGAGTTGTCGACGACGAAGAGCACGTCCACCTTCGCCTCCTCCTCCTGGAAGAAGCGGTCCGTCTGCTCCGTCTTCGACAGGCCCCGCCCCACGAGCCCCGCGTTGTAGATGGCGCCATCCGCCAGCGTGAAGCGCACCGTCGCCGCGTCCTCCCCCTCCTCGGCGGGCAGGTACTTCGCGGTGAGCTTCACGCGCGCCCCCGGCGGCAGCGTGGCCGGCAGCGCCCCCGACACCTCGAACTCCGCGCCGGGCTGCTCCAGCTTGAGGCCCTTCACCGTCACGGGGCCCGTGCAGTCGTTGTAGGCCATGAACTCCCGGGTGCGCGGGCCGCACGCCAGCCGGCTGACGCCGAAGTCCACGGTGGTGGGCTGCACGGAGAAGCACCCCCGCACGCCCCGCCCGGACAGCGTCACCAGCGGATGGCCCCGCGTCGGATGGTTCACCCAGCCCTCCGCGAGCCCCTGGAAGTCCCCCTCCTCCGGCGGCAGGAAGCGCACCACGAGCGTCGCCTTCCGCCCGGGCTCCAGCACGCCGTTCACCACCGGCTCCGCGCGGAAGGCTCCATCCGAACCCGACGCGAGCTGCAACGCCGACAGGTAGCACGCCTCCGCGCCGGTGTTGCGCAACGTCACCCCCAGCGCCACCTCCGAGCCCACCGGCACCTGGCCGAAGTCCAGCGACGCGGGCAGCGCGTACACGCACGGCGGGAAGGCCCGGCCCTCACCGCTGAGCACCACGCCCTCGGTGGCGTTGGCGCCGCGGTGGCTCGTGGTGACGGCGAGCTGGCCGCCGCTGGGGCCGGTGACGCCCGCGCGCGGGCTGAACGTCAGGCCCACCTTGAGGACGCCACCGGGCGCCACGGTCTGGTTCGCCGGAGACTGCGCGAGCGTGAAGTAGCCGCCCGTGCGGGTGGTGAGCTTCAGCCCGGTGACGGACGCCTCGTCGCGGCAGCGGTTGTGCACGGTGACGTCGCGCGTGGCCGTCATGCCGAAGGCCACCGCCCCGAAGTCCAGCCGCTCCGGCGTCACCTCCACGCACGACACGCCCCCCTCGCCCACCAGCGACACCTTGGGGCCCGGCGCCGTGGTGCCCTGCTCGCGCACGGCCACCTCCACGCGACCCGCCCGCGCCTTGCCGGAGGCCTTCGGCGTGAAGGCCACGCGCAGCTCCACCACGGCCCCGGCGGGCAGGATGTCGTTGGCGAGCGCCGGCGCGCTCACCACCTGGAACACCCCGGACGGATCCTCCAGCAGCGCCGCGCCCGTGTAGCTCAGGGGCTCATGGCCCTGGTTGCGCACGGTGATGCGCTCCTCGGCGGTGGTCCCCACCGCCACGCGGCCGAAGTCCACGCGCAGGGGCGTCACCTCCAACATGCTGGCGACGCCGGTGCCGGTGAGTGACACCACCGCGGGCTCGCAGCCTTCGCACACCGTGATGTGCAGGGCGGCCTCCGCCGTGCCCAGCCGCACCGGGCTGAAGGCCACCGGCAGCGTGCGCGTCTCATGGGGCGCCAGCGACGACGGCAGGCCGGAACCGGCGGAGAATTGATCCGCGTCCGTGCCCTGCACCGACAGCACCAGCGGGCTCTCCACGTCGGAGGGGTTGCGCACCGTCACCTCGCGCATCTCCACCAGCCCCAGGTTCACGTTGCCGAAGTCGAGCGCCGTCTGGGGCACCTCCACCAGCGCCTTCACGCCGCGCCCGGTGACGGGCACCGTCGCCACGGCCTCGCCGGTGGCGTCGGTGAGCACCTCCAACTGCCCCTGCACCGCGCCCTCCACGTCGGGCGTGAAGCGCACTTCAATCTCCTGCTCCGCGCCCGCCGCCAGCGTGAAGGGTTCGAAGGGAGGAATGCTGACGTGGGGCAGCGACGCGCGCGCGCCCTCCACGCGGTACGACGCGCGGCCCTGGTTCGCCAGCCGCAGCTTCATCACCTTGGTGCGCCCCAGCGCGGAGGGGCCGAACTCCAACAGCTCCGGCCGCGCCGCGAAGCCCGTGCGCGCCTGCTTCGACGAGGGCCGCTCACACGCCGTCCACGCCACCGCCGCCACCATCACCGCCACCGCCGCCCATCGACTGCTCGCCATACAGGGTCCCGTCCTTCCCACACCTGGCACCGGCGTCCCCCCGCACTGCGTTCCGCGTGGATCCGGCCGGCGCGGGGCAGTGCAACCCGGGTGCCCGGTTTCCCCAGCGAGGCGACGTCACGCCGCCGACACGGCAACCGGGCGGTCACGTTGGGAAAGCGCTGGGGGCGCATGCGGCCGGACAGTTCCTCGTCGGAGCGGGCCACGGAAAAAGCTTCTCGGATGGCCGCTGCCTCACCGACCCCTCGGACCCGGGGGCAGACCGCCTTTTCGCAGGGCGGGTGGTGGCCGGGGAACAGCCGCGCGCCGCCCGGCCGCCCGGGGGGATGCGGGGGCCCGGGTCAGGTGTTCCGGTGAGAATCCCTCCGGTGGTGCGCCTTTGCGTTCACCGGAACACCCTTTCAGTGATAAAGCGCGCCCCCATGTCCGAGCCCGACGTCATCTCCATCCGTGGTGCCAGGGAGCACAACCTCAAGACCGTCTCCCTGGACATCCCGAAGAAGAAGCTCGTGGTGTTCACCGGCGTGTCGGGCTCTGGGAAGAGCTCGCTCGCGTTCGACACGCTCTACGCCGAGGGGCAGCGCCGCTACGTGGAGAGCCTGTCCTCCTACGCGCGCCAGTTCCTGGGGCAGATGGAGAAGCCCCGCTACGACACGCTGCGCGGCCTGTCGCCCACCATCTCCATCGAGCAGAAGGCGGCCAGCAACAACCCGCGCTCCACCGTGGGCACCGTCACGGAGGTGCACGACTACCTGCGCGTGCTCTACGCCTCCATCGGTGTGCAGCACTGCCCCAACTGCGGTCGCAAGGTGGGCAAGCAGAGCGCGCAGCAGATCGTCGATGAGATCATGAAGCTGCCGGCGGGCACCAAGCTGCAGGTGATGGCGCCCATCGTCACCAACCGCAAGGGCGAGCACAAAGATCTGCTCACCGAGGCGCAGAAGCGCGGCTTCTCCCGCGCGCGCGTGGACGGCAAGCTGCGCGAGCTGGAGGAGCGCATCGAGCTGGACAAGAAGTCCAAGCACGACATCGCGCTCGTCATCGACCGGCTGGTGCTGAAGCCGGACCTGCGCACGCGCCTCACCGACTCCGTGGAGACGGCGCTGCGCGAGGGCAAGGGCACGCTCATCATCACCGACGAGAAGGGCACTCCTGGCTCGGATCGCGTGATGAGCGAATTGAACGCGTGCCCCGCGTGCGGCCTGTCCTTCGGGGACCTCACCCCGGCGTCGTTCTCCTTCAACAACCCGCTGGGCATGTGCACGGACTGCAACGGCCTGGGCACCAAGCCGGAGATGGACGCGGACCTGCTGGTGCCGGACCAGACGCGCAGCATCCGGGATGGCGCCATCGAGCCATGGGCCAGCGGCATGAACCGCGGCGAGGGCTGGACGGCGGACTTCGTGGAGAGCCTGGCGCAGGCCTTCAAGATTGATTTGGACGTGCCGTACGCGAAGCTGACCAAGCGGGAGAAGGACACGCTGATGAACGGCGTGAAGGGCAAGTCCTTCACCGTGCAGTGGGGTGACAACGGCCAGTACCAGATGGAGTGGGAAGGCCTGCTCGCGCGCACGATGCGCAACTTCAAGACGACGACGTCGGAGGCGCGCAAGGCGGAGCTCCAGAAGTACTTCAGCGACAAGCCCTGCCCCTCCTGCAAGGGCGAGCGCCTGCGCCCGGAGAGCCGCGCGGTGAAGGTGCACGAGCGCACGCTGGTGGACCTGAGCCGGCTCACCATCACGGACACGCGCGCGTTCCTGACGAAGATGGACCTGAGCAAGCAGGAAGAGAAGATCGCCCAGGAGCTGCTCAAGGAGATCCGCAGCCGCCTGTCGTTCCTGGTGGACGTGGGCCTGGGCTACCTGACGTTGGATCGCACCGCGTCCACGCTGTCCGGCGGAGAGAGCCAGCGCATCCGGCTGGCGTCGCAGATGGGCAGCGAGCTGACGGGCGTCATCTACATCCTGGACGAGCCCTCCATCGGCCTGCACCAGCGCGACAACGGCAAGCTACTGACGACGCTCAAGCGGCTGCGCGACCTGGGCAACTCCGTCATCGTCGTGGAGCACGACGAGGAGACGATGGAGGAGTCCGACTACCTGGTGGACTTCGGACCGGGCGCGGGCGAATTGGGCGGCCAGGTGGTGTCCCAGGGCACGCCCAAGCAGGTGATGGCGGACGAGAACAGCCTCACCGGCGCGTACCTGTCCGGGCGCAAGGAGATTGAGGTCCCGGAGTCGCGCCGGCCCGTCAACCCCAAGCATCAGATCTCCATCGTGGGGGCGACGGAGAACAACCTGAAGAACGTGGACGCGGACATCCCGCTGGGCATCTTCACCGCGGTGACGGGCGTGTCCGGCGCGGGCAAGTCCACGCTGATCAACGAAATCCTGTACCCGGCGCTGGCGCGGGCCCTCTACGAGAGCCGCGAGCCCATGGGCAAGCACAAGTCCATCAAGGGCCTGGAGCACCTGGACAAGGTCATCGACATCGACCAGCGGCCCATTGGGCGCACGCCGCGCAGCAACCCGGCCACGTACACCAAGGTGTTCGACGCCATCCGTGAAGTCTTCGCGATGACGCCCGAGGCGCGCACATTCGGCTACGGCCCGGGCCGCTTCAGCTTCAACATCAAGGGCGGCCGCTGCGAGGCGTGCGAGGGCGACGGCGTCAAGCTGGTGGAGATGCACTTCCTGGCGGACGTGTACGTGCCGTGCGAGGTGTGCAACGGCAAGCGCTTCAACGAAGCGACGCTGCGCGTGCGCTACAAGGGCAAGAACATCGCGGAGACGCTGGATTTGAGCGTGCGCGAGGCGGTGGAGCACTTCGGCGCGCACAAGGACATCATGCGTGTCCTCACGACGCTCACCGACGTGGGCCTGGGCTACCTGCGGCTGGGCCAGCCCTCCCCCACCCTGTCCGGCGGCGAGGCGCAGCGCATCAAGCTGGCGCGCGAACTGGCGCGCGTGGCCACCGGCCGCACGCTCTACATCCTGGACGAGCCCACCACGGGCCTGCACTTCGAGGACATCCGCAAGCTCTTGTCCGTGCTCAACCGGCTGGTGGAGGCGGGCAACTCGGTGCTCGTGATTGAGCACAACCTGGACGTCATCAAGAGCGCGGACTGGCTCATCGACCTGGGGCCCGAGGGCGGCGCGGGGGGCGGGCAGATCCTGGCCACGGGCACCCCGGAGGACGTGGCCCGGATGGAGGCCAGCCACACCGGCCGCTACCTCAAGCACGTGCTGGGCAAGTCGCGCCGGGCCCGGGTGGGCAAGCGCGTGGACGCGGCCTGACAGGCCCCGGTAGGGTGGAGGTCATGGCCGAGACCTCCACCCGCGCGTCCGACCGCTTCCCGCCCCAGATTCCCTACATCATCGGGAACGAGGCCTGTGAGCGCTTCAGCTTCTACGGGATGCGGAACATCCTCACGGTGTTCTTCATCGACTACCTCCTGCGAAACCACGTCCCGGAGACGGGCGCACGCGAGGCACAGGCGAAGGGCCTGTTCCACCTGTTCATGGCGGGGGTGTACTTCTTCCCGCTCATTGGCGGGTACCTGGCGGACCGCTTCTTCGGGAAGTTCCGCACCATCTTCGCGCTGAGCCTCGTGTACTGCGCGGGGCACGCGTGCCTGGCGCTCTTCGAGGACAACGCGACGGGCTTCTACACGGGCCTGACGCTCATCGCGGTGGGCAGCGGCGGCATCAAGCCGTGCGTCTCCGCGATGGTGGGCGACCAGTTCACCCAGAGCAACAGCCACCTGGTGAAGAAGGTCTACGCCATCTTCTACTGGACCATCAACTTCGGTTCGTTCTTCGCGTCGCTGTTCGTGCCGCTGTTGATGTCGAAGTTCGGGCCGGCGGTGGCGTTCGGCGTGCCGGGGCTCCTGATGTTCGTGGCGACGGTCATCTTCTGGGCCGGCCGCAAGCACTACGTGATGGTGCCGCCCACGGGCCCCAACCCGCATTCGTTCCTCAAGGTGGTGTTCAGCGCGTTCAAGGGCGGCGCGCCGAAGGGCGCCCACTGGCTGGACCAGGCGAAGGCCTCGCACCCGTCGGAGGCGGTGGAGGGCGTGAAGGCGGTGTTCCGGGTGGCCGGGCTGATGCTGCCCTTCGTCCCCTTCTTCTGGATGTTGTTCGACCAGAAGGCGTCCACCTGGGTGGTGCAGGCGCGCGCCATGGATCCGAACGTGGGCAACGTCGTGTTCCAGCCCAGCCAGATGCAGTTCATCAACCCGCTGCTGGTGATGATGTTGATTCCGTTCCTCACCGCCATCGTCTACCCGGCGTTCCAGCGCCTGGGCTGGGAGCTGACGCCGCTGCGGCGCATGCCCATGGGGCTGGTGTTTGGCGCGGTGTCGTTCATCATCGCCGGCTTCTTCCAGGTGGTGATGGAGGGCGGCACGACGCTGAACATCGCCTGGCAGCTCTTGCCGTACATCGTGCTGACGGTGGGGGAGATCCTCGTGTCCACCACGGGCCTGGAGTTCGCGTACACGCAGGCGCCCCGGGAGATGAAGGGCACCGTGCAGAGCGTGTGGCTGGTGACGAACACGCTGGCCAACGTGGCGGTGGCCATCGCCGCGGTGCTCAACGTCTTCACGGGCGCTGGGCAGTTCTTCTTCTACGCGGGCATGGCGCTGGCGGCCGCGGTGGGCATGACCCTGGTGGCGCGCCGCTTCGTCGTCCACGACTACTTCCAGACGGACGCCAAGGCCCCGCTGGATGGCCGCACGCCCGCGGTGGAGGCGAAGCCGGCCTGACGCCCTTGTGAGCTGAACGACGGGCAAAGAAAAACGCCGGAGTGCCTTCAAGGCGCTCCGGCGTTCGTCGTTTCAGGGGTCCAAAGACGGCTCAGGTGGCCGGGTGGACCGAGCCCTCTTGATGCACGGGCGTCGGGTTCGGCGTCACTTCGTCCGTGCCGTGCATCATCCGCTTCAGCACCGGGGCGAGCACCAGCAGGATGACGCCCGCCAGCGCCGCGCCGACGACGATGGTGAGGAACACGCTGAACTCACCCATCTTCTCCGAGTAGCCGCCCAGCACGCCGGACAGCTTGTTCGCCACCGCGTTCGCGAGGAACCACACGCCCATCATCGCGGAGGTGACGCGCGTGGGCGCCACCTTGCTCACCATGGACAGGCCCACCGGCGACAGGCACAGCTCCCCCATGGTGTGGAAGAGGTACGCCATGATGACCCACCACGCCGCCGCCTTGCCGTCCGCCGCACTCTCCTTGGAGGCGCCCAGCATGAAGGCGAAGCCCACCGCCAGGAAGATGAGCCCCAGGGCCATCTTCAACGGGATGCTCAGGTCCTTGCCCCTCGCCGCCAGCGCGCTCCACACCCCGGCGAACACCGGCGCCAGCGCCACGATGAACACGGAGTTGAAGTTCTGGAACCACGTGGTGGGCACCTCCCAGCCGAACATCGTCCGGTCCACCTTCTGGTCCGTGTAGAGGTTCATCAGACCGCCGGCCTGCTCGAAGCCCGTCCAGAACGCCACGACGAACAGCGCGATGATGAAGATGACGATGATGCGGTCCCACTCCTGGCGGGAGAACGCCGGGGGCTTGCCGCCCGACGCCGTCTTCGCCGTCTCCGGAAGCCGGGGCGCGGGCGCCAGGCCCACCTGTCCCAGCAGCCGGTTCTGCAGCGCCACGAAGATGATGACGCCCAGGGTCATGCCCACGCCCGCGGACCCGAAGCCCCAGTGCCAGCCCACCCGCTCACCCAGCGTGCCGCAGATGAAGTTGCCCAGCACCGCGCCCAGGTTGATGCCCATGTAGAAGATGGTGAAGGCACCGTCGCGCCGGCCGTCGCCCGCCGGGTACAGCCCGCCCACCATGGTGGAGATGTTCGGCTTGAAGAAGCCGTTGCCCACGATGAGGAAGCCCAGGCCCGCGTAGAAGATGGCTGTTCCTGGCAAGGCCAACAGCAGGTGGCCGATGATCATCAGCACGCCACCCAGCAACACCGCCTTCCTCTGACCGATGTAGCGGTCCGCGATGTAGCCGCCCACGATGGGCGTCAGGTACACGAGGCCCGTGTACGTGCCGTAGAGGCTCAGCGCATCGGCCGTGGACCAGCCGTAGCCGCCCCGCACCTTGTCGGTGAGGAAGAGCACCAGCAAGCCGCGCATGCCGTAATAGGACATGCGCTCCCACATCTCGGTGGCGAACAACAGGTAGAGGCCCGGGGGATGCCCCTTGCGGGCCTCGCCCGCGGCGACGGTGCTTTGCATGCCGTGAGTTCCTCGAACTGGAATTGGAAGGGGGTGAAATGAAAGACGCGCGACTGTAGCAGAGTCACGCCTTCCAACAGCCCAGAGGACTCAGCCCCTCAGCTGACTCGCCGCGTCCAACGCCCCCGACCCGCACCGCCCGTCGGGGTGGAGGCCAGCGCGTCCGACAGCGCCGGCCGCATGGGCAACCGCACCTCCACCCGCGTGCCCTGCCCCATCTGGCTGGTGATGCCGATGCGGCCGCCGTGCTGCAGGATGATGCGGCGGCTGAGCGCCAGGCCCAGGCCGGTGCCCTCACCCGCCGCGCGCGTGGAGAAGAAGGGCTGGAAGAGCCGCTCCAGGTCCTCCGGACGGATGCCCACGCCGCTGTCCACGATGGTGACGAGCGCCTCGTGGTCCTCCTGGGACGTCTCCACCCGCACGCGGCCGCTGTCGCCCACCGCACGCAGGGCGTTGTCCAACAGGTTGAGCCACACCTGGTTGAGCGTGCCCGGGTCCCCCCAGATGGGGTCGGTGCAGTGGTAGGCGCGCTCCACCACGACGCCGGACGGGATGCGCCAGCCCAGCACGTTGAGCGTGGAGTCGAGCGCCTGATCCAACCGCACGGCCACGGGCTTCTCCGCCGTGCGCACGAAGGACAGCAGCGACTCCGCGAGGTGCCGGATGCGCTGGCCGCACTCCTCCATCACCTCCAGCATCGCGGGGCCCAGGTTGGGGTCGCCGCCCGTGTCCTTGCCCTGGAGCACGTCCTTGAGCGGCATCAGCGCGTTCATCAGCCCGTTGAGCGGGTTGCGCACCTCGTGCGCGAAGCCGGAGGTGAGCAGGCCAATGGCCGCCAGCCGCTCGTTCTCCGCCGCGCGCACCGCCGCCTCGCGCAGCCGCAGCTGCGTCTCCACGCGCGCCAGCAGTTCGCGCGGGCTGAAGGGCTTGCCCAGGTAGTCGTTGGCGCCCGCGCCCAGGGCCTCCACCTTGGCGGCCACCTCCTGGCGCGCGGTGAGCAGGATGACGGGCAGGTCCACCGTCTGCGCATGGGAGCGCAGCTGCACCAGGAGGTTGAGGCCGGAGAGCACCGGCATCATCACGTCCGACACCACCAGGTCCGGCCGGTCCTCCAGCGCGCGGCGCACGCCCTCCTCGCCGTTGGCCGCCTCCAGCACCCGGTAGCTGGGCGCGAGGATGTCCGCGATGAAGGCGCGGATCTCCGCGTCGTCCTCCACCACCAGGATGCGCGGGGCCTTGGCGTCCGCGCGCGTGTGGTCCTGGGGCTCCGCGGGCCGCTGCGTCCCGGCGACGGTCGCGGCCAGCACGGTGGCGAAGCGGCCGGAGCTGCGGCGCTCATCCCGGGCGGGGAGGTCCGTGAGCCTGCGATCGCGCAGGTCCTCGCGCAGGTGCACGGTGCCCTTGGGCAGGCGCACGCGGAAGCTGGAGCCCTGGCCCGGCGTGCTCGACACCTCGATGCCACCCGCGTGCAGCTCCAGCGTCTCCTTCACCAGCGCAAGGCCAATGCCGCTGCCGCCGAAGCGCCGCGTGCCGGACGTGTCCGCCTGGGCGAAGCGGTCGAAGATGACGGCCAGGTCCGCGGGCGCCATCCCCTGCCCGGTGTCCACCACCTCCACGTGCACGGAGAGCGCGTCCTCGCGCAGGCGCACCGCGATGCTGCCGCCGGGGGGCGTGAACTTGAGCGCGTTGGACACCAGGTTGTGGAACACGCCTTCGATGCGCTCCACGTCCACGTGCACCGGCGACACCGGATCCCCCTCCAGCGTGAGCGTGAGCCCCTGCTTCTCCGCCACGGTGCGGAAGGGCAACAGCTGCGACGTGAGGAACGCGTGCAGCTCCACCGGCTGGTAGCGCAGGCGCACCTTGCCCGCCTCCAGCTGCGCCAGGTTGAGCAGGTTGTCGATGAGGCGCAGCAGCCGCTGCGTGCTGCGATCCAACGTCGTCAGGTGCTGGCGCACCACCGGCGGCAGGGACTCCGGCTCCTTCTGGAGCGCGTCCAGCGACAGGAGGATGAGCGTGAGCGGCGTCCTCAGCTCGTGGCTCACGTTGTCGAAGAACTCCGTCTTCAGCCGGTCCTGCTCGCGCTGCTTGATGAGCGCCGCCTCCAGCTTCGCGTTGGCCTCCGACAGCTCGCGCGTGCGCGCCGCGACGCGGTCCTCCAGCGCCACGTTGCTGCCGAACACCTCGTCGTAGCGCTGCTGCAATTCGCGCAGCGAGCCCAGGTTCGCCTGGGCCTGGGCGGAGAGCAGCTCGTCCTTGCGCTGCAATTCGCGCCGCCGGTCCAACCAGCCGCCCAGCGCGAAGCCGCCCACGCCCAGCGCCGTCACGGAGAAGAGCGCGTCGCCCCAGCCCAGGTGCGTGGCCAGCAGGCCGCTCACCATGCCCAGCAGCAGGCCCAGGTAGTGGCCCCACATGGTGGGCGGATCCGTCCAGGTGAGGTGGTAGCGGCACGCCTCGCCGCCCTGCACCTGGCACTCCGTCTCCCGCACGTCCGCGGGCGCCAGCCCCCAGATGGTGGGGAAGGACGCGAACTGGCCCATGCGCAGCTCGCAGATGTTGCGGCTGCGCTCCGGGATGCTGCTGCGGTAGGACAGCTTGAGCCGCTTGTGCTCCAGCAGGTCCACCGTGAACGCGCCCACCCGGTTGTAGCTGGGGGAGAAGTCGATGGTCTGCTTGTAGCAGGCCTTGGGCGAGCCGAAGGCGCGCAGCATGTAGAAGACGAAGCCCAGCGCCTGCGGGGACGCGGTGAACAGGCCCGCCTCGCGCATGAACTTCGAGTCGCCGGACGCGTCGCGCAGCGCCGCCGCCACGCGCTCCAGGAAGTGCAGCGAGACGTAGTTCGTGGGCGTGCGCATGTAGTCCAGCCCCAGGCTGAACCCCTGCTCGCGCCACAGCCGCGCCAGGCGCTCCGCGCCGTAGCGGTGCTCGAAGTAGAGCAGCAGCGTGGACGTGGCGCGGACGCTCACCTCCGGGGCGTTGTCCGGCGATACATCCTGCACCTTCACCGCCGGAAAACGCCCACTCACAGCTTGGTCCCCTCGGTCACGAGCGTCACCGCATATTTCAGTCCCTCCGGGTCCGCCAGCATGGAGAGGAATTCCTGGCAGTGCGCCTGGTAGGCCGCAAGGCCCCCGAAGGCCGGGGCCGCCACGGGCGCCAGCGCGTCAAAGCGCGTCTCCCAGTCGCGCAAGAGCCGCGCCCCGGCGGCGCCCGGGGACAGGTAGAAGGGCACCAGGTGCACGCGCACGTCGGTGAGGCCCGCGCGGCGGAAGTCCGAAAACAGCTTGCGGCCCACGTACAAGTCGAAGCCGCGCGCCTCCAGCGCGTCCACGATGCGCTGCGTGCCCTGGCGCAGGTGCTCCGGGAAGGGCCAGTTCTGGAACCCCAGCCCATCGATGTCGGAGACCACCACCCGGCCCCCGGGCCGCGTCACGCGGATGAGCTCCGCGAGCGCCACCTGCCGGTCCGGCAGGTACTCAAAGACGTACTGGCTCCACACGTAGTCGAAGCTGCCCGTCGGCAGGCCGCACGCGCGCACATCCGCCTGGAGGAACTCCAGCTGGGGGCGGTGGCGGTTTCGCGCCTGCGCCTCCGCGATGCGCCCCGCGTGCACGTCCACGCCGGTGACGTGGCCGCCCTCCCCCACCAGCTCCAACATCAGCTCCGCGATGCCCCCGGGGCCGCACCCCGCGTCCAGCACCCGGTCCCCCGGCTTGAGGCCGGTGCCGTGCAGCACGGAGCGCGTGTCCTGGGACTGCTCCTGCTCCAGGAGCCGCCGCGACTCGCCCTGGGACTCCATCAGGTAGATCACGGGGCCTCCTCCTGCTCCAGGGCCGCGCGGGCCGCCCGGCGGGGGGCGGCCTGCCGCTCGAAGAGCGACCGCCAGGCCTCGCACCAGCGGCGCACCATGGAGCGGTGGAACGTCCATTCGGAGAAGCGCCCCTGGTCCACGAACCCCGCCTCCAGCAGCACCGGCACGTCCGCCGCGTCCACCATGCCCAGCGCCGAGGGCCGGCCCCGCTCCCGCGAGTGCGCCATGCACCGCCACGTCAGCGCCGCCACCGCGTCGCGCGTGCGGGGGTTCGCCCGGTCCGCCACCACGAGGCCAAAGCTGTTGGAGACCTCGATGAGGCTCAGGCCCGGGGTCGCCTCCTCCTGGAACGCGATGGCGAGCGGCCCTGACTCCCCGTCCACCACGAACATCCGCCGCTCGCGGTGCAGCCCCGCCGCCCGGAAGCGCGCGCCCAGTTGCTGCTCGGGCGCGGGATCCGCCCGCAGGTCCTCGCTGAGCAGGCGCACCATCTCCCCCTGCCCGCGCAGGTACGCCTCCAGCCACCGCCGGTCCTCGGGACCCGCCTCGCGCACGGCGGGCAGGCCCGCGGGGGCCTCCGTCGCGACGGTGTCCAGGGCGGCGCGCAGGTAGTGGAACTGGCGCAGGTGACACAGCCCCTGGCCCTCCAGCACGCGGGCCAGCCATGTGCCCAGCCGGTGCGGCCAGCGGTTGTCGGTGCGCCACATGTAGCGGATGAACTCCACGTCCTCCATCGCCTCGCCCACCTCCACCGCGAGCGACGTCAACTCGCTGGAGACCTGCTCGCTGCGCCGGAAGCCGGGCAGCACGGCCAGGTGCTGCACGAGCCAGGTGCGCGAGTGCATGCGCAGGCCGTTGACGTGCCCCAGGGGCTGCTGCCCATCGGTGTAGACGAGCGAGCGCCCCAGGTCGCGGGCGCGGCCCAGCCGTTCGTGCAGTTCTTCCAGGGGAGGCAGGACGCGGGACTCCTCACCGAAGGGGTGGTCCGGGTGGAAGGTGTAGCGGGCCTCCTGCATCATCCGCCAGAGGTCGGGGAAGCGGAACACCGCGCCGTCCTTCACCTGCGGCGCCCGGGCGGCCACGAACGCGTCCACGACGGCGTCGCGCACCGCGGGCGGCAGCTCCAGCACGCGCACCCCGCAGCGGTAGGGGCGCAGGCGCTGATCATGCCGGGCCTCGAACGGGACGACGTCCACCGAGCGCACCTCCACCCGGCACGCCGCCTCCGCGCCGTCCGGCAGGAGCAGCGTGGCGTCCAGGCGCGAGCCCGCGGGCAACACCTCGCACGACGCGTCGATGGGGAAGGCGAACCCGCGGCCCCCCAGGTCCAGCACCGCGCGGGTGATGCGCTGGCCTCCGAAGGGCGAGGTGAAGCGCACGAGGAAGCGGTTCTGCGGCGAGGGCCGGAAGCGCTGCTGGCCGCGCCGGTTCTCCACCGTCAGCGCCCGGGGCAGGCCCAGCGACACGCCGTCGTGCGCGACGTGGAGCATGCTGGTGACGCCCGAGTAGCGCTGGCCGCCCATCTCGAAGGAGAGCAGCACCACCTCTCCCACGCTCGTCGGCAGCGTCGGGGACACCTGGCCGCGCAGGAGCCCGCGCTCGTCCACCGGCTCCACCGTGGCGGACTCCAGCCGGAAGTGCGCCGCCTGGCTGTCCGGCGGGTGCAGCCACACGGGCAGCTCGCGGCGCAGCGCCTTGCGCAGCGCGGCCAGCACCGCCACCGGGTCGCGCAGCGTGCGGGGCGGGGCCGCGGACGCCTCATCGGAGGCGCGCCGCCAGGAGATGCCCACGCGCAGGAAGCCGCGCCCGTCATGGAACACGGGCGTGGCGTGGCGCACGTAGGCGCGGGCCACGTGCAGCACCGGCGCGCCGTCGCGCACCATGGACAGCGCGTCCAGGGGCGTCCCCGGCAGGAAGGCCGCCATCGACATGTCCATGGGAATGCGCAGGGCCGCGCCGAAGTTGCCCAGGTCCTGGCATTCCGCGACGACGTGCTGGTCGCGCAGGAGGAAGTCCACCCGCAGCCCCGCGTCCAGCGACACGCGCGTGGAGGCACGGAGCTGGAGGATGTCGCGCAGGCGCATGCCCAGCTCCCCTTCCGACAGCGCGTCGTCCACCGTGCTGAAGACGTGGCCTTCGGCGGCGGTCTCCACCAGTTCCTCCAGTCCCAGTTGATCCGACCGGGAACAGACGAACACGCAGACGGCCTCCGGCGCGGCCCGGTCCACATGCCGCAGGAAGCGCCGCGCGTTGTCTGCGGGCGCGATGATGAGGGTGGGCACCGACGCCTCCATGCGCCGTGTGGCCTCCAGCTGCGAGCCCACCGCCGCGACCCGGTGCGCCCCCAGCGCTGACATCAACGCGCTACGGCGCGCCTCGTTGGGGTGGACGATGAGGACTTCGTGAGTCGGCACGCTCATGGATTTTTCCCAACGCGCAAGGACCACACCGGCGCCCGCGCACGGCGCCATTGCTGTAGACGCAAGGCCCGGAAGGGGCCCCGTTCCCGCCAGTCGCATGTCTGAGTGTCCGAGCCTGGTGGATGTCCGCTGCCAGCGAGCCCGCGCTGTGATGCCTTCCCGGTGAGCCGCCAGCAGACCGCCGCGTACTTTACCTGCTCCCATGGATTAGGTGATGTACGGGGGGGTAAGAGACTTTTCGGAATAGGTTAAAGCCTCCGAAGTCATCCGGGACACCGTGATGGGTAGGGCCCGTGCGGGGGGGGCGTTGCCGCGCATGCTGGCCGCCGCGTCCGGAGGCGGTTACAGAAGGCCCGGCGAGGAGAATCACGATGGGCGCGACGGTGGACTACGAGGCCGAGATCCGGGCGCTGAAGCGCTCCATGAACGCGGTCATCCTGGCGCACTACTACCAGGAGAGCGAGGTGCAGGACGTGGCCGACTTCGTCGGCGACAGCCTGGCGCTCGCGCAGGCCGCGGAGAAGACGGACGCGGACGTCATCGTCTTCTGCGGCGTGCACTTCATGGCGGAGACCGCGAAGATCCTGAACCCGTCGCGGCAGGTGCTGCTGCCGGACCTGAAGGCCGGCTGCTCGCTGTCGGACCGGTGTCCGCCCGCGGCGTTCAAGGCGTTCAAGGACAAACACCCGGACGCCTTCGTGGTGTCCTACGTCAACAGTTCCGCCGCGGTGAAGGCGATGAGCGACGTCATCTGTACGTCGTCCAACGCGGTGAAGATCGTCAACCAGGTGCCGAAGGACCGCACCATCCTCTTCGCGCCGGATCAACACCTGGGCCGCCACGTCATGAAGCAGACGGGGCGCGACATGGTGCTGTGGCCGGGCAGCTGCATCGTCCACGAAATCTTCAGCGAGAAGAAGCTCGTGCAGCTGAAGGTGGAGCACCCGGACGCGGAGGTGGTGGCCCACCCGGAGTGCGAGCAGCAGGTGCTCCAGCACGCGGACTTCATCGGCTCCACGAAGGCGCTGCTGGACTACGTGGTGAAGAGCCCGAAGTCGAAGTTCATCGTGGTGACGGAGGCCGGCATCCTCCATCAGATGAAGAAGGGCGCGCCGCACAAGACGTACATCCCGGCGCCGCCGGACAACGGGTGTGCGTGCAACGAGTGCCCGTACATGCGCCTCAACACGCTGGAGAAGCTGTACCGGTGCATGCGGGACAGGACCCCGGAGCTGGTGCTGCCGGCGGACCTCCAGGGGGCGGCCCTGGCACCGCTGAAGCGGATGCTGGAGTGGTCCGTCTGAAGGGAGCGCGCGGACTGTCGTCCGCGTTCCAGGTTTGGAAACTCGCGTCTTGCGGTCGCCGGGTTCAAGTGCCAAGGATGGAAGGACCGTGGCCTTCCGATTCCTCGCAATCCCCGCCCACCGGTTGGTGGACTTCCCCAAGACCCTGCCGGACGACGAGCGCCTGGAGCCGCAGCTGCCGCCGGTGCATGAGGCGGTGGAGCGTGCGCTCGCGGGCGCCGAGTTCCGCGACCTCCGCGCCCGGGACCGCCTGCGCGCCCTGCTCCAGGGAGACCGGCCTCCGGGCCTGGGCTCTCCGGGCAAGGGCTTTGGCCCCAGCGCCGTCTTCGCCCAGCCACCCCAGGACCTCCCGGCGCTCCTGCGCCTGGCGGACGAGCTGGAGCAGCTGGCCCGCAGGGAGGCCGGCGAGCGCGCGCTGGTGTGGAAGTGCGGCGAGTGCAGCGCCCGCTACGCGGTGCCGGTGGCCCTGGTGCGCCAGGTGTCCATCCGCTGCGAGCGGTGCGGCACCCCCGTGCAGCTCAGCTCACAGCAGAGCCTGGGCGAGGAAGCCCTCATCGACCCGTTCCAGGGCGCGGTGAACACCAGCCGGCACGAGCTGGCGTCCTTCTTCCGCGAGGCGATGGCGCGCGGCTGGCCCGTGCTCGTGTCCGAGGGCGCTGCTCCCGCGCCGCGCGGGCGCTCCGCCACGCCGACGGCCTGATGGGCTCCGGCGGTGGACTCCCACCGCCGGGACGACCGCGTCAGATGAAGATGCCGGCGGAGGCGTCGTAGCGCGCCTCCTGGAGCTGCTGCGTCGCGGGACGGCCCCGCAGCGCGTCCGTCACCTGGCCGGGCGTGTGGCGCCCCGAGCACTTGGAGCACTCGCACTTGCCGCGCTTGCAGGTGCAGTCCGCCTTGCTGCCGCAGGAGCACTTCGCGGCGAGCACCTTGTCCAGCTCCTCCAGCGGGCGCGGCGCGGACTCCTTCGCCTTCGTCCCGGTGGCCTGGGTGGAAGCGGCGGCCTTCGCGTGGGCCTCGCAGGCGTGGGCCGTCGCGGGAACCCAGCACAGGCCTCCCAGCAACAACCCCGCGGTCATCGCGGTCCTCAACGTCGCGCTGCGTGCCATGTCCGCTCTCCTCAAGACGGGGTAGGAGCCCCCCCGTGGAGTCCGGCCTATACCGCAGGGCATTCCCCCTGCCAAGGCAGGAGCCCGCACCTTTGCCTACCTGTTACCAGAGTGCCGGGGCCCACGGTGCGCTCGCCCGGTGTGGGCGCGCGCGCGTACAGTCCGCGCCCTCCTGCCCGTGACGAACCGAACTGCTCGCATCGCCTTCGCCGCCGCCCTGGTGCTGGGCGCGCTGCCCCTCTGGGTGTCGCGCGTCCTGCCCATGGTGGACCTGCCGCAGCACCTGTACCTCATCTCCGTGCTGCACCGGCTGGAGGACCCGACGACGCTGTACCCGGCGCTGTTCGCCGCGCGGCACGAGCTGACGCCCTACCTGGGCTACTACTACCTCGTCAGCGCGCTCAATTGGCTGCTGCCGCTGGAGGTGGCCAACCGCGTCTTCCTCACCGCGTACGTGGTGGGGCTGCCGCTGGGGCTGGCCTTCCTGCTGCGCAGCCTGGGCCGGCCGTCCTGGCCCGCGCTGCTCACGCTGCCCCTGGCGTACGGCGACAGCTTCGGCTGGGGCTTCATCAACTACCTGGCCGCGCTGCCGCTGACGCTCCTGTGCTGCGGCCTCTTCGTGCGGACGCTGACGGACGTGCCGCGCCGCCGGGCGTGGGGCGTGGGGCTGGCGGCGTGCCTCGTGACGGTGCTGCTCTTCCACGTCCAGGCCTTCGGGTTCCTGGCGCTGGGGCTGCCGTGGCTGCTCTTCACCACGCCCGTGCCCGAGGACGCGGGGGCCAGGGGCCTGGGGGCCCGGCTGCGTCCGCGAGTGGCGGCGCTCCTGGGCGTGGTGCCCGGCGTGACGCTGTTCCTGTCGTGGGTGGTGCTGCGCTTCGGCAACCCGCCGGACATCCAGCCCGGGGCGCCGTGGAAGGCGTGGGGGCCCACGTTCTCGCCGCAGAACCTGGCGTGGAAGGGCTTCGAGCAGAACCGCGCGGAGTTCCTCCAGGTGCTCGCCAACACGTTCCATGACGGCGCGGACCGGTGGCCCCTGTACGCCGTCGCCCTGGTGGCGGTGGCGGGCTGGGGGCTGGGGCTCGCGCGGCCGGGGACGCGCCGCGAGGGGCCGGTGGCGCGCTGGCGCCTCCTGGGGCTGGGCGTGCTGGCGCTGGCGCTGTTCTTCCTGCTGCCCTTCGACATCCGCGGCTACGTCTACTACCTCAACACGCGGTACGCGCACCTGGCCGCGGCGCTCCTGGTGGCGAGCATGCCGGCCACGCGCGTGGAGTGGCGGCGGCCCCTGTGCCTCGCGGCGACGGCGGGCGCGCTGCTGCTGGCCTTCGTGATGGGGCGCGGCTTCCGCGACTTCGCCGAGGAGGCCCGCGAGTGGGACGTGCTCGCGGACGTCACCGAAGTGAGGCCCCGGGTGATGGGGCTGGTGTTCGACGCGGGCTCGCGCGTGGTGCGCTTCCCCGTCTTCCTGCACGGCGCGGCGGTGCTGGCGCGCGAGCGCGGCGGGGTGCCCAACTTCACCTTCGCCACCACGCCGCATTCGCCGCTGCGCTACCGGGACGAGGTGCCGCCCACCTTCCCGTCCGAGTGGCGCCCCCAGGACCTGGACTACGCGACGCAGGGCAGCTGGTACGACCACTACCTCGTGCGCGGGGCGCATCCTTCGCGCGTGTTCGGCGGGCGGCTCCAGTCGGAGCTGGTCATCGTGGGACAGTCCGGGAGGAGCTGGCTGGTGCGGCGGCGGTAGCGCGTGAAGTAGAACCCGGCCATGAGCCCTGCCTCCACCGAGCCCCGCCCCCTGCTGGACGCGCTGCGCGCCGGAACACCCCTGCCCGCCTTCCCCGACGCGGCCGTCGAGCAGGCACGGCGGCTTGTGAGCGACGTGGCCACCGCCACCGCCGGGGCCGTGGAGGCGCTGCCGGAGCCCCTCGCGGGCGCGGTGCTGGAGGCCGCGGTGCTGGCGGGGCACGCGGCGCTGCCGGAGGCCCTGTCCGCCTCCCCGGTGAAGCCGCTGGCCAAGGCCGCGAAGAAGGCGCTCTACCGGCTGCGCTCGCGCGGCGTCGCCCTGCCCGAGGCCCCGAAGCCGGCGCCAGCCCCCGCCCCCGCGGAGGCGCTGCCGACGCTGGTGACGCTCGTCTCCTCGACGGGGCAGTTCGGGCTCCTGCTCACGCGCGTGGTGCGCGGGGGCGTGGAGCTGCTCCAGGTCATCGCGTCGGATGAGCAGGGCGTGCTGGAGCTGACCCGCTCCGAGGTGAGCCGGGGCGAGCTGCGCCGCATCCTCAAGCACGCCCGGGAGAACCGCTTCGGCGTCGAGGTCTCCCGCGAGGAGGGCGCCACCCTGCTCGCCGAGGCCGCGGCCCTGAACCTGCGCACCCGCACGCCCTTCCCCGAGGACCTGGAGGCCGCGCTGCGCCACCATGGCGTGCAGCCCGTCTCCGAGCCCGCGCCCCTGCCCGCCCCGGAGCCCGACGACGTGCGCCACGTCCTGGAGGGCGACCAGCTCCACGCGACGCCGGAGATCGCCGAGTGGATGCCGCCCGAAGCGGAGGTGCGGCGGTTGATGGAGGCGGTGCAGGCGCTGGCCTCGAGCCCCCTCGCGCTGAGCGGGCCCCAGCGGCAGGAGCAGGTGCAGCAGCGGGTGCGGGACGCGGCGCGGGCCTTCTTCACCCCGGAGGTGCGCCAGCGCTACGCGCGCCGGCTGTGGCGGATGGCGGCCTACTTCGCGGAAACCGGCCGGCCCCTGCAGGCGGACATGGCGCGGGGCGAGGCGAGGCGCCTCTTCCACGGGCTCGACGAACCGTTCTCCCGCTTCGCGGAGACGCTCTTCGCCAAGGTCGTCGTCCTGGCCGCCGCGGGCGCTCAGGCCCAGGCAGCGGCGGCGACGGGGGGCCACGCGCCGGGCGGGTCCCCTGCCCCGGCCGCGCCCACGAACGAGCGGCGCAGCCCGGGCGGCCTCATCCTCCCCTGACGCCAGCAGGGCGCCCGGGGAGGGGGCCGGAGTCTCAGGGCTTCAGGGCCTCAGGGCTGCTCCGCGCGGGCGCACAGGAGCAGGTCCAGGTTCTCCCGCTCCCAGGCGACGGCGCGCTGGTAGTCGTGGAAGCGCTTCTCGTGCTCCATCAGCTCCGGCGGGTGGATGCAGCGGCGGCCATCGTCGCCCCGGCGGGCCCGGTAGACGTGGTGCAGCATCTCGTGGAAGACGATCCACTCGACGAAGTAGCGGGGCACGAGCGGCTGGTCGAGCGCCGGGTGGATGCGGATGACCTTCGAGTCCGCCGAGTAGGAGCCCATCTTGATGCTCTTGCGCGGACCGCTCACCCGGGGCGCCGGCCCGTAGGTGATGGCCGCGTCGATGCGGCTCTGGAAGTAGCGCTCATTGAGCCGCTCGTAGATGCGCGCCAGGTCGTGGTAGCGCCCCACGGGCGACAGCCGCAGCCGCTTGCGCATCTGCGCCGGGGACAGCCGCCGGATGAAGATGCGGTTGCGCTCGATGTACTTGTCCAGGAGCGCGCTCGCGTCCGCGTCGCCCTTGCGCACGAAGCTGGCGAGCGCCTGGAGCACGTCGTCCGGCGCGGCCAGGAACATGTGGTGCAGCCGCAGCCGCCACAGCGCGCGCTGACGTTGGAACGTCAGCATGGTGTGCGTGTTGTCGTGGATCTCCACCGCCACCTTCCCCCGCAACCGCGTGCGAAGCCGCCGCTCCAACACGCGCCGCCACACCTTCAGCAGGCGGTTGGGCTCAGGGGCGACCGGAAGCTGCCGGGCCACCCTCCCCGCGGGGTAGGTCCTCTGTCGGATGATGTTCTTCTGCTTCTTCGCGCGAGCCATAGAGGGGCCGGAGTCTACGGACCCCTCTGACATGTGTAAACGCGCCCGCTTGGTGGAAAGCCAAGGAATTCCAACGACTTAAGGGCACTCAAGCTTACCCGGTCCTACGTGTCCTCCGCAGGGTGCGGATGCCGGATACGGGCAAGTGGCCGTCCTGATTAGCGTCGCCTCGGGCATGGGACCCGGAGCGTCTGGAGTTCCCCGGTTACAGGTCGGATGTTGTAGGTCTCAATACGCGGAAGTGTCCGCTTTCCCGGGCAGGTGTACTGGACACGGAGCGGGCCCGGGGCCAGGGCGACGACCTGGTTGATGGGAAGCTTCCCGCCCCCCGGCCAGCCAAGCACGGTGCGCACCGGCGCGTCGAACCGGACCTCCACCGTCGCGGGGGGCGGAGGCGGTCCGGCGGGGGCTGTCTCTTATACAAATCTCCGAGCCCACGAGACCGGAG
>NZ_RAWG01000114.1 GCF_003611735.1 Corallococcus sicarius | reverse complement strand
CGCCACGCTCGGCCACCTGCGTGCTGGCCGCACAGCACGCAGGTGGCCGAGCGTGGCGGGTTGTAGCCGTCACAGTTCGGGCAGACCACCGGGAGCGCGGACAGCAGGAGCTGAGACATGAGCGGGGGGCCAATCTAGGGGGGCGCGAATCGTCGGGTCAATGAAAGCCGGCGGGGGGTGTAGGCCCGCGCCACGGGCTCCAACGCCCGTGAAGGAAGTGCGATGTTCCAGGGTAACGTTGCCCCTGCTGTTTAGGGCAGTTACGATTGCCACCGCCTCGATGATTCGCCTGAACGACATCCTGCAGCGGGTTGCGTCGTACCACCCGGACCCCGACCTGGACATCATCAAGAAGGCGTACGTCTACTCGGCCAAGGTCCACCAGGGGCAGCTCCGGAAGTCCGGTGAGCCCTACCTGATTCACCCCCTGGAGGTGGCGGGCATCCTCGCGGAGCTCAAGCTGGACGAGGCGTCCATCGTCACCGGCCTGCTCCACGACACCATCGAGGACACGCTCGCCACGGCGGAGGAGCTCACGGAGCTGTTCGGGCCGGAGGTCGCCCAGCTCGTGGACGGGGTGACGAAGCTGTCCAAGTTCTCCGCGTCCGCGACGCTCTCCCAGGAGGAGAAGCAGGCGGAGAACTTCCGCAAGATGATCATCGCGATGGCGCAGGACATCCGCGTCATCCTCGTGAAGCTGGCGGACCGCACGCACAACATGCGGACGCTGGATCACATGTCCGAGGAGAAGCAGGCCCGCATCGGACAGGAGACGCTGGACATCTACGCGCCCCTGGCCAACCGGCTGGGCATCTCCTGGATCAAGACGGAGCTGGAGGACCTGTCCTTCCGCTACGTGAAGCCGCAGGAGTTCTTCGCGCTGGAGGAGCAGCTCAACAAGCGCAAGAAGGAGCGCGAGGCGTACATCGAGGACACCTGCGACCTGATGCGCGCCAAGCTCCAGGAGCGCGGGCTCAAGGGCGACGTCAGCGGCCGCTTCAAGCACGTCTACAGCATCTGGAAGAAGATCAAGTCGCAGGGCATCGACTTCGATCAGATCCACGACATCATCGCCTTCCGCATCATCGCGCCCGCGGTGCCCGCCTGCTACGAGGCGCTGGGCATGGTGCACCAGATGTGGAAGCCGGTGCCGGGGCGCTTCAAGGACTTCATCGCCATCCCCAAGCCCAACATGTACCAGTCCCTGCACACCACGGTGATTGGTCCGTTGAGCGAGCGCGTGGAGGTGCAGATCCGCACCGCGGAGATGCACAAGATCGCCGAAGAGGGCATCGCGGCGCACTGGGCCTACAAAGAGGGCCGCGCGCCCATCTCCAAGGACGACGAGAAGTTCGCCTGGCTGCGCCAGCTCATGGAGTGGCAGCAGGACCTCAAGGACCCCAAGGAGTTCCTGGAGACGGTGAAGGTGGACCTCTTCACCGACGAGGTGTTCGTCTTCACGCCCAAGGGCGACGTGCGCAGCCTGCCGCGCGGCGCGACGCCGGTGGACTTCGCGTACGCCATCCACTCGGACGTGGGCGGCCGGTGCGTGGGCGCGAAGGTGAACGGGAAGATCGTCCCGCTGCGCTACAAGCTGAAGAACGGCGACACCGTGGAGGTGCTGACGAGCCCCCAGGCGCACCCGTCCAAGGACTGGCTCACCTTCGTCAAGACGAGCCGCGCGCAGCAGCGCATCCGCGGCTTCATCAAGCAGCAGCAGCGGGACAAGAGCCTGCAGCTGGGCCGCGAGCTGGTGGAGCGCGAGTTCAAGCGCTTCCAGCTCAACTTCAACAAGCAGATGAAGTCCGGCGAGCTCAAGAAGGTCGCCGAGGAGCTGGGCTTCCGCGTCGAGGAAGACCTGCTGGTGGCCATTGGCTACGGCAAGGTGACGCCGCAGCAGCTGGTGCAGCGCATCGTGCCGCAGGACAAGCTGGCGCAGGCGGAGCCGCCCCCGCGCATGTCGGACGGCAACGGCAATGGCAACGGCAATGGGACGGGCAACACGTCCATGCTGCCGGGCCTGTCGCGCATGACGGACCTGGCCAAGCGGCTGGTGGGCCGCAACAGCCGCAGCGGCGTCCAGATTGGCGGCGTGGACGACGTGCTGGTGCGCTTCGGGCGCTGTTGCAACCCCGTTCCCGGGGACCCCATCGCGGGGTTCATCACCCGGGGGCGGGGCGTGACGGTGCACACGGTGGGCTGTGAGAAGGCGCTGGCCACCGACCCCGAGCGGCGCGTGGACGTGTCCTGGGACGTGAAGGGCGACTTCAAGCGGCCCGTCACGCTGCGGGTGCTGACGGCGGACCGGCCGGGCCTGCTGGCGGACATCACCCACACGTTCTCCAAGAAGAGCGTGAACATCTCCCAGGCGAACTGCCGGGCCACCGGCGATGACCGGGCGGTGAACACCTTCGAGGTCACCATCTCCGACCTCAAGCAGCTCACGGACCTGATGCGCTCCATCGAGCGGCTCACCGGCGTCTACTCCGTCGAGCGAATCTAACTTCAGGCGGGATGTGCTACAGCGCGCGGCGGACCCGCGGCCCCTGGTGTCCCCAGGGCCGCCTCACCCGAGGTGTGCTGCATGGCGCGCAAGGCAATCCACTCCGACGACGCCCCCAAGGCCATTGGCCCTTACTCCCAGGCCGTGCAGGTGGACGCCGGGAAGCTCACGTTCCTGTCCGGTCAGATTCCCCTGGACCCCAAGACGATGGAGATCGTCCCCGGTGACGTCGTCGCGCAGGCCGAGCGCGTGATGGAGAACCTCAAGGCCGTGCTCGCCGCGAGCGGCCTGGACTTCTCCCACGTCGTGCGCTGCACCATCTTCCTCACCGACCTGGGCGACTTCGCCAAGGTGAACGAGGTGTACGGCCGCTCCTTCACCGGCGCGCCCCCGGCCCGCGCCACCGTGCAGGTGTCCGCGCTGCCGCGCGGCTCCAAGGTGGAGATCGACGCCATCGCCGTCTCCTGACGTCCTGCACCGCAGGCGCTGGAAACACGAAGGCCGTCGGTTCCCGCTGTGGGAGCCGACGGCCTCGGTGCTTTTCAGGCTTCGGTGACGCGGGGGCGGACTACTTCGCGTCCGCCGCCATCACCACGCCGGCCTTCTTCAGCTCCTCGTCGATGACCCGCTTGAAGGCATCGAAGGGCTGGGCGCCCACGAGGGTGCGACCGTTGACGAAGAAGGTGGGGGTGCCGTTGGCGCCCACCGCGCTGCCAGCGGCCATGTCCGCTTCGATGTGCGCGTCGAACTTGTTGCTGTCCATGGCGGCCTTGAACTTCGCCATGTCCAGCTTCAGCTCCTTCGCGTACTTGTCCAGGGACTCGCGATCCAACGCGCGCTGGTTGGCGAACAGCTTGTCGTGCATCTCCCAGAACTTGCCCTGCTCGTGCGCGGCCATGGAGGCCATGGCGGCGGGCTTCGCGTTCTTGTGGAACGACAGCGGCTGGTGCTTGAAGGCGATCTTCACCTTGCCCTTGTACTCCTTCTCCACCTGCTCGAGCGTCGGCACGGCGCGGCTGCAGAAGGGGCACTCGAAGTCAGACCAGGCGACGATGGTCACGGGGGCCTTGGCGGCACCGCGCACCGGGGCGTTGCCCACGTCCACCTTCTGCACGGCCGGCTCGGCGGGGGCCGCGGGAGCGGCAGGCGCCGCGTTCACGTTGTCCTGGTTCAGCTTCGCGTAGAGGTCCTCCGCCTTGGTGCCGGCGGCGAGCGCCTTGTCGGCCTTGGCGATCTCCTCGTCGATGATGGGCTTGAAGGCCTCGAAGGGCTGCGCGCCCGACAGGAAGCGGCCGTTGAGGAAGAAGGCCGGCGTGCCGTTGGCACCCGCCGCGGCGCCGGCGGCCATGTCCGCCTCAATCTGCGCGTCGAACTTGTTGCCGTCCATCGCCGCCTTGAAGCGGCTCATGTCCAGCTTCAGCTCCTCGGCGTACTTGTCCAGGGAGGCGCGATCCAGCGCGCGCTGGTTGGCGAAGAGCTTGTCGTGCATCTCCCAGAACTTGCCCTGCTCGTGCGCGGCCATGGAGGCCATGGCGGCGGGCTTCGCGTTCTTGTGGAACGACAGCGGCTGGTGGCGGAAGACCACGCGCACGTCCTTGCCGTAGGTCTCCTTGATGCGGGTGAGGGTGGGCCCCACGCGGCTGCAGAACGGGCACTCGAAGTCGGACCACTCCACGATGGTGACCTTCGCGGTCGCCGGGCCGAAGGAGGGCGCGTTCGCGGGGATTTCAATCTTCTTCGCGGCGGCCACGGGCTCCTGGCCCTGGGCGGGACGCGAGGGGGCGCGCTCGACGCCCTTCTCCATGATGCGCGCGTAGACCTGCGACGGGGCGACGCCGCTCTTCACGAGGCCTTCGGCCTTGGCGAGCTCCTCGTCGATGAGGCCCTTGAAGTTCTCGATGGGCTGCGCGCCCGACAGGAAGCGGCCATTGATGAAGAAGGCCGGCGTGCCGTTGGCGCCCAGCTGCGAGGCCAGGGTCTGGTCCTTGGAGATGGCGTCGGACAGGCGCGACTGCTCCATGTCCGCCTTCCACTTCGCCACATCCAGGCCGATCTGCTTCGCGTAGGACTCCAGGCTCGCCGCGTCCAGCTTCTTGTTGTTGGCGAAGAGCAGGTCGTGCATGTCCCAGTACTTGCCCTGCTCACCGGCCGCGAGCGCCGCGAGGGCCGCGGGCTTCGCGTTCGCGTGGAAGGACAGCGGGTTCTGGCGCATCACCACGCGCAGCTTGCTGCCGTAGTCCTTCTGGAGCTTCACGACGGTGTCGTGCGCGCGGCTGCAGAACGGGCACTCGTAGTCAGAGAACTCCACGAGGGTGACGAGCGCGTTGACGCTGCCCTTCACCGGGGCGCCCTCGACGGGCACCTTGAAGACGGTGGGGTCCACCTGACGCGCCGGCTTGGCCGCCTGCGCTACGGAGGGGGTGTTGCTGGGGGTGGTGGCTTTCGAGCCGCTGGCGGCACGGCCGCCAACGAACCCGAGCACCAGGCCCACCAACAGGGCCACGATGACATTGGGCTTCATGGGTTGGGAATGCTCCTGCGCCATAGGTCCGACTCCGAGGGCCCAAGCGGGTGTCTGGGTAGGGAAAGGGCGGGGTACTTAACAGAGGGATTTCCAGACACGCAAGCCGCTACGACAGCCCGCGTCCGCCTGATCCAGAGGCCTCGAAGGGGCGGACAACGACGCGGTGTGGAGCGAAATTCCCTCTCAAGGCGTGTCCCCGGTCGTTCGGGGCCCATGTCAGGATGCAAGGCCATGGAAGCCGGTGTGCGAGTGGATACCTCCGGGGCGCTCTGCCCGGTGCCCATCCTGGAGATTGCCAAGGCGATGCGGCGGCTGGCCCCCGGGACGCTGGTGGAGCTGCTGTCCACCGACCGCGGGCTGGAAGCGGACCTGCCCGCGTGGTGCGAGGCCACTGGCAATGAACTTGTCCGCCTGGAGCGGCGCGGCGCCCACTATGTGGGCTGGGTGCGCAAGGCAGGGTGAGCGCCCGTAGGCCACGGGCCTACAGCAGCTGGAGGACGCGGTCCTCCAGGCGGCGGCCCCGGCTGACGCCGAGGATCAGCACCTGGTGTTGGATGAGGTGGCCGACGGTGCGGCTGATGACCTCTTCGGCCTTCTGGGCCTGGCCGTCGAAGCGCACCCGCAGCACGTCCGGGCCTTCCATGCGCGCGTCGGTGACGCCGGGCAGGGCGTTGATCTCCGGGATGATGACGTCGCCCCGGGCAATCTGGACGCGGAACTCGGCGCCCTGGCCGGTGAGCTCCGCCATGGTGCCGGCCTGCGCGAGCGACCCCTTGTCGAGGATGGCGGCCGCGTCGCACAGCTCCTCCAGCTCCTGGAGGTTGTGGCTGGAGACGACGACGGTCTGCGTGCCCTTCATGTCCTTGATGAGCTGACGCACCTGCGCGGCGATGCGCGGGTCGAGTCCCGCGGTGGGCTCGTCCAGGAGCACGAGCGGCGGGCTGCCCATGAGGGCCTGGGCCATGGCGGCCCGCTTGGCCATGCCGTGGCTGAGCGCCTGCGTCTGGACCTTCCAGGCCTCCATCAGCCCCACCTTCTCCAGGGCGCTGCGCGCCTCGTGTTCGGGCTGGGGCAGGGCGGACAGGCGGGCCCAGTACATGAGCAGCGCGCCCACCTCCCAGCCCGGCGGCAGCACCGCGTCCTGGGGCAGCGCGCCCACGCGGCCCTTGAGGGCGCCGGGCGTGGTGGGCGACACGCCCATCACCTGGAGCGAGCCCTCGGACGGGTAGAGGTAGCCGCACATCATGGAGAACGTCGTCGTCTTCCCGGCGCCGTTGGGACCGATGAGGCCGAACACGTCCCCCTGGCGCACCTGGAGGCTCACCGCGTTGACGGCGACCTTGGGGCCGAAGTGCTTGGAGACGCGGGTCAGTTCGATGGCCAGCTCGCTCACAGGTCCCTCGCGCGCAGGACGCCGTAGGCGCCCACCAGGAAGATGGCCGCGAAGGCGGCATAGGCCGCGCCGCTTCCGGCGAACTCGGCGAGCCTCGGGTGCAGCAGGTTGCCCGAGTAGTTGGACGGGGACAGGTAGCGCAGGAAGCGCAAGGAGTTGGTCTCGGTCGGGGCGCGCGCCACGGAGTCCATCAGCCAGAAGACGAACAGCAGGATGAAGTTGAAGACGAGGCTCACGGCCGGGCTGCGGAAGAGGCTGGAGCACAGGGTGGTGAGGGCCACGTACGCCAGCGAGAAGACGATCGTGGCGGTCCAGAACTTCAGCAGGTTGACCACCAGCACCGCGAAGCCGAAGTCGGGGTTGAGGATGCGCGCGTAGACGAAGATGGCCAGGTCGATGACCAGCACCAGCGCCAGCAGCAGCGTGGCCTGGGAGAGGAACTTGCCCAGCAGCACCGACGAGCGGCGCGCGCGCACGGTGAGGTAGCGGATGGAGCGCGGGCCCACCTCGCCGCTCACCTGGTCGAAGCCCATCAGCGCGATGTAGGCCGGCAGGAAGAAGAGGGAGATCTTGAAGACGACGAGCACCACGATGGGCACCTGCGCCAGGGCCTCCATCATCGCGGCGTCGTTGCTGGTGAGGAAGCCCAGCACCCCGCGGTGCAGCTCGTCCGCGGCGCGCGCGGTGACCTCCGCGTCGGCGCCGACCTCCTGCAGCTTGTTGTTCACCTGGCCCTGCAGCTCGCGGGTCACGAAGCCCACGACGAGCAGCACCAGCGCGGAGAACATGCTGTAGAGCCCGAGCAGCACGAGCGCGCGCCCACTGCGCACGGCCCTGCGCAGCTCCGCCGCCCAGATCACCACAATCTCTTTAGGTCCGTCCAAGGTGCACAGGACCCTACTGGACCTGCAGGCCCCTTCCCAGGTTTCTCCCGGACGATGGCGAGCAGTCGAGGGAGCAGGCCGTGGACAGCGGCCTGCCAGCGACTAGGATTCGACGGCTTGCTCCCTGCCCCCCAAGGAGAGCCCCTTACCTTGACGATTCGCCGCCTCCTCGCCGCCCTGCCGCTGCTTCCCCTCTCGATGTTGCTGGGCGCCTCGGCGCCGGGCCCCGATGCGGGCTCCGCGCCGTCCGTGACGACTCCCGCTGTCCCCTCCGACGCCCAGACGCTGGCGGCGGCCGTGGAGGCGATGGGCACGGACGCGGGCCCGGTGGGAGCCCGTGCGCTGGTGGAGCGGGTGGAGGCCGAGGCCGCCTCCGTGTCAGCACCCTCGCCAGACGAGCCGCGGCCGGTGGATGCCCGCGCGCTGGCGGAGGCGCTCACGCAGAAGGGCGACCTCACGTTCGAGCCCGGCATGGTGCCGCCGCAGCCGGTGCCCTCGCGGGAGAAGGCGCCGCCGTTCGGCAAGCTGCAGGGGCTGCCCCGCGCGCAGGACCTGGTGGCACGCGCGAAGCTGGAGGGCGGCAAGCTGGTGGTGAAGGGCGGCAAGAGCGCTCCGGATCAGGTGCTCACCATCGACCCGGGGCTCCAGGCGTCGCTCACGAAGATCATGCAGAACTACCAGGTGCCCTACGGCGCCGCGGTGGTGTTGGATCCCTCCACGGGCCGCGTCCTGGCGATGGCGGAGCACTCGGAGGCGAAGCCGGAGCTGCGCGGGCTGCCCGTGCGCGCGGTGTTCCCCGCCGCGAGCATCTTCAAGATCGTCACCGGCAGCGCGCTCCTGGAGGCCGGCGTGTCCCCCGACACCGAGGCGTGCTTCCACGGCGGCAAGCGCAGCCTGTCGGAGCGGCAGCTGCAGGACAGCGACCGTGACGGCGCCTGCTATTCGCTCGCGCTGGCCATGGGCAAGAGCGCCAACGTCATCTTCGCGAAGCTGACGAACAAGCACCTGAGCGCGGACGCCCTCAAGCGGATGGCGGCGCGCATGCGCTTCAACCGCGAGATTCCGTTCGCCCAGCCCCTGGACGTGTCGTTGGCCTACATCCCGGAGGACGGCTTCGCGCTGGCCAACACCGGCGCGGGCTTCGGGGACGTGTACCTGTCGCCGCTGCACGGCGCGCTGCTCGCCGCGGTGGCCGCCAACGACGGCCGCTGGGTGGATCCGGTGCTGGTGGAGCCCGAGGCCTTCATGCCGGCGCCGGAGCCGGAGCCCGTGCTCACGCCCACCGCCGCGCGCGAGCTCACGCGGATGCTGGAGGAGACCGTCACCCACGGCACCGCGCGCAGCGTCTTCCGCGAGCGCGGCTTCCAGGTGCCGGACGCCGTGGGCAAGACGGGCACGCTCGCGGACCGCGAGCCCTTCCGCGACTACTCGTGGTTCGTGGGCTTCGCGCCCAAGGACAACCCGCGCGTCGCCGTGGCCGCGCTCATCGTCAACGAGCCCAAGTGGCGCATCCGCGGCTCCTACCTGGGCCGCGAGGCGCTGCGCCTGGCGCTGGAGCGCATCCCCGCGCCCGTGGAAGTGACGGCCCCGGCCGGCGCCGCCGGCAAGCACTGACGCTCCCGCAGGCGCCGCTTCAGGACAGCGGACGCGGGGTGAGCTTCACGAGCCCCGTGTCCACGAAGCCCTGGAAGAACTTCAGCGCTTCCAATTCTTGAAGCGGCGAGACGTGCACGATGGCCGCCACGTCCCGCTTCCCGTCGATGCGCGACAGCAGGTAGCGCTCCGGTGAGGACAGGGGCAGCGTCTTCAGGTGCGGCGCCGCCACCAACAGCGTCGGCACCCGCGAGGGCTCCATCAGCGCCTTGCGCAGGTCCGCGAGCAGCCGGGCCTCCGCGTCGCGCAGCAGCTTCTGGGTGTGCTCGGACGGGGCAATCTCATGCGCCCGGCGGGCCAGCGCCTCGCCGTCGCGCAGGTTGCCCGCGTCGAGGAAGAGCTGGGCGGCCTGGAGCACCTCGTCCGACGAGGACTCGGAGCCGATGATGCCTCCGGCCGCGTCGTCGTCGTCATCCTCTTCCACCACCACCACGGTGGGCGCGCCGCGCTCCGGGGCGGGCAGGGGCGCCTCGTCCGACACCTTCAGCGCGTCCTGCCGGTAGAGCGCGTAGAGGCGCTGGTAGAGGAAGAAGTCGGTGGCGTGCAGGGCGAGCGCGATGCCGTCGATGCTGTGACCTTCGCGCGCGAGCTGGACGATGCGGTCGTCCATGCTGCCCGCCTTGAGGTCCGTCAGCTTGCGCTCGTTGATCTCCAGCCGCACCGCGCCGGAGGGGAACACCGCGCGGATGGCCTGCCACGCTGTCTCGCGGAACTCGCCCTCGCGGTGCACGTCCAGCAGGTCCACGCTGACGTCCAGGCCCTCCAGCTCCGGGGCGTCATCCGTGGCGCGGAAGTCGAAGCCGCCTTCCTCCCAGGTGAAGGCGTCCAGCAGCATCTCCCGGAACTTGTGGGAGAGCGTGGTGCGCACGGTGGCCTCCGTCACGGAGCCCGTCATGATGAGGATCTTCCCCAACAGGATGTGCGTCTCCGCCTGGGTGGCGAACGCGCGATCCAGCTGGTCCTCCGTCAGGTGCCCCATGTTGATGAGGAACTGACCGAAGTACTCGCGCGGCTGGTTGGAGCTGGCGGTGATGACGTGGCCTTCGCGCAGGAGCAATTGCTTGCGCACGTCTCCCCGCTCCACGTTCAGGGTGCCGGTGGCCCGGCGATTCCCGAGGTGGACGACCAGGTCCTTGAGGGGCATCGTCGAAAAATCACCAGACACGCCGCGCATCGAACGCCCATCCTGCAACGCATGCGTGTCGATATCTACTCGAAACCCAGTTGCTCCCTCTGTGAGAAGGCACTCGCCGTGGTGGAGCAGGTCCGGGCACGGGTGCCCTTCGAGCTGTACATCACGGACATCCGCCAGAGCCCTGAGTTGTTCGAGACCTGGCGCAACGACATCCCGGTCGTCCTCATCGAGGGCGTGCCCGTCTTCAAGCACCGCGTGGCCGCCGAGGTCCTGGAGGCCCGCCTGCGTGGGGTGATGAATGGCACACCCATTGCTAAAACCGTGGGCCAGGATGGGTAACAAAGTGCCCTTCTCCAAGAAATCCGAGGGGATACGAAGGGCGCAGAAGTAGCGGGGCTGTAAATCTGGGCGGTCGGGAGGGGCGGTGGGGCAGAAAATGCTGGAAAGGAGGGCACGGCGGTGGGCTTGAAGCGCAAGCGGACGGGAAAGTCGGGCCAGCCTCCTACGGTGTTGCTGGTGGAGCCTCGGGCGGAGGATCTGGAGCGCACCCGGGCGCTGCTGGGTGAGGCGGGCTTCCGCGTGGTGCCGCTGACGCGCTTCGATGCGGCGGTGCCGCTCTTCGAGGTGATCCGCCCGGACGCGGTGCTGCTCGCCGCGCAGCCGCCGGACTACGGCGCGCTGCAGGTGGCGCGGCGGCTGCGGCAGGTGAGCCGGGGCACGGTGCCCATGATGTACCTGGTGGATTCACACGACCGGGACGCCTGGCGCTTCTGCGTGGAGAAGGGGCAGTGCGTGGACGTGGTGGCGCGCACGGTGGACGGCCCGGAGCTGTCCATGAAGCTGCACGCGCAGATGAAGCTCAAGCAGGCCGTGGAGCGCGTGGCGGCGGGCGAGGAGGCCGGCACGGCGCTGGCGCTCCATGATCCGGTGACGGGGCTCTACAACCGGCCCTTCCTGCTGGCCCTCATCGGGCTGGAGGCCCGCCGCACCGAGCGCTACGGGGGCAGCTTCTCCGTGGTGGCGGCGGAGGTGAGCGGGTGGAGCGCGGTGCGCAAGGAGCACGGCAGGGCGATGGCGGAGCGGCTGCTCGTCTACAGCGCGGTGGTGCTGGGGCAGACGGTGCGCGAGGCGGATGCGGTGGCGCGGGTGGGGGACAGCGAGTTCGCCATGCTGCTGCCGGGGACGCCCGCGGAGTCGGTGCCCGAGGTGCTGGCGCGGGTGGAAGCACGGTTCGAGGCAGCGAGGTTCCAGATGGAGGGTCGCGTGGTGCGTACGGCGCTGGAGCTGGGAGCGGTGAGCTTCCCGGACACGGTGGGGGCTCCCACCCAGTTGCTGAGCGCGGCACTGCAGACCTTGAGGCGTACACGCGAGATTCGGCGGGCGGCCGGTCCGGCCCGGCTGTTGTCGATTTGATGCTGATCACGAGGGTTTGATGCACAGGGCGAGCGGAGGCGTGGGGATGGATCGGATCGCGGTGCTGGTGGTGGATGACGAAGAGTCGGTGCGCACGTTCCTGTCCGAGCTGTTGGGCAGCTCGGGTTACCAGGTGCGGTGTGCGTCGAGTGGTTCGCAGGCGCTGGAGATGCTCTCCGGGGGCTCCTTCGACGCGGTCCTCCTGGACGTGGTGATGCCGGAGATGAGCGGCCTGGAGGTGTTGCGCCGCTACCGGAGCAATGGCGGCAACGCCCCGGTCATCGTGCTGAGCGCGCTGTCCGGCGCGGACGATGCGGTTCGCGCCCTGAAGATGGGCGCCTCCGACTATCTGGCGAAGCCCTTTGGCAACGACGAGCTGCAGGACGTGCTCGCGCGTGCCCTGGGGACCCGCGTGCCGGAGCGGCAGACCGCCGCGCCCGCGCCCCGCGTGGTGCTGACGCGGGCGGAGGCCGCGGCGGAGGCCCGCGTGCTCATCTCCACGTCACCGGCCATGCGCCGGGCCCGCGCGCTGGTGGAGCGCATCGCGGACACGGACGTGCCGGTGCTGCTGCTCGGTGAGTCCGGCACGGGCAAGGAAGTGATTGCCCGTGAAATCCACGCGCGCAGCCAGCGCCATGGCCGTCCCTTCATCAAGGTGAACTGCGCGGCGCTGCCGGGCGAGCTCTTGGAGAGCGAGCTGTTCGGCCACGAGCGCGGTGCCTTCACGGGCGCCACGGCGGAGAAGCCGGGCAAGTTCGAGCTGGCGGATCAGGGCACCATCTTCCTGGACGAGATTGGCGAGATGGCCATCCGCCTCCAGGCGAAGCTGCTCCAGGTGCTGCAGGACGAGGAGTTCTTCCGCGTCGGTGGCAAGAAGAGCGTCCGCGTGGACAGCCGCGTGGTGGTGGCGACGAACCGCGACCTGGAGAAGGAGATCGCGCTCGGCAACTTCCGCGAGGACCTCTACTACCGCCTCAACGTCGTGGCCATCCGCCTGCCGCCCCTGCGCGAGCGCCGCGAGGACGTGGTCCCCCTCACCGACCACTTCCTGAAGAAGTACGGCAAGGGCTTCATGGAGGGCATCTCCGAGCTGCCCACCGAGGTGCTCCACGCCTTCACCAGCTACGAGTGGCCGGGCAACGTGCGCGAGCTGGAGAACATGGTTCGCCGCCTGTGCGTGCTGAAGGACCCCACGCTGGTGCTGGATGAGATCCACGGCGGTGGCCGGACCCCGGCGAGCGCTCCGTCGCTGCCCACGTCCTTCGGCGGTGATGACTTCAGCCCTCCGCCGTCGCGCCACTACCATCACGAGGAGTCCGCGCGCGTCTTCGCGTCCCCGCCGTCGCATTCGCATGGCCCGTCCTCGAACTCGGGCGTGCAGGTGCTGGAGATGCCCGCGCGCGGCACCTCGATGACGCCCGTGCCGGTGGCCGTGGCGTCGGACGCCCAGACGTTCAACGCCGCCGTGACGCCGCCTGCGCCGCAGCGCTACGCCAACCCGTTCGACGCGCCGCAGCCGCCGCCTCCGCCGCCTCCGACCGGGGAGCTGTCGCTCAAGGACATTGGCAAGCACGCCGCGATGCTCGCCGAGCGCGAGGCCATCCTGTCCATGCTCCAGCGGACCGCGTGGAACAAGCGCCGCGCCGCCGGCAAGCTGCGCATCAGCTACAAGGCGCTGCTCTACAAGATCAAGGAGTGCGGGATCATCGATCCTCGCGCGAGCGCTGAGTTCTAGCGCTGTCCCTCCCGCATCCTCGTGATGCGGGAGGCCCCTCAAGGCACCACGGCCCTTCTTCCGGATGACGGAAGGAGGGCCGTTTGCTTGCGCGTGGCAGGGGTTGCCCGATATCGCGTGGGCCATGACCGCTCCGCTCGTGCTGCTCGGCTGTGGCTATACGCTGACCCGGTGGGCCCTGGTGCAGGCCCGGTCCGGACGCGAGGTGATCGCCACCACGCGGGACGCCACGCGCCGCGCGGTGCTGGAGGGCGCGGGCGTGCGGGTGCTGCCGCTCGACGATGCGCTGTCGCGGACTCCGGGCGCGCACGTCGTCGACTCCGTGCCTCCGGACGCCGGGCTGGATGCGCACTTCGCCGACGTGTTTTCGCGCGCACGGCCTTCCCGGCTCGTCTACCTGTCGTCCACGGGCGTGTATGGCGCCGCACGGGGACAGGTGGATGAGACGACGCCCGTGGATACGACTTCGGCTGTCGCTCGGGCCCGGTTGGAGGCGGAGGCGCGCTTCCTGCCGCTGGGCGCGAGCGTGCTGCGCATCGCGGGCATCTACGGTCCAGGGCGCGGCACCACGGGCCGGCTGAAGGCGGGCACGCTGCGCATCCCCGAGTCGGGTGGGGGACGGCTGTCCCGCATCCACGTGGATGATCTGGTGGACGCGGTGCGCGTGGTGCTCGAACGGGGCGCTCCGGGCGAGGTGTATTGCGCGGCCGACCGACGCCCCGCGACGCAGGAGGAGACGGCGGCCTGGCTCAGTCAGCACCTGGGCCTGCCCATGCCCCCCCGGGTGCCCCTGGCGTCGCTCCACGAGTCCCTGCGCGGAGACCGGGCCATCCTCGCCGCGAAGCTGGAGGCCCTGGGCTGGACGCCGCGCTACCCGGACTTCACGACCGGCTTCGTCGCGGCCCTGGAGGAAGAGGCGCGGGGGTGACACTCCCTCCAACGCGCGGTGTTGGGTTGCTCGTGAGACGAGGAGACCCAGATGACCTGCCGCCCCGCGCTCGCCTGCCTGGCTGGCGGCTGGAGCGCTTCCTCCTGGACGAGCTGTCGGCGCACGAGCGCGCGGAGGTGGAAGCGCTGCTGGCTCGGGACCCTGATGCCCGCGCGTGGTTGGACGCGCTGCGCACGGACACCCGCCGCATCCTGGAGGCGTATCCGCCCGCCCGGGTCGCGGCCGAGGTCGAGCGGCGCCGTCGGGGACAGGAGTTGAGACGGCAGGCCGCTCCTCCTTCACACGCGGGGTCGGGTGCGGGCCGGTGGTTCGCGCTCGGGGCTCCCGTGGCCGCGATGCTGGCAGTGCTCGTGTGGGACGCGTCCCGCGGGCTTCCGGAGGACTTCGTCTCAGCGCCTCCCTTGGCGTCCGTGCTGGGAGAGACGGTGCGCATCAAGGGCGATGCCCGGATGTGGATCCACCGTCAGGGGGCAGGGGGTGCGGAGCTGCTCTCCGATGGCGCCTTCGCCCGGGCGGGGGACGTGTTGCAGTTGAGCTACCTCGCGGCGGATCAATCGCATGGCGTGGTGGTGTCGCTCGATGGACGCGGCGTCGTGACGCTGCACTTCCCCGCGCATCCTGGCGATTCCACCGCGCTCCAACCCGGTGGCGCGGTGCCGCTGTCCCAGGCCTACGCACTGGATGATGCGCCGGGCTTCGAGCGCTTCATCCTCGTGACCGGGAAGGGCCCTCTCGATGTCGCCGCCATCCTGGAGGCCGCGCGACGTCTGCCTACGCAGGACGCGCGGCTGGCGCTGCCGGAGACCTTGCGGCAGACCTCCATCACGCTTCGCAAGGACCCAGCCGCAGCGCGTTGACGAACTCGAACGCGGAAACGCGATGGGTGCCATCAGCCGGGGACGGGGCGCGCCTTTGCAGAGCGGACACCCCGGGTGACAGGCTTGCGCTTTCGGCCGCGTGCGGTCGCGCGGCGCGCCACCCTGTCCGCTGGGGGATCGATGTCCAGGTCGTTGTTGTTCGCGGCATTCAATGAGGGCGTCCACCGTTCCATGGCTGGCGACCACCAGGCCGCGGTCCAGTCCTTTGATCAGGTCCTCGCCGTGGATCCCCGCCACTTCCCCGCGCTCACCGCGAAGGCCTTCGCGCTCAAGCAGTTGGGGCGGAACGAAGAGGCCCTGAAGGACTTCCAGCACGCCATCGAGCTGGACCCCACCGCGGCGGACCCGCACCGTGAAGCCGCGCTCTGCCAACTGGCGCTGGGGGAGCCCGAAGCCGCCGCCCTCCTGATGGAGCGCGCCGTCCAGCTCAACCCCACCCCCGGCTACCGCGAGGCCGCCGCCATCGAGGTCTACCACCTGGGCAACGCGCTCCTCACCCAGGGGCGGCGGCCGGACAAGGCCCGCTACCGGCTGGCGAGACAGACCTTCGAGCTGGCACTCGAGCTGTCTCCCGCCTACGTCGAGGTCGCCAGGGCCCTGGCGGATGTGTGGGAGCACCTGGGAGATCCTGCGCAACAGGAGCACTACGCGCACCTGGCGATCCGGTTGCGCCCCGCCACCTCCTGAGCTTATTCCGTATAATTTTCCTATAAAGGCGGAGGGAAAGGGCGCAACGGCGGTGTTCAATGCCGAGCAGTCGCCTTTCTTCAGGAGAACCCTTCGCATGATCGTGATGCTCGAGCCGGATTCCCCGGAATCCGTCGTGAACGCCGTCCTCCACCTCGCTTCGCAGTACGAGGGCGTCACCCCCCGCGCGCACGTGGTCCAGGGCGCCGAGTCCACCATCACGGAGCTGTACCTGCTGGGCTCCACCGCGCAGGTGCCGCTGGAGCCCTTCCAGCAGCTGCCCGGCGTGCGCCAGGTCGTGCGCGTGTCGCAGAAGTACCGGATCATCGGCCGGCATGGCGGCCAGCGCACCACGGCGGGCTTCGAGTACAACGGCGTCACCTTCGACGACCGCTCGGTGAACATCTTCGCGGGCCTGTGCGCGGTGGATTCGCTGGAGAGCGTGGACTCGATGATGGCGGCGCTCGCGCGCTGCGGCATCAACACCACGCGCATGGGCGCGTACAAGCCGCGCACCAACCCGTACGAGTTCCAGGGCCTGGGCGCCAAGTGCCTGCCGTGGGTGTTCGAGTCCGCGGGCAAGCACGGCATCAAGGTCGTCGCGATGGAGGTGACGAACCCGCGCCACATCGACGAAATCAACGACGCGCTCAAGCAGGCGGGAAACCCCACGGGCGTCATGCTCCAGGTGGGCACGCGCAACGCGCAGAACTTCGAGCTGCTCAAGAGCATTGGCCAGCAGCGCGCCTTCCCGGTGCTCTTCAAGCGCGGCATGGGCATCACGCTGGAGGAGTCCCTCAACGCGTGCGAGTACGTGGCGAGCGAGGGCAACCCGAAGATCGTCTTCTGTCTGCGCGGCGTGAAGACGCACCTGGGCGACCCGCACCGCAACATGGTGGACTTCGCGCACGTGCCCGTGGTGCGCAGGCTCACCCGCATGCCGGTGTGCGTGGACCCCTCGCACGCCATCGGTCGCGCGGAGGCCCCGCCGGACGGGCTGCCGGACATCTTCCACGCCATCGGGCAGGGGCTCATCGCGGGCGCGTCCATGGTGCTGGTGGACTTCCACCCGCACCCGGAGATCGCCCTGTGCGACGGGCCGCAGGCGCTGCGCCTGGAGCAGCTGGGCGCGCTGCAGCGCTACACGACCATCGTGCGCGGCGCGTACACGGAGGCCGTGAAGAACGGCGACGGGACGGCCAGCAAGGCCCCTGCCGCGCAGGTCAGTCGCTGACCGTGTAGCTGCCGAGGACCTGGAGCGACGTACACACGCTCCGGGCCTCCTCCAGGGCGGCGCGCACCTCTGGCACGTCCTGCGCGCCGTCCACGTCCAGGCACCAGCGGTAGTCCCAGGCGCGCACGCCGCCCGGGCGTGACTCCAGCCGCGCGACGTTCACCCCTCGCGCGGCGAAGGCCCCCAGCACGCTCGCGAGCGCGCCGGGCCCGTCGTTCAAGGTGAGCACCAGGGACGTCTTCCACCGGGTGCCGGGCCGTGGAGGCAGGGCCGGGCCCACCGCGAGGAAGCGGGTGGCGTTGTCCGGTGAGTCCTCGATGCCCTCCGCGACGATGGCCAGGCCGTACAGCTCCGCCGCGGCGCGGCTGGCGATGGCCGCCGTGCCCTCCGGGGCCTCCTCGCTCACGCGCCGTGCCGCCACCGCGGTGTTCACCTCCGGCACCGGCTGGAGGTCGTGCCGGCGCAGCCAGCTCGCGCACTGTGCCAGCGCCTGGGGATGCGACAGCGCTCGGGTGAGGCTCGCGAGCGGGCGGCCCGGCGGCGCCAGCAGGCAGTGGCGAACGCGCAGGCGCAGCTCTCCGGACAGGCGCGGCGTGAACTCCAGGAGCAGGTCCACCACCTCCGCCACCGGTCCCGCGAGCGCGCTCTCCATGGGCACGACGCCGCCGTCCACGCGGCCCTCCGCCACCGCCTCGAAGACCGCGCGGAAGCTGGGGCAGGGGACCAACACCGCCGAGGGACCGAAGAAGGCGCGCGCGGCCTCGTCGCCGTACGCGCCCCGCTCTCCCTGGAAGGCGATGCGACGGGGGCCACCGTCATCCATCGATGGGCTCCGCTCGCGGGTACGTGCCCAGCACGCGCAGCGACGACGTGAGGGGACGCAGGTCCTCCAGCGCGGCCGTCACCGACGCGGACGCGGCGTGGCCCTCCACGTCCAGATAGAAGCGGTACTGCCACGGCGCGCCGGGGATGGGGCGCGACTCCAGCTTGGAGAGGTTCACCCCTCGCTGCGTGAGCCGTTGCAGCACCTGGCCCAGCGCGCCCGGGCGGTGCTCCAGCACCACCATCAGGGACGTCTTGCAGGGCACGTCCGGCGCGAGCGGCGTGGGCTGGCGCCCCACCTCCACGAAGCGCGTGAAGTCCGCGCCGGGCTGCAGGTCGCTGGCGAGGACCACGAGGCCGAAGCGGTTCGCCGCGGACTCGCTGGCGATGGCGGCCACCGTCACGTCGTTGCGCTCCGCCACCGTGCGGGCGGCGACGGCGGTGTCCGGCCCCAGCACCGCGCGGGCCCATGGAACATGCGTGCGCAGGTAGTCCTCGCACTGCGCCAGCGCCTGCGGATGCGACAGCACCTCGCGCAGGTCCTCCAGCTTCGCGCCCTTCACGCCCAGCAGCCGGTGATCCACCTGGCTCACGACTTCGCCGGTGATGACGCCATCGCCCGCGGCGAGCACGTCGTACGTCTCGTTCATGCTGCCGGCGGTGGTGTTCTCGATGGGCATCAACAGCAGGTCCTGCTCGCCGCGCTTCAGCGCCTCCACGGCGTGCCGGGCGGAGTCGAAGCCCGTGAGCAGCACGCCGCCCGGACGGTGGGCGTAGCGCTGGCGTGCGGCCAGGTGGCTGTAGGAGCCCTCGACGCCCAGGTAGCCGACGCGCAGGGGCGTGGTGTCCAGCCTCGTCACCAGCGCCTGCTGACGGGCCACGGACATGTCCAGGATGACGCGGTAGAGGCGCTCCACCTCGTGCGGGTCCAGGCCTCGCTCCGCCGCCCGGCCGCGCAGCTTGCGCAGGAGCAGGTCCTCGCGCTGCGGGTCCCGGAAGGGCCAGGCCGTCACCAGCTTGGCGCGCGCCACGTCGTCCGCCAGGGCCATGCGCCGCTGGAGCGCATCCAGGATGTCCTCGTCGACGCGCTCGAGCGTCGCCCGCAGGGTGTCCAGGTCGGGGATGTCCGTCATCGCCAGAACATAACAACTCGCGTCAGGGAGCGGACCACCACCGTCACATCCCCAGGCGGCGGGCGACCTCCGCCGGCACCGGGTAGACGGCCTCCTTCGGCAGCAGGCGGGTGGCCTGATCCGCGCGGCCTTCGTCCAGGTGCTTGCGCAGCTTCTGCACGAGCGGCGTCAGGTCCGTGATGGACACGGTCCACTCCTCCACGAAGCGCTGGATGACGGCGCGGCTCAGCCCCACCTGGATGCTGTCGTGGGGCAGGCCCGCACCGCGCAACGTGCGCTCCGGATCCCACTGGACGATGACGGGCGCGGCGTCGAACGCCTTCCGCCATGCGTCCGGCGAGGGATGGACTCCGGGCTCATGGCTGGTGAGGACGGCGCTGGCCAGGGCCTCCTCCCAGCCCGTGCGGCGGATGCGCACGGCGAGCGTGCGCTCCTGTCCGCTCTTGCGGCCCCAGTTGGAGCGCTCCATCAGCCACAGGAAGCTGGGTTTGATCCACGTCATCCGGCCCAGGGAGAAGGGCGGGCCGAACTTCTGCTGCTTCACCGCCACGTCCGCGATGGCGTCCGGATAGGCCTGGTACATCACGATGGACGCGCGGTCGAAGTCGGCGCGGACTTCGCGCGCGGCGCTCACGGACGGGCCCGCGGCTTCGGCTTCGGCTTCGGCTTCGGCTTGGAGGCGGCGGCTTTCGGCAGCTTCGTGCGGCTCATCTCGAGCAGCAGCTGGAAGTGCTCCTCGGGGGTGGGCGTCACGCTCAGGCGGCTGCGGGTGAGCAGCGGGAAGTCCTTGAACGCGGGCGTGGCCTTGATGGTGGCCAGCGTCACCGGGGCGGTGAAGGCCACGACGGGCCCCACCTCCACGCAGGCCCAGTCCTCACCGGGCGCGGTGGGATCTGGCCCCGGCTTCGTGAGCACGCACGCCACGCCGACGACGGCCTTGTCCTCGTTGGAGTGGTAGTAGAGGCACAGGTCCCCGGGCGTCATGGCCCGCAGGTTGTTGCGCGCCTCGAAGTTGCGCACGCCCGTCCACTGCGTCCTGCCGTCCGCTTCCAGCTGCGCGTACGCGTAGACGGAGGGCTCGCTCTTGATCAACCAGTACCGGCCAGTCGCCATGGGGCGCACCCTATCGCAGGGCCGGGTGGGCGAGGCCAGCGCGACGAGCGCTCAGGGCCGCTGGCGCTGGAAGAGGTCGAGCAGCTGCCCGTTGTCCATCCCCTGGACCTCCTGCCGCGTGGGGTCCTCCTCCGTGTAGCCCACCCGCTGTGCCGCATCGTTGAGCCCGGAATGGAGCGTCCGCACCGCGGCCCAGGTGCTGCGGTCGTCCTGGGCCAGCGAGCAGGGCAGGGGCGTCAGCAGGCTGGCCATCTGGCCCGGCTCCAGTTCGTTCGGCAGCTCCTGGAAGGACAGCCAGGCGTCCCGGGGGATGTCCACGGGGACCGTCGGGTCGATGTAGCGGGCCACCACGGGGAGCGTCCGCACGTCGACGCCTCCCATCACGGTCGGCGTGGAGCGCGTGGGCCGGCCGTAGGTCAGGGACGACATGTCGATCTGCACGGCGCACATCTCAGGATGCATGGACAACAGGAGGGAGTCACCCTCGCGGATGTCGAGCACGAAGCGCTGCGGCTGCTCCATCGCCAGGTCCTTGAGCACCACCTCGTGGTGCCCGCTCGGCACCGGAAAGACGAGGTGCTGGCCGATGTGAACGGTCGGTTCCACCCAGACCCCATCCATCGACAGACGGACATCCTTCAAGGGGCGGGTGCTGACGGCCACGACGTGGAGCTGGCCCCCGTCGTCGTTGCTGACGACCAGGGCGACCCCGAGCGCCAGGAGGGGGCCCGCCGCGAGGAGCACCAGCGCGGCCTTCCACTTCCCCAGCAGGGCGAGCCCCTGCCGCGGAGGCGGCAGTTCGGCCTGGGACCTGGGGGCCGTGCCCGGCTGGAAGGCGCCCAGCAGGGTGTCGTTGGTGGACTCCGTGGGACCCCTGGGCGTTGGAGTGGAGTCCTCGTCCTCCTCCTTCCGCTCCTCCCACCAGGCGATGAGCCACCAGATCAGGGCGGCGATCGCGACCATGCACAGCGCCTCGAGCAAACGTCCCTGCAGGATGAGCTTGAGCAGCCTGAGCACGGATTCCCCCCGGGTGACGACGTCTGCCCCCAGGGGGACTTCTTAGGATGGCGGGATTTTGGACGTCAACCCGGCGTGAGCTTCCACAGGCGGCCGTTCGAATCATCCGTGAGCACGTAGAGCGCGCCGTCGGGGCCCTGGACCACCTCGCGGATCCGCGCGCCGCGCTCCGTGAGCAGGCGCTCCTCGCCCACCACGCGGTCGTCCTTCATCACGAGCCGCACGAGTGCCTGACTCGACAGGCCGCCGATGAAGATGTTGTCCTTCCACTCGGGGAACAGCGTCCCCGAGTAGATGGTGAGCCCCGAGGGGGAGATGACCGGATCCCAATAATAGACAGGCTGCTCCATGCCGGGGGCCTGCGTCGTCTTGTGGATGGGCTCTCCCGAGTACTCCTCGCCATAGCCAATCGTGGGCCAGCCGTAGTCCTTGCCGGCCTCGGGGCGGTTGAGCTCGTCGCCGCCGCGCGGTCCCATCTCCACCACCCAGAGCCGCTGCTGCGCATCCAGCGCCGCGGAGAGGATGTTGCGGTGTCCGGAGGACCAGATCTCCGGCCGCGCGTCCTTGCGGCCCATGAAGGGATTGTCCTGGGGGATGGAGCCGTCCGGGTTGATGCGGACGATCTTCCCGAAGTCGCTCTTGAGGTCCTGCGCCTGCACGCGGCCCGGGAGGATGGAGCGCTCACCCAGCCCGACGAACAGCTTGCCGTCCGGAGTGAAGACGAGCCGCCCGCCCGCGTGCAACGTCGACTCGAGCGTGGGCTGCATGCGGAAGATGATCTGGAGGCCCTCGATGCGCGGCTTGGGTCCGTCCACCAGCCGTGCCCGCGCCACCGCGAGCCCGTTGCCGCCCTCACGCGGCTCGTAATACGTCCAGTAGATGAGCCCGCTCTTCGCGTAGTCAGGCCCCACTTCGACGTCGAGCAGACCGCCCTGTCCCCGACCATCCACTCTGGGGAGGCCCGCCACCGCAGGGGACTTCTTGCCCGCGGCGGTGACGATGTAGAGCGACCCGGTGGGCTTCTCCGTGACGAGGAAGCGGCCATCCGGAAGGAACGCGAGCGCCCAGGGCTTGTTGAAGCCCGAGGCCAGCTCCGTCACCACGATGGGCGTGCGCGTCTTCACCGCGGGCGCGCGCGTCTGGCCCGGGAACGCGGGCTTGAACTCCGGGACGTTGGGCGGCGCCGTCTCCACGGGCGCACCCGTGGGGATGGCGCCCGTGCGCGGCACCGACTGCTGACTGTCGCCCGCGCGGCCCGGGGCCAGGTTGCCTTCCTGTCCCGGCTTCGGTCGGGGTGTCTGTCCATTCGCTTCGGGGGAAGTGCCCAACAGCAGGGCGGCGAGGGCCGCGGTCGTCAGTCCAGTGCGCATGGTTTGCAACGCTCCGTTTTGAAAAGGTCTGAACGTCAGCCCACGTTCGTCTTGCTGAACACCCGCAGCGCCTCCGCCACGCTCCACGCCTGGGCGAAGCAGCCGCGCGGATGGTAGGGCTCCGTCGCGTCGAAGATCTCCGAAATCTGTCCGATGCCCGCGTGCGACAGGTGGTCCTCCATGCCCGCCAGCAGCGCGCGCGCCGCCTTCAGGTCCGGGGTCACCTTCAGCGTCGCGTCCACGTAGTGGCCGATGAGCCAACCCCACACCGTGCCCTGGTGATAGGCCGCGTCGCGCGCCCGCAGGTCGCCGTCGTACTTCGGTTTGTAGTCCTTGCTCCCGGGCGCAAGACTCCGCAGCCCCACGGGCGTCACCAGCTCGCGCCGCACCACGTCCAGCACCTGCGCCCACCGCTCGCGCTTCAACACCGGGTGCCGCAGGGAGATGGCGAACACCTGGTTGGGCCGCACGTGCGGATCCTCGCGGCCGTCCTCTCCGTCCACCACGTCGAAGAGACACCCGGCCGCCTCATTCCAGAAGCGCTGGTTGAAGCTGGCCTGCGCGCGCTCCGCGGCGGCCTGGTACGGGGCCGCGTCCTGCCCCAGCCGGTGCGCCCAGCCCGCCATCAGACGCAAGGCATTGAACCAGAGCGCGTTGATCTCCACCGCCTTGCCCCGGCGCGGCGTCACCACCCAGCCCTCCACCTTCGCGTCCATCCAGGTGAGCTGGTAGCCCTCCTGTCCCTGGCGCAGGAGCCCGTCCGTCGGGTCCACCCTGATGTGGAAGCGCGTGCCCTTCTGGTGGTGCGCCACGATGTCGCTCAGCGTGGGGAACAGGTCGCGCAGGAGCGCGTCGTCCCCCGTCTCCTCCAGGTAGCGGTCCACCGCGTGGAAGAACCAGAGCGTCGCGTCCGCCGTGTGGTAGACGCCGTCGTTCTCCCCGTCCGGGAAGTAGTTGGGGATGAGGCCGTCGCGCACGTAGTGCTGGAACGTGCGCAGGATGGCCGCCGCCTCGCGGTAGCGCCCCGTGGCCAGCGTCAGCCCGTCCAGGCTGATCATCGTGTCCCGGCCCCAGTCGGTGAACCATGGGTAGCCGGCGATGACGCTGCGCGCGTCCAAGCCCATGGACCGGGCCCAGGCCGCGTCCGCCGGGCGGGGCGGGTCGATGATGAATTGATCCGCCGCCAGCACCAGCCGGGCCGGCACCCCCGTCTGCGCATGCTGCGGGGCGCGCTCCAGCAGTCGCTGCTGGCGCAGCAGCTCTCGCTCGAACACCACGGCCGGCTCGCGCTCCAGGTTCGCAGCGCTCTGCGTGGTGAGCCCGAAGCCCAGCGTGCCCCCCGGCTTCAGCGTGGCGGCGAAGAAGCCCGGCGAGTGCTGCACCTCCGTGAAGTCATACCCGCGCGCCTTCTCCACGCGCAGGTGCTGCGGCGTGGACGTCTCCTCCAGGCTCACGAAGGGCGTGGGCCCGTCTGAGTACAGCCGGATCCGCATCCGGGGACCGTCCTCGCCGATGCGCAGCTCCACCAGCGGCCCGCGCAGCGTGACGATGGCGTCCGCGGCGTTCGTGGGCAGCGGCCCGTCATGCGGGCGCAGCACCGGGAAGGGGCGCAGGTGCAGGGTCACCTCCGGGCCGGCCAGGTGCTCCCACTGGATGAACACCGTGTCCTCTCCGTGCACCATCACGAAGCGGCGCCGGAGCCGGGCCTTGCCCACGGCGTAATCCCAGACGGGGATGAGCCCCTCCAGGTGGAAGTGCCGCAGGTGACGGGCGCCGTCCTCCACCGCCGTGCCGTCCGCGCGCTCCTCGGACGTGAGCCGGTAGCGCTGCCCCTCCACGAGGGCCACCTCCTCCAGCCGCGCCATCAACACGGTGCGGCCCAGCTTCTCCAGCGTGGGAATGAACAGGCCGTGGTAGCGGCGCGTGTTGCAACCCACCACCGTGCCGGAGGCGTAGCCCCCGCGACCGTTGGTCAGCAGCCACTCGTGGTACACGCCGACGCCGAAGTCGGCGCCGTCCTTCCAGTCGAATGACAGGCGGGGCAGGGCAGGGGCAGTGGCATTCACGCCTTCGTCTCCTCCTCGCTCGTCAGCACGAGCGCGGTCTGACCGGGTGGTGGCAGCCGTGCATCATCCGGAATCGGCGGCGTGCCCATCCCGCCGTGGCGGGCCTGATCACTGGACAACAACAGCCGCCCGCTTTTTCCCGCTGGGAGCGCGAGCAACGGTGCAGGACAGGGCTCCGCGTCCAGTCCCGTGCCCGGGTAGAGGCAGACAAGGCGGTCGCCCTCCTGCCCGCCATCCGAGGAGCACAGCACCAGCGCCCGCGGTCCGTCGTCAGGGCGCCCGGTCGGCGGCAGGCCCTCCAGGCCCTCGCTGTCACCTGGAGGATGGGGGCCGCCCTGAGCGCGGGTCGCTTGCGACGGACTGCCCGGGAGCGCACCTCAAATCGAGGACCTTCTTCGACCTTCTTCGCGGGCAGCGCTCCCCTGGAGTAGAGGAGGGTGTCCGCCCCATCCGGACGTGGAGGAGACGCGGCGTGGCCATCGTGAAATCGACGGGCATCAGCGGGCCCCAGCGCGGGCTGGCGGAGCAGGTCTTCTCCCGGGCCGCGGGCGCACCGCTCGTGCCGGGCAACGCCGTGAACCTGCTGCGCGACGCGCGTGAGAACTACCCCGCGTGGCTCTCCGCCATCCACCTGGCCCGCCACTCCATCCTCTTCGAGAACTACATCATCGAGGATGACGACGTGGGCCGCTCCTTCGCGCGGGCGCTGGAGGCCCGCGCGCGCGACGGCGTGCGCGTGCGCGTCCTCTATGACTGGCTGGGCTGCCAGGGCAACGCGTCCCGGAGCTTCTGGCTCAAGCTGCGCGACGCGGGCGTGGAGGTGCGCTGCTTCAATCCCTTCCAGTTCGACAGGCCCCTGGCATGGCTGGGCCGCAACCACCGCAAGACGCTCACCGTGGACGGCGAGGTGGGCTTCGTCTCCGGCCTGTGCGTGAGCCACAAGTGGCTGGGCGTCCCGGAGAAGGGCGTGGCCCCGTGGCGCGACACCGGCCTGGAGATCCGCGGCCCCGCCGTGGCGGACCTCGTGCGCGCCTTCGCCCAGGGCTGGGGCACCGTGGGGCCCGCGTTGGACGAGGAGGCCTGTCTGTCCGACCGCGCCCCGGCGGAGCTGGGGGACGTGGCCCTGCGCGTGGTGGCCGGAGTGCCGTGGAGCGCGGGCCTGTTCCGCGTGGATCAGCTCATCGCGTCCCTGGCCCGCAAGCGGCTGTGGCTCACCGACGCGTACTTCGTCGGCACCGCCGCCTATGTGCAGGCGCTGCGGGCCGCCTCGCGCGACGGCGTGGACGTGCGCCTGCTCGTGCCCGGCAGCAGCGACATCCCCGCGCTGCGCCCCCTCACCCAGGCCGGCTACCGCCCCCTGCTGGAGGCGGGCATCCGCGTCTATGAATGGAACGGCACCATGCTCCACGCGAAGACGGCGGTGGCGGATGGGCTGTGGGCGCGCGTGGGCTCCTCCAACCTCAACCCCGCGAGCTGGCTGGGCAACTCCGAAATTGACGTGGCGGTGGAGGACCCCCACTTCGCCCGGCAGATGGAGTCCATGTACATGCAGGACCTGGAGCACGCGACGCAGGTCGTGCTCGGCGGAAGGGACCGGCGCCTCGTGCCCGCGAACCCGCGTCCGCTTCCCCGCTCCCGGCGGGGCGCCTCCGGCCAGCGCGGCAGCGTGAGCCGCGCGGCCGCGGGCGCGATGCGCCTGGGCAACACGGTGGGCGCCGCCGTCTCCAACCACCGCGAGCTGGGGCGCACGGAGTCCAAGGTCGTCTTCATCGCGGGCGTGGTGCCCCTGCTGTTCGCGGGCGCGGCGCTGTGGTGGCCGCAGGCCGTCGCCGTGCCGGTGGCGGCCCTCTGCGCGTGGGCCGGCGTGGCCCTGTGGAGCCGCGCCCTGCGCCTGCGCCGTCAGGAAGCCGAACACCCCGAGGAGCCCCGGCCCGTCGCGGAAGCAGAGCTGCCGCCCGTGCCCGAGGCGCAAGCGCCACGCCTGCTGACGGAAGCAGAGCCTCGCAACGCACCGGAAGCGGAGCGGCGTCAGCCCTGAAGCAACGGCGGTGAAGCCGTGAAACGGGGGCCCGCGGGCCGGAGGGGAGAAGCGCAAGCCGCGCTTCCCCGTCGCGGTCCGGGCCCGGGGCCCCGTGATTCCTACAGCCCTACAGCCTGCGCTTACGCCTGCTTCGCGACGCCGACCTGCTCCGTCGCCTTGCCGTTGAGCAGCGCGCTGCCTCCATAGAGGGCCAGGCCCACCATGCCCAGCACGCCCGCCTCGATGCCCGTGCCCATCGTGGCGCCCATCAATCCCACAACGCTGGTACCCACCATGAAGACCAACCCCATCGCCCCAGCCGCCTTGCCCATCCGTGTTCCCCCTCGTGACTGAATTGGACCCCTGAACCACTACCTCTGTCCGACGCTCACACCCCTCTTCAAGAGCCGTGCCGTCGCGTTGGCACAGGGGGACCCCGGGGGCGGACACCGTGGAGTGGAAGGT
>NZ_RAWG01000113.1 GCF_003611735.1 Corallococcus sicarius | reverse complement strand
ACCGCGAGCCGCGCGGGCTCCGTCCCCAGCGGCCCGAAGGCACGCGCGGACACCTCCGCGCTCCCCTCCGAGGCCTCCTGCGGCACGCGCCACGCGGCGGTGAACGTCCCCGGCGGCGCCTCCACCACGGGGCCCACCGTCCCCACGGGCGTGGAGAGCTGCACCTTCGCCTCGGAGCGCGGCTGCCCCGCGTCATCGCGCGCCACCACCACCACCTGCCCCTCCGTCCCGCGATGCACCAGGGGCTCGCTCAGCGACACCGTCACGTCGCGCACGGCCCCCTGCACCAGCTGCATCGGCAGCGACTCGCGCGAGCCGGGACCGCGCTGCGGCCACGCCGCGTCGATGCGCTCGTCCGTCGCGAGCTTGCGCGGCGCGGTGTAGCGCCACTCCTGCATGCCGTTCGCGTCGCGCCGGGGACCCTCCAGCTTCCCGTGCTTCGCCTTCACGACGACGCGCGCGTCCGCCACCGGCAGGCCCTTCGGGTCGCTCGTCGCGCACAGCAAACGGGCCTGCGACACACCGTCCGCGGGCAGCCGCTGCGGATTGAGCACGCACGCCAGCCCATCCGTCGGAGGCAACTGCAGGTCGATGGTGATCTGCTCCACGTTGCCCGCGCGGTCCTCCACCTGCCCCCGAGCCATCGGGTATCCCGGAGGCACGATCAGCGGCAGCAGGAAGTTCCCGTCCGCGCCCACCTGCACGGGCCCGAAGCGCTTGCCCGCGATCTCCAGGGACACCCGCGCCCCGGGCTCGCTCGCGCCGGGAAGGTCCACCGACGCCGCCAGCGGCACCAGCAGGCGTCCATAGGCGCCGTGCACCGACTGCGGGTGCGGCCACGCGGACAGCGCCACCAGGATGGCCGCCTCCGGCGAGTTCGTCTCCGGCAACACGTAGCGGGCCACGTACGTCCCGGGCCCCGTCTGCTTCAGCCCCTCCAACCGCCCCGTGCTCGCCCGCAGCACCGGCGGCGCACCGCTGTCATCCGGCGTCCCGTCCGCCTTCAGCCGCTTCACGGTGAGCGTCGCTTCCGTGTCGCGGCCCTTCACCGGCTGCGCGGGCTGCAGCGAAAGCTCCATGCGGCTGGCGGGCGGGCCCACGGCGTAGCGCGCGCGGGCCTCGGCGCCCTCGCCCTTCGCGATCACCACCACCTCGCGCGCCTGGGCCTTGGGGACCACGACGAAGGTGTGCAGCGCAGCCGCCTCCGGTCCGGGCCGCACGTCCGCGCCTTCCGCCGTCACGGTGGGCGGAGCGGACTTCACCGGCGCGCCCTTCGCGTCCCGGCGCACCACCGCCACCGTGAAGCCCTCGGGCGGCACGGACGCGTCCGGTCCGAGCAGCTCCAGGGAAGCCGCCCAGACCGGGGCACACACCAACAGGAGGGCGGGGATCAGGCGTTCCAGGACCCCACGAGTCTACAGGGCACCCCGTCGGGACTGAACCTCTTTGCGGCCACCTGACGCCGGAAGTGGCGGCACACCGGGCTCTGGAGCGATTTCCCGGGACAACACGACCTTCAGGGTGGTCCCTCTTGAAGAGGACCCGAGCGCCCGTCAGCGGATCAGGGCGGGGCGCCCGTGGTGGTCACGCCCTTGGTGGTGGTCTTCCAGATGGCCTCGGGCGTGAGCCTCACTTTGGGTGGCTTCGTGTCCACGACCACGTCGCGCTTCTCCTCCCCGACCAGGCCTCCCACGCCCATGGCGCGCACCTTCACGGCGCTCGGGCCCTCTGGAAGCACCACCTTGCGCTCGAAGCGGCCCTCGTTGTCCGCGTGGACCACGACGCCCTCCACCTCCACCCGGTTGCCCGGATCCGTCTTGCCGGTGACGACGAGCTCGTGCTGCCGCAGCGCCTTGTCCCCGGGCCAGGCCACCTTCAACAGGAGGCTCCCAGGCACCGGCGCGGGTTCGGTGGGCTCCTTGCCGGGCCGGACGATGGACTGCTGGCCCGCGCGGACGATGACGACCTTGCCGTTGCCGAGCAGCGCCACCTCGCCGTCGCGCGTGCCCACGCTCACCGTGCCCTTGCCGTTGTTCGTCATGGTGAAGGTACCGCCGCCGGTGCGCGCCACCACTTCGCTGCCCGTCGTCAACTCGAAGGTGTGGCGCTGGCCGGAGCGCACGGTGGTGGTGGCCATGCCGTTGGCGAGCAGCAGGCGCGACAGCGAGTCTGTCAGCTCCTCCACGGACACCTCGGTGCCTGAGGCCATGCGCACCTCCACGGCCTCGCCATTCACGAGCACCGCGTAGGCACCATCGCCGGTGCGCACCACGTCCGTGGCCCGCAGCGCCATGCCCTTCGTGGCGGGCGCCCACGCGCCAGCGACGCCATGGCGCACCTCCACGAGCCCCTCGATGTCGCTCAGCTCCAGCTCCACGGCCTTCTTCGCCTCGGCCGCGGCCACCGTGGGCACGGGCGCGGGCGGAGGCGTGGGAGGGGGCAGCTCCCGCAGGAAGACGAACCACCCTACGGGCAGCGCGGCCAGGATGAGGACGAGGCCGACGAGGAACGGCACCTGTCGCCTGCGGGAGGAGGGGGCGGCCATGCGAGTGCCCTAGCTACCACACCCGGCGCCCCTCATGCCCGGGGCAGCACGATGGTGAAGCGGGCCCCCTGCCCTGCCTCCGAGCGGACCTCCAGCGTCCCTCCCGCCTCGGTGATGATGCGCCACGCGACGCTCAAGCCCAGCCCCACGTTGGACCACACGTCCTTGGTGGTGAAGAAGGGCTCGAAGATGCGCGGGCGGATGTTCTCCGCGATGCCCTTGCCCGTGTCCTCCACTTCCAGGATGCACATCCCGTCGCGCTCGCCGGTGCGCAGGGACAGCCGCTTCTCGGGCGTCTTGATCATCGCGGTGCGCGCGTTGGACAAGAGCGCCAGCACCACCTGGGACAGGTGCCCGGGGTCCGCCCGCACGCGGGGCACCGTGGCGCTCAGCTCCGTCACCAGGTCGATGCCCTCGCCCCGCGTCTGGTTCTCCGTGAGGGAGAGCGCGTCGCGCACGACGGAGTTCAGGTCCACCGGCCGCATGTCCGGGCGCTCACGCTGCTGGGAGAAGCGCAGCAGGTTCTGGGTGATGTCCTTGCAGCGCTTGGCGCTCTGTTCAATCTTGCGCAGCGTCTCGAAGTCCGAGTCGCCGCTCGCCCGGTCCAACAGCAGCAGCTGCACGTTGCCGAGGATGCCGGCCAGCGGGTTGTTGATCTCATGCGCCACGCCCGCGCCCAGCTGTCCCACCGCCGCCAGCTTCTGCGCCTCCACCAGCTGCGCCTGCGCGGCCCGCAGCTCGGCCGTGGCCTCCTCCACCCGGACGCGCAGGTCGTCGTTCCAGCGCAGCATCCGCCCGCGCGCCGCCTCCAGCTCCTCGCCCATCCGGTTGAAGGTGGTCCCCAGCTCGCTCAGCTCGTCCTGCCCCTCCACCCGCACGCGGCGCTCCAGCTCACCGCGCCCGTAGGCCTCCGCCCCCGCCACCACCTCCGCGAGCCGCCGGTTGACGCGGCGGGTGAACAGCGCGCCCAGGGCCAGCAGCACCGCCAGGGCACACGCCACGGACAGGAGCACCGTGCGCCGCAGCTTGCGCACCGGGGCCAGCGCCTGGGCCTCCTCCACCGTCACGACGACGTCCAGCCCCAGCGCGACCGGAACGCGGGCCATGCTCACCCGGCGCGCGGGGTTGTTCACGTGGAAGCTGCGCGCGGCGTCCGGGCTCCTTGAGGTGCCCGTGCCCGGCCCTTCCAGCAGCTCCGGCTCCAGCGCCTTCATGCGCCGCTCCGGCTGGGAGCTGGCGAGCACGCGCCCCTCGGCGTCCACCACGTCCAGCAGGGTCGGCCCCTCGCCCGCGCGCCGCCGCAGCAGCGCCTCCAGCTGGGTGAAGACGACCTCCGCGAGCGCGAACGGCGCGGCCTCTCCGTCCGCCAGCTTCACCGCCACGGCCATGGCCGTCCTGCCGCTGCCCGCGTGCACGTACGCGCCGCCCAGCGCCGCCTGCCCCTTGCCCCCGCCCCGCAGCGACTGCACCGGCAGCGCCTTCGCCAGCTGCACCAGCCCGTCCGGCGCGAAGCCCGGGTGGCCGTTGCGCGCCTCCGCGCGGTACACCGCCTGCCCCAGCGGGCGTCCCTCCGCGTCCACCTCCAGCACCGCGCTGATGGTGGGGGACTGGCCGTACAGCAGCGCCAGCCCGCCGCGCACCTCGTCGGGCGTGGCGCGCTCCCAGTCGATGAGCTCCGCGGACCGGGCCAGGCCGTTGACGACCTCCATCAGGTTCGTGGCCACGGCCTCCGCGGTGGCGGACGCGAGCGCGCGCTGCTTGTCGTCGATGTGCGAGACGACCTCCGCCTCCGCGCGCGACAGCAGCAGGAAGCCCACGGCGGCCAGGGGCAGCACCGTCGCGGCGAGCATGAAGAGGATGAGCTGCTGGTAGAGCCTCATCCAGGGTGTCTCATCCGGTGATGGACCGCACCACGCGCTCCACGTCGCTGCGCAGGAAGACGGAGCCCGGGATGGCCTTGGCCTTCTTCTTCATGTCCGCGGCCCGGCGCGCCAGCTCCGCGTGGTCATGCGCCATGCCGTCCGTCATCACCGCCACCACGGACACGCTCATGATGGGGAAGTGCCGCTTCTCTCCGAAGCGGTCCTCCGCCTCGATGTGGCCGCGCTCCCGGTCATGCCGGTCGTAGTAGAGCGGGATGATCCGGTCGAACGCTTCAATGGCCCGCTGGCACACCCGGTCCACCGACTCCGTGGAGGTGATGAAGACGAAGTCGTCACCCGCCACGTGGCCCAGGAAGTCCCCGGCGGCGCCCTCCTGCTGGAAGATCTCCCGCATCAGGTCGCCCGTCTGGCGCACCACGCCGTCCGCCTTCGCGAACCCGTAGTAGTCGTTGTAGGCCTTGAGGTTGTCCAGATCCAGGTAGCAGAACGCGAACGGCATCCGCGCGGCGAGCCGCCGCTGCACCTCGCGCTCGATGGCAGTGGAGCCCGGCAGCTGCGTGGTGGGCGACGAGGACAGCTCCTGCTCCTTGCGCCGCAGCAGGCTCTCCACGCGCGCGCCCAGCTCCAGCGCGTCGAAGGGCTTGGTGATGTAGTCGTCGCCGCCCAGCTTCAGCGCGCGCACCTTGGAGGACGTCTCCGTGCGCGCGGAGATGAAGATGACGGAGATGTGGCCGCTGGCGCGCTCGGCCTTGATCTCCTCCAGGAACGCGAACCCGTCGCCGTCCGGCAGGGAGACCTCCAGCAGCACCGCGTCCGGGCGCCGCTCGCGCAGAGAGCGCCGGCCCTCCTCCAGGCTGCCCGCGATGCCCACCTCGTAGCCCAGCCCCTCCAGCACCTCGCGGCAGATGGAGGCGATCTTCGCGTCGTCGTCCACCACCAGCACGCGTCCGTGCTGCGCGCCGGCCCGGCCCCGCGACAGCGAGTCCACCGTGGCCAGCAGCTTGTCCCCCGCCAGGGGGCGCACGAGGAACGCGTCGGCTCCGGCGCGGAAGGCGCGCTGGCGCTCGTCGAACGCGGAGGTGAGCAGCAGCGGCGCGCGGCGCGTCTCCGGATCATTGCGGAGGATCTCCGCCAGCCGCAGGCCGTCCACGTCCGGCAGGCGCACCGACACGAGCAGCACGTCCGGGTGCAGGTTGCGCGCGGCGCTGATGCCCTCTTCCGCGGAGGCCGCGAGCCGCACGCGGTAGCCCCGGGCGCCCAGCAGGGCCTTCATGATGTGGCCCACCTCGGGCTCACCCTCGATGACGAGCACCTTGCCGCGCGACTCCGGGCGCACCGGCTGCGGCGCGGGCAGCGTGTCCACGCTCTCCTGCGACAGCACCTCCTGGGGCGGCTCCGTGGGCAGGACGGCGATGAAGCGCACGCCGTCATGGGACGGCTCGCACCAGATGCGGCCGCCGTGGCCCTCCACGATGTTGCGGCAGATGGGCAGGCCCAGGCCGGTGCCGCGCACGGTGCGGTTCGCCTGGGTGCGGGCCTGCTCGAAGCGGTCGAAGATGCGCTCCAGGCTGTCCTCGGCGATGGGGTCGCCGCTGTTCCAGCAGGAGAGCACCACGTAGCCGGGCAGGCTGGAGGTCGCGCGCAGCTCCACGCGCACCTCACCGCCTTCCGGGGTGAACTTCACCGCGTTGTTGAGCAGGTTGTTGAGCACCTGGTTGATGCGGTTGGGGTCCACCATGGCGCGCAGCGGGTGCTGCGGCAGCAGCGGAACGACGCGCACGCGCTTCTCCGCGAAGGCGGGCCCGTACTTCTCCACCACGCGCTGGACGAGCTCCTCCAGGTAGATGCGCTCGAAGCTCATCCGCAGCCGGCCCTGCGCGAACTTCGACAGGTCCAACAGGTCATCGACGATGCCGTTGAGCTTCTCGGCGGAGTCCTTGGCGAGCGACAGGTAGCGGTGCTGCCGCTCGTTGATGTCCCCGGCCATCCGGTTGAGCACCAGATCCAGCGCCCCGGTGATGGACGTGAGCGGCGTGCGCAGCTCGTGGCTCACCATGGAGACGAACGCGTCCTTGCGCTCCTCCAGCCGCTTCTGGTCGGTGATGTCGCGCAGCACCACGCACACGCCGCGCAGGGTGCCGCGCGCGTCGTTCACCGGCGTCACGGTGGTCTGCACGGTGCGATCAAAGAGCTTCACGTCCTCGCGCAGGACCTGGTGGCCGCTGTACTCCAGGTTGCGCACCAACTGGAACGGCTGGAAGCCCAGGCGCTCCTCCAACAGCCGGCTGGAGGGCCCCTGCCCTTCCTCGCCCGCGTGCAGGATGCGGCGCGCGGCGGGGTTCATCACCACGATGTCGTTCTTCTCGTCGGTGAGGACCACGCCGTCCGCCATGGACGCGACCATGCGCTCCATGCGGTGGCGGGCCTCTTCCTCCGCCGAGCGCAGCGACTGGATGGCGTCCGCCGTCTGGTTGGCGAGCACGTCCAGCAGGAGCCCATCGTCCTCGGTGAAGGCGTCCGCGCGGTGGGAGAAGAGCGACAGCATGCCCACGGGCCGGCCGCCGGCGGTGAGGTTCACCGTGAGCTGGTTCGGGTAGACGACGGGCGAGGCGGCGTCCTGGGTGGTGGTGCCGGTGACGCGGGTGATGACGCGGTCCTCGGGCAGGGACAGGCCGCTGCTCTTGCGGTACGCGCCGAGCATGGACTCCTTGACGCCCAGCAGGGCCTGCTCCCCCACGTTGCCGATGCACCGCAGCCGCAGCGTGGCGCCGCGAGAGCCTTCCGGTGCAATCAGGGCGGCGCCGCAGTCGTACGGGAGCACGCGGGCCACGGCGGTGAGCACGCGGTCGATGATGGCGTCGTAGCTGGCGGGATCATTGGCGCTGGCGCGGCTGACCTCGTAGAGGACGAAGAGGGCCTCCACGCGCTGGTGGAGCTGGCGGATCAGCCGCTCCTTGTCCTTCTTGAGCTGCGCGTACTCCACCGCGTTCTTCACGGTGATGAGCAGGTCGTTCACGTCCCAGGGCTTGGTGACGTAGCGGTACACCTGCCCCTGGTTGATGGCCGCGATGATGTCCTGCGGGTCGGTGTAGGCGGTGAGCAGCAGCGTGGTGACGTCCAGCCCCTCGGCCCGGGCCGCGGTGACGAGGTCGATGCCCGTCATCTCCGGCATGCGCTGGTCCGTGACGAGGACGTCTACGGTCTCCGTGCGCAGGATTTCCAGGGCTTCCCGGCCGGTAGGCGCCGTGAGGACGCGGTAACGCCGCTGGAACATCCGGCTGAGGATGTCGAGGACGTCAGCCTCGTCATCAACGAAGAGAAGCGTGTGGCGGAGGTCGGACACGGCACCGCCGAGTGTACGCCGAGATCAACGCGACCCCTCAACAAGCGAGAAAGACGGGTCTCCGCCGGCACGCACGGTATGGGTGGGGGCACTGAACGGATTGACTCTACACGTATGTTCAGGAAGCATGGGGTACTGAAATTCTGTTGCCCGGTCCGCCAGAGCGGGCGGGCAGTCGAGCGAAGGAGTGCGGCCATGGAAGAACTCACGGAGCGCCAGCGCGAAATCCTGACCTTCATCGTGAAGGAGTCGGAGAACCGAGGCTTCCCCCCGACCATCCGGGAGATTGGGGAGCACATGGACATCCGCTCGACCAACGGGGTGAACGACCACCTGAAGGCCCTGGAGCGCAAGGGGTACCTGACGCGGGGCGAGCAGCAGAGCCGCTCGCTGGTGCCGACCAAGCGGGCGCGGCTGCTGTTGGGGCTGGGGATGAAGAGCAAGGACTCCGGGATGGTGGAGATCCCCCTGCTCGGCCGCGTGGCGGCGGGTGCGCCGGCGCTGGCGCAGGAGCACATGGAGGATTCGGTCAAGATCGACAGCTTCCTCCTGGGCGGGGTGAACGGCCGTGAGGTGTTCGCGCTCCGGGTGAAGGGGCAGTCGATGATCGACGACGGCATCCACGACGGGGACTACCTGTTCGTGAAGAAGACGCCGTCGGCGCAGCCCGGGGAGATCGTCGTGGCGCTCATCGAGGACGAGGCCACGGTGAAGCGCTACTACCCGGAGACGGACCGGATCCGCTTCCAGCCGGCGAACGCGACGATGCAGCCCATCTACGTGAACCGCACCGACTTCCGCTCCACGATGATTTTGGGCCAGGTCGTGGGCGTGTACCGGAAGCTGCAGGGCGGCCGGACGTAAGGAAGGGGCCGTGACGCCGCCCGGGGCGTGTGCCCGGGCGGGGCGTCAGACCGGGGTGAAGCGCACGCCCGTGGCGCGGATGCGTTCAAGGGCGTGCTTCAGGTCTTCGGAGACGATGAGGGTTCCCGCCCAACCTTCCGGTCGGAACACCTTGGCCCCTCCGACCTGCGTCGTGTCGATGCGCAGGTCATCCACGGCGTAGTACTTCCCGACCTTCTCCGGCACGCCGTCATCGGCGGTCCAGAACTGAACCTGGGACCTCTGCTCATCAATGCAGAGGATGCGCTTCGTGGCCACCAGGACGAGGAATTGATCCGGTTGGCCCTCAATGTCCGCGGGGATGAGCTGGACATCGTCGGGAGCGAGTTCCGCGAAGAGCGTCGCGACACGAACGTGGACGACAGGAACGAGGAGCGCGGTCTGGGTGAAGTCGAGCGCCTGTCCCGGGTGCTTGATGGGGACACTCAACCGTCCTTCAACCTGGACCGACTGCCCCCGATTGAAGAGACGCGGATCCTCCAGCTCATGGCCCTGCGGGTCCACGGGGTCATCCAGATGCCAGCGCCCGGGGAGGGTGACGTCGTCGGACAGCTCGAAATACCGAGGCTGCATCGCCGCAAGCAGGCCCTCTCTAGAAATCACGGCCTATACCTCGACGAAACGAATGCCGGACGCATGGATGCGCTCTAGAGCGGATTTGAGGTCCTCGGAGACGATGAGGGCGATGGACCAGCCCCACGTCCGGAACACCTGTGCATCACCGACCTTCGTCGGGTCGATGCGCATTCCGTCAACGTCGCGGTATTGGCCCACCCGGTCTGGCCGACCGTCTTGAGGCGTCCAATAGATCACCTCGTCGGATGCAGCGTCATCGATGCATCGAACGAGGCGACGCGCGATAAGGATGGAGTACGGCTCCGTGTGCCCGGGAACTGCCACAGGCACGAGCTGAATGTCCTGTGCTGCCTGCTCTGAAAAGACGGCTGCGACACGTGGCCGGACGACGGGCGTGCTGAATCCTGCGAGCGAAAAATCGAGGGGTGTTCCCGCTTGCTCGACAGGAACCTTGAGTCGCTGCGCGACATCAACAGGCCGTCCCTCCCTGAACATCCAGGGGTCGTCCACTTCGTTTCCCTGTTCGTCTTGAGGGATTCCCAGGTCCCATCGTCCAGGGATGGTGACGTCATCGAGAAGCTGGAAGTAGCGCCGTGCCATCGACTGCTCCGGAATCATTCGCTTCGAGTCAGCAACCTGTTGAGACCCGAGCCTTGTGTCGAGGCTTCCTGCGCCAGCCTTCTGAGTTCGGCGACAAGCACCTCACGGCACTGCTCGATACTTCGACAGCCCCGGGTTGCATCTTCCAGTCGAGCATAGACACGCTCATGGTAGCGCTGGGGATGCGGTCCACGATGTCCTGGGACCTCGACGATGTTCTCCGGGTCCTTCAACTCCATCCCGGCCCTCCTGAAAATACGCTGGAAGCGGGGCGTCCACGGTCCTCCGCGCTGCGCGGAAGTGGAGTTCCGGATCGTCGCCAGGTGGTGCTTCTCACCGCGCCCCCTCACGGACATGGCAACCGCGTTGGGCACCAACGCGATGCTGAAGCCCTGGGGCGTCATCGCCACGGAACGCACGCCGCCAATCCCTGCGTAGGCGAAGCCCGCCTGCGTCTCCACGGCGAGCGCCGCCTGCGCCGAACCCGGCAACCCGGGCGCCTTCATGGCAAGTCCCGCGGTGCTGCCCAGCGCCGCCGTCGCCAGCATCACGAAGACCCGCGCGGCGTTCTCCCCCAGGACCTTCCCGTACCCCTCCCCGGCTTCGCGCAACTGCTCGAAGGTCATCGCGCGGTCCGCCACCTTCACCAGGGTCATCCACCCATCCAACAGCCGCCGCACCGTATCCACACCCAGGTACGCGATGGCCGTTGCGGTCATCAACGCCGCCACGCCCTTCGACACCGGCTCTGGCAAGGTCCACAACAGCAGGTACATCGTCATCGAGGCCGTCAACGTAGCCATCACCGCCTGCGGATCCGCCATGCCCGCCAGGGCCTCCGCGGTCTCCTCCCACACCGAGTCCATCGCGAGCGCCATCGCCAGCGCATACCGGCCATCGCTGCCCAGGAGCGGTCCCTCTTCCAACAGGGACAGGCAATCCCGGCCCTGCCGTTTGCGCTCGCACCAGCGACCGTAGGCGCGCGTCAGCTCCGCCGACGCGTCGTCCAACAGGTGCAGTTCCCGAGCCTCCGCTTCACCCAGGGGAACGACCCGGCGCGTGCGCGCTTCGTACCCGAAGACGCCACTGCGCGCGGGCACCCCGAAGAAGCTCCGGGCCTCACGCAACGGATGCGAGAACGGACGCACATCCCGGGCGAGCACAGACACTGCCTCTTCGAATTCGTCGTCGCCCAGCTCCGCATCCGCCAGCGGAGCGTCGTCTTCCTCCCGAGGCGTCACGAAGACGGGCGCTGTCCCTCCCGTGTCCAGACTCACGACCCGCACGGATGCACAGCCCACCAGGAGGAACGGCAGGAGCAGGAAAAGCCATCCACCCTTCATGCAGTCCTCCCACGGCTACAGCCGGAAGCCTACGGGCACTTCGCCACGCCGCCATCCGTGGCCGCCGCCACCACCCGGGCACACGCGGCCTGCACCGTGGCCGGATCCTTCAGCTCGCGCGCCAGCCGTGCGGTAGCGAGCTGCAGCTCCACGTCCTTCGCGTGTCCGGGCTCCGCGCCCAGGCTCGTCAGGATGCGCAGCGCGTCCGGCTTGCGCCCCAACGTCGTCAGCAGGCCCGCGACCTCCTGCATCTCCCGCACGTCCGAACCCGACACCGTGTCCAACGCCTTCTGCAGCTCCCCTTCCGCCGCCGCGCGGTTGTCAGCCGCCAGGTGCGCACGCGCGAGCGCCACGTGCACGGTGGCGCGGTCCTTCACGCGCAGGGACTCGGCCCAGGCCGCCAGCGCCTCTTCGCGCTTGCCGAGCTTGAGCTGGATCTCCCCCACCAGCTCCCACAGCGTCGGATCCTTGGGCGACTTCTTCGCGGCCTCCTGGTACGCCGTGGCCGCTTCCGCCAGGTGGCCCGCGCGCACCTCCGCATCTCCCAGCGTGGTCAGCATCTCCGGCGTGCGCAGGCCCTGCGTCGCTGACTTGCGCAGCAGCGCGAGCACGTCCTCTTGCCGCCCCTGCTGCGTCAGCACGTCCACCGCCCGCAACGTCAGGTCGGCCTTCGACGCGTCCGGCGCGACCTCCGCGGCCTGCATGAACTGGCGCACCGCATCGTCGTGTTCGCCGCGCTCCTCCGCCAGCTCGCCCAGCTGCTCCAGCGCGTTGAAATCGCGCGGATGCAGCGTCAGGGCCTTCTCGAGCGACTTCCGCGCCTCCTCCGGCTTGCCCAGCTGCGCCTGGATGAAGCCCAGCCGGCTCCAGTTGGTGGAGCGCTTCGGATCCAATCGCAGCGCGACCTCGAACTCCTTCGCCGCTTCCTCCAGCCGGCTCATGGAGAGCAGCACCTCACCCCTCGCGGCGGGCAGGCGCGGATCCGCGGGCATCAGGGCCTTCATCTCGTCGAAGGTCTTGAGCGCGGCGTCGAAATTGCCCTGGAGGTACTCGGAGTTGCCCCGGATGTAGAGCCCCTCCGCCTGGTCTTTCGGATCCAACTTCGGCGTTTCGGTGCAGGCTCCCGAGGCCAGCAGGACAAGGAGCGGCAGGGCGCGCAGGCGCGAGGACATGGAGGGCTCCAGAAACTCAGAAGTGGTACGCGATGCCAGCGTTGACATCGAGGTTGAGGCCGTCACCCGCGCCATCATCGGCGAGTCCCAGCACCGCCTGCGCGATGTTCGTTCCCAGCTCCAGCTGGAAGCCGACGTGGCCCACCAGCAGGTACTCCAGCCCGACGAAGCCCACCACCGACGGCAGCGGGCCCGTGTTCTGGAAGATGCCGTAGTCACCGAACGACAACTGCACGCCCAGGCCGAAGCCCCAATAGGGCCGCAGCGACTTGTCCAGGCGGTGGTAGTGCCGCGCCCCCAGGATGCTGGGCAGCACGTTGAGCTTGCCGTCACCGCCGCTGTTGTCACCGGTGCGCACCAGCGTGAAGCCCACCTGGAGGAAACCCTGCCATTCCGGGTGGAACCAGTAGCCCACCTCCAGGTCCAGGCCCGGGTTCAACGAGGACAGCTTGTCGATGAAGCTGTTGTTGAACCGCAGCCCCAGCGTCAGGCCGCCGCCCGGCGACGAGCCCGAGGACGCCCCGCCCAGCAACGGACGCGCCACGACGGACTCTCCGGGCATCGACAGCGCGGCGATCAGCTCGTCAGCGACGGCATCCGCCGTGCGCAGCAGCTCATCATCGTCGGAAGCCTCCGCGCGCGGCTTTGCCAGACTGCGGCCCTGGCGCGTGTCCACGAGGCTCGCGGTGAGCAGGTACTGCCCCCCGAAGCGATCCAACCGCCCCGTGAGGATGTAGCGGGCACCGGTGAGCGAGGACAACTCCTGCAGGCAGTCCCCCGTCTCGCACTTCGAGTCTCCCAGGAGCTGCCGCTGTCGCTCGGCATCCAGCATCGTCTGGATGTCACGCTGGGACAGCACGCGCAGCAGCGGGGACTCCGCGAGGCGGCTCGCGATGAGCGAGGTGATGCCCGGCGCGGCCTCCTTCCCCGCCGCGTTGGCCTCCAGCGGCATCACCGCCACGGAGGCCGACGCGGGCTTCACTTCAACGGACGTGGCCGGCGGCTTCGCCGGAGACTCCGGAGCGACAGGGACAGCGGAAGGAGGAGGGACTTCCGCGGAGGGCGCCTCGGGCGAGGCAGCCGACGGAGAAGCCACCGCTGCCGGAGCCGTCCCGTCCTGCGCGAGGGCAGGCGAGGCCAACGACACGAGACATGAAATCAGGAACCACGGGGTGCGCGACACGCGCGACACTCTACCCTCCTCCCGGCCCACGCCCAGGCCCTCCCTGGCACAGGGCCAGGGGCGCCCCCACCCCAGGCCCGCCTCCCTGCTCGCTCAGGCCTGCTGGTTCAGCTTCGCCGTGACGGAACGCACCGCGGCACGGGGGCTGAACCGGAGGGAGAAGGCTCCCAGCCAGTTGAGGGCACCGTGAATGGAGAGCACCCGCCCCTTCATCATCGCCGCATAGGCATGCGCGGCCACGTCCGGGGCCTTCGCCACGCCCGGGCGCTTGAACAGCCGCGACTCCGCGTTGCCCGCGTTCGCGGAGAACTCCGTGTGCGTGGCCCCCGGGCAGTGGCACGTCACCGTCACGCCCGAGTCCTTCAACTCGAACGCGAGCGCCTCCGAGAACGACATCACGAACGCCTTCGTCGCGTAGTACGTCGCCATGTATGGCCCCGGCTGGAAGCCCGCCGTGGACGCGATGTTGAGCACGCGCCCGTGCTTCCGCTCGCGCATGGGCCGCACGAACAGGTGCGTCAGCTTCAGGAGCGCGGTGCAGTTGACCTCCACCATCTCCACCTCGCGCGCCAGGGCCTGCTCGACGAACGGCCCCGTGGAGCCAAACCCCGCGTTGTTCACGAGGAAGTCCACCGCGAGCCCCTGCGCCCGGACCTGCGCGAAGAGGCGCTCGGGCGCGGACGGGTCCCCCAGGTCCGCCGGCATCACGTGCGCCCTGCCCCCGTGTGCCTGCTCCAGCCGCGAGGCCAGGGCCTCCAGCTTCGCCACGTTGCGCGCCACGAGGATGACGTCGTGCCCGTCCCGCGCGAACAGCTCCGCGAACTGCTCCCCGAGTCCCGCCGACGCGCCGGTGATGAGCGCCACTTTCCGCGACATGGTGAACCCTCCGGGCAGCGATATAGCAAACCCACGAAGCCCGACCTCCCGAGGGAAGGACGCACGGCCTTGAACGAAGCGGTTGCACGGGACGCGCCGGGGCCATATCCGGGAGGTCCCCCAACCACCCCGGAGTCCCGGCATGGCGCGGACGGACACCCTCGAAGCGCTGCTCGCAGTGGGACGCGCGGACGACGTGGCGCTCGGCGCCCCCGGCCGGCCAGGCCTGACCTACGGCGCGCTGAGAGACCTCATCGCGCAGGTCCGTGACAGCCTGCTCGCCTGGGGACTGGGCCCGAAGGACTGCATCGCGCTGGTGCTGCCCAATGGACCGGAGATGGCCGCCGCGTTCCTCGCCGTCGCCAGCACCGCCACCACCGCGCCGCTCAACCCCGCGTACCGCGCGGACGAGTTCGCCTTCTACCTGGACGACCTCCAGGCCCGCGCCCTCGTCGTGCTCGAAGGCCAGGAGGGGCCGGCCCGCGAGGTCGCACGGGAACGGAACCTCCCCGTCATCGAATTGAGCCCTTCGGCCGACGGACCCGCCGGCCACTTCACGCTCAAGTCCGACCTGCCTCGGACGAGCCCTCCTCCGCGCGCGGAGGAGACCACCGGAAGCGACGTGGCGCTGGTGCTGCATACGTCGGGCACGACCGCGCGGCCGAAGCTCGTCCCGTTGGCGCACGCGAACCTCACCGCCTCCGCGCGACACATCGGCGCGCACCTGGCGCTGGGGCCTTCGGACACGTGCCTCAACATCATGCCGCTGTTCCACATCCACGGGCTCGTGGCCGCGGTGCTGTCCAGCCTGGGCGCGGGTGGCCGCGTGGTGTGCACACCGGGCTTCAATGCGCTGCGCTTCTTCTCCTGGTTCGAGGAGGCCCGCCCCACCTGGTACACGGCCGTCCCCACCATGCATCAGGCGATGGTGGAGCGCGCCCGCCGCAACGCGGAGCGCCTGGCGACCCACCGCCTGCGCTTCATCCGCTCCTCGTCCGCGTCGCTGCCGCCCCAGGTGATGGAGGAACTGGAGCGCGTCTTCGGCGTGCCCGTCATCGAGAGCTACGGCATGACGGAGGCCGCGCACCAGATGGCCTCCAACCCGCTGCCCCCACGTCCCCGGTACGCGGGCGCGGTGGGGCTCGCGGCCGGGCCCGAGGTCGCCATCATGGACGAAGCGGGGACGCTGCTGCCTCCGGGTGCGCTGGGAGAGGTCGTCATCCGGGGGCCCAACGTCATGGCCGGCTACGTGAACAACCCCGAAGCCAACGCGCGCGCCTTCACCCACGGGTGGTTCCGCACGGGCGACCAGGGCACGCTCGATGGGGCGGGCTACCTGCGGCTCACCGGCAGGCTCAAGGAGCTGATCAATCGCGGCGGGGAGAAGGTGAGCCCGCTGGAGGTGGACACCGTGCTGTTGGATCATCCCGCCGTGCAGCAGGCCGTCACGTTCGCCCTGCCCCACCCGAAGCTCGGAGAGGACGTGGCCGCCGCCGTCGTGCTGCGCGAGGGCACCAGCGCCACCGAGCGCGAGCTGCGAGACTTCGTGGCGTCGCGCGTGGCCGACTTCAAGGTGCCCCGCCGCATCGTCCTCCTCACCGAGCTGCCCAAGGGGCCCACCGGCAAGGTGCAGCGCATCGGGCTCGCGGAGCGGCTGGGGCTCACGTCATGAGGATCGCCATCTTCGGCGCGGGCGCCATCGGCGGCTTCCTCGGCGTCAAGCTGCTCCAGGCCGGCGCGGACGTCACCTTCATCGCGCGAGGGGCCCACCTGGACGCGATGCGCGCGAACGGCGTCACCCTCACGAGCGGCGGCGACACGGTCACCGTGCGTCCGCACTGCACCGACTCGCCTGACGACGCGGGGCCGCAGGACTACGTGTTCCTCACGCTGAAGGCGCACGCCCTGCCCGCCGCCGCGCCGCAGATTGCCCGGCTGCTGGGCCCGGAGACAGCGCTCGTCACCGGCATCAACGGCGTGCCCTACTGGTACTTCCACGGGCTCGAAGGCCCTCACGCGGGCCGCCACGTGGAGAGCGTGGATCCCGGCGGCGTGCTCCTGCGCACCCTGCCCCCGGAGCGCGTCATCGCCACGGTGGTGTACCCGGCCGCGGAGGTCGTCTCCCCCGGCGTCATCGTCCACACGTACAACGACCGCGTGACGCTGGGCGAACCGGACGGCAGCAAGAGCCCGCGCATCCTCGCCCTCTCGCAGCTGATGATGAAGGCGGGCCTGAAGTCGCCCGTGCGCCCGCGCATCCGCGACGAAATCTGGGTGAAGCTCTGGGGCAACCTCGCCTTCAACCCGCTGTCCGTGCTCACCGGCGCGACGCTCGACGTCCTCGCCCGCCAGCCGGACCTGCGCGCCGTGGCCCGCGCGATGATGGTGGAGGCCCAGGCCGTGGCCGAGGCCCTGGGCACCCGCTTCCTCATCGACGTGGATCAACGCATCCGGGGCGCCGCCGAAGTGGGCGCGCACAAGACGTCCATGCTCCAGGACCTGGAGCGCGGCCGCCCGATGGAGATCGACGCGCTGCTGGGCGCCGTCGTGGAGCTGGGGCAGCTCGTCGGCAAGCCCATGCCCACCGCCCAGAGCATCCTGGCCCTGGTGCGCGAGCGCGCCCGCCACGCCGGAGGCTACCCGCCCCGGGCGACGCCCGAAGCGCCTTAAGCCGGCGGCATCACGCCCAGGTACTCGAGCGGATCCACCGGCTTGCCGTCCACGCGCACCTCGAAGTGCACGTGCGGGCCGGACGTGCGGCCGGACTCGCCCACCGTGGCGATGACCTGCTCGCGGCGCACCTTCTGCCCCGTGCGCACGCGCAGGTCGCGGTTGTGCGCGTACAGGGTGATGAGCGTGGGCGAGTGCTCCACGATGACGATGAGGCCGTAGCCCTTCTGCTCACCCGCGTAGAGGACCGTGCCTGACTGTGCCGTCTTGATGGGCGTGCCCGAGGGCGCCGCCAGGTCGATGCCGTCGTGCGGCTCGCGGCCCTTCTTGCCGAAGCGGCCATACAGCACGCCGCGCAGCGGCCAGTCGAGCAGCCCCTGCGTCGCGAGCTTCGGACGCGACGACGTGCCCGGACGCCCCGACACGACCCGTGCCCGGGACGGTTCCTCGCGGCGCCCCACCGCCGGCACCGAGCGGCGCGGCGTGGACACCGGGGCATGCCCCGGCTTCGTCAACACCAGCTCCGGCTCTTCGTCGGACAGCGGCCCCGGATCTCCGTAGCGCGGCCGCTCGCCGCCGGGAATCATCAGCTCCTGACCCACCGACAGCTCGCGCGGATCCTTGATGCCGTTGGCCGCGCCCAGTTCCTCCACCGTGATGCCGTACGTCTTGGCGATGCGGTACATCGTCTCGCCCGCGGCCACGCGGTGGCGCACGGCGACGAGCTCCGGCTCCTCGTGCGTGGGCCGCAGCGCGAACGCGAGCGGCTTGCCCTCACCCTGAGGCTCCGGCAGGGCGCCCGCGGTCTCCAGCCCGGAGGAGGAAGCCGCCCGGGTGCTCGTGCAGCCGCCCAACAGCACGGCCGCGAGCAACACCCAGAGCGCCCTCCCCGCTCGGCTGGAGCCTCGCGCCTCCAACCTCAGGCACCGCCCGACGGGTGCCGGGTGAAGCCCTTCAGGCTCCAGCCCGACAGCTCGGGGATGCGACCGTGGTCGGTCATCTCGAAGTGCAGCGGCGTGACAGACACGCGCTTCTCGTCGAGCACCGCGTTGCAGTCACTGCCCTGGATGTCCTGGTGCGCGTACTCGGTGCCGCCAATCCAGTAGTACTTGCGGCCGCGCGGGTCTTCCTTCTCCACGACGTTGTTGCCGTAGGAGTGACGGCCCTGCGTGGTGATGACGTAGCCCTCCGGCTCCACGCCGCCGGGGATGTTCACGTTGAGGAGCATCCGGGGCGGCAGGGGCCGCGACAGCGCCTCCGTCACCAGCGCGCGCGCGAAGCGGCCCGCCGGCTTGAAGTCGAAGGGCCCCCGCGACACCAGGCTGAACGCGATGGCGGGAATGCCCAGGAAGGCGGCCTCCATGGCCGCCGCCACCGTCCCGGAGTACATGACGTCATCCGCGAGGTTCGCGCCGTGATTGATGCCGGAGACCATGAGCTGGGGACGATTGTCCTTCAGCAAGTGGTTCACCGCCAGATACGAGCAATCCGTGGGGGTGCCGTCGACGGAGAACCACCGCTCGCGCACCTCCTTGATGCGCAGCGGCCGGTGCAGGCTGATGGAGTGGGAGGCGGCGCTCTGCTCGCGGTCGGGCGCCACCACCCACACCTCGCCCAGGGGGCTGACCGCCTCCACGAGCGTCTGCAGCCCTTCGGAGAAGTAGCCGTCGTCGTTGGAGACGAGGATGCGGGGGCGAGGGGTGCTCACGGTCACTTCTTCTTGAACGTGCGGAAGGCGGACATGCCCGCGTAACGCGCGCCCGCGCCGAGCTCTTCCTCGATGCGCAAGAGCTGGTTGTACTTGGCCACGCGGTCCGAGCGCGACGCGGAGCCCGTCTTGATCTGCCCGCAGTCCAGGCCCACCGCGAGGTCCGCGATGGTGGTGTCCTCGGACTCGCCGGAGCGGTGGCTCATGACGGACGTGTAGCCGGCCTTGTGCGCCATGCGCACGGCGTCGAACGTCTCCGTCAGCGTGCCAATCTGGTTCACCTTCACCAGGATGGAGTTCGCCGTGCCCGTCTGGATGCCCTTGCCCAGCCGCTCCACGTTGGTGACGAAGAGGTCGTCGCCCACCAGCTGCATCTGGTTGCCCAGCGCGTCGGTGAGCTTCTTCCAGCCCTCCCAGTCATCCTCCGCCATGCCGTCCTCGATGGAGATGATGGGGTAGCGCTCCGAGAGGCCGCGGTAGTAGTCCAGCAGGCCCTGCGAGTCGTACTCCTTGCCCTCGCCCTTGAGCTTGTACTTCTTGGAGCCCTTGTCGAAGAACTCGCTCGCGGCCACGTCCAGCGCCAGGAACAGCTGCTCGCCCGCCTTGAAGCCCGCGGCGCTGATGGCCTCCATGATGAGCTTGAGCGCCTCCTCGTTGGCCGGCAGGTCCGGGGCATAGCCGCCCTCGTCGCCCACGCCCGTGGCCAGCTTGCGGCTCTTCAAAATCTTCTTGAGCGCGTGGAACACCTCCGCGCCCCAGCGCAGGCCCTCCGCGAAGCTCTTCGCGCCGGCGGGCACCACCATGAACTCCTGCACGTCCACGCGCGTGTCCGCGTGCGCGCCGCCGTTGAGGATGTTCATCAGCGGCACGGGCAGCGTGCGCGCCTGCAGGCCGCCCACGTAGCGGTACAGCGGCAGGCCGTGCGCGTCCGCCGCGGCGCGCGCGGCGGCCATGGAGACGGCGAGGATGGAGTTGGCGCCCAGCTTCGCCTTGGTGGGCGTGCCGTCCAGCTCCACCATGCGCGCGTCCAGGGCCACCTGGTCCACGGCGTCCATGCCCACGAGCGCGGAGCCAATCGTGTCGCGCACGTGCTCCACGGCCTTCAGCACGCCCTTGCCCAGGTAGCGCTGCTTGTCCCCGTCCCGCAGCTCGTGCGCCTCGTGCTCGCCGGTGGAGGCGCCGGAGGGCACCGTCGCACGGCCTCGCGAACCGCCCACGAGGACGACTTCCGCCTCCACGGTCGGGTTGCCACGGGAGTCCAGGACTTCACGCGCCAGGATTTGAGCGATCTCGGTCATAGGCCGGCGGTTCTACGAGGCACGGCCGGAACGGGCAAGCTTGCTCGCATCCGGGTTTGCTACAGTGTCCAACCGTCGAATGCCTCCTCCTCCCCGACGCCGCGCCACAGGCCCGGACCCGCTCCCTGGCCAGCGCGCCCGGGGTGCCCTGCTGGGCCTCGCCGCCGGCAACGCGCTGGCCGTGCCCACGGCAGGCCGCCCGTTCTACGCCCCGGCCTTCCCCCAGCTCGCCGAAGGGCCCTACCAGGGCATCGTCGGCGGAGGCCCGCACGAGCTGCGCAAGGGCCAGGTGACGGAGCCCACCCAGCTCGCCGTGGCGCTGACGCTCAGCCTGCGCGACCTGAAGCGCTATGACGCCGCGGACGCGCTGCGCCGCTACCGGGCCTGGCAGTTCCACGCCTTCGCCATCAGCGACCCCATGAAGGAGGTCCTGGAGGAGTGCGAAGCGGGCTTCGCCAACGCCGTGAAGGAGGCCGGCAAGCGCGTCTGGCAGAAGGGCTTCCGTCGCGTGGCGAACGCGGGTGCCCTGCCGCGCGCGGTGCCGCTGGCCGTCCTGCTCTCCAAGGACCCGTTCGCGCTGGCCCAGGCGGCAATGGAGGACACCGCCCTCACCCACTTCGACCCCCGCAGCCAGCTGGCCAGCGCGGGGCTGTGCGCCGCCATCGCCAAGGCGATTACCGGGGGCCCCAACCTCAAGGCCGCGGACCTGCTGCCCGCCGCGGAGACCGGCATCTCCCTGGCCGGCGCCGCCCTCGCGCGTCAGGAGAAGGACTTCGTCCAGGAGATAACCCGCGCCTCCGCCCTCCTGCGCGAGGACCTGGCCCTGGCGGCGCAGGACGACCCGCAGCTCTACGGTCCGGAGCTGCACATGCACCGCCCGGGCAATAACGCGGTGCGCGCGGCCTTCCGGCTCGCCTTCTGGGAGCTGCTCCACGTGAGTACGCTGGAGGGTGGCCTCCTGGACGTCGTCCACCGGGGCGGCGACACGGAGGTCCACGGCGCCGTCACCGGAGCGCTGCTGGGCGCCTTCCATGGCGAGGGCGCCCTGCCCGCGGACTGGCGGGAGAAGGTGCTGCTCGCCCTCCAGCCGGCCAACCCGCTGCAAAAAGGAACGGTGATGTGGGAAGTCTACCACCCCCGTCACCTGTTGTTGCTGGCGCCGGGCTAGGAGGGCCGCCGCCAGGTGGGAGGCCCGCAAGTGCGAAGCCCGCGGAAGGCCGTCCGGAGAGGGACGGCCCGACCGCGGGCTCCTGGAATCACCGTGGCCGTGGGGCCACGCAAGTGTGGGTCGTCAGACGCAGAGGTCGATGACGACGACGCCTCGTGACGGCTTTTCGTCCTCCATGTCCGTCCGCCGGTGGGGACGGTCATCGGGAACGGGCAGTGGAAGCTCCACCACCGGCCGCTCGTAATCCTCGCGGCGAAGCCGCTCGCGGCGCTTGATTTCTTCGATGATGAACGCGTCGAGCATGGGTTCGGTTTCTCCCTCAGCCTACGTACCCCGATGTACGCCCGCCGTCCCGCCCCCTTACCACTTCCACTCCCATTTGATGCAAATTAAGAACCCCCGTTTCCATCTGGGGGCGGCGCAGCCATTCCGACTGGCTGCTCGTCCACCTCCCGACATCCCGGCCAGAGCAACCGTGGCACGGATGTCATGGAGACAGTGCGGACGTCAAAAAGCCGTCTGATCCTAATGCCCTCGCGGCGCACTGCAACTCAACCCATTTCAGGTGGGTCCCGGCTCCGCGAGCGGCACGGTTCCAGCCGAAAAGGGCCCGCCTGCCCACCTGCTCCTTGCACGACGAAGGCCGTGCATCGGAACAGACAAGCAGGCGGATTTTGACGCAGACCGTCAGGGCTGACGGGACTTCAGAGCGCTTCAGCGCGGCGCTTGAACGCCTCCAGCATCTTGGGGAGCTGGTTGTCCACCAGGCCGTTGACGATGGCCTTGGGGACCAGCATGCCCAGGGCCATCTCCACGTTGTAGGTCGCGCGCGTCTTGCCCTCGCCCTCGGGCTCCAGGGTCCAGCTGCCCTTGTTGTCCTTCATGACCTCGCCGTTCACGAAGGTCCAGGACATGCGCTTGGGGCGCTCCTCGGTGACCTTGATGGTGTAGCGGATGGTCTTCACCACATCGACCTCGTAGTGGACCTGGACGGTGTTGCCCTGCCGCTGCGAGGTGGAGACCTTCCTCACCTCCGACAGGAACTCCGCGTAGCGGTCGTAGTCGGTGATGACGTCGAAGACCTTCTCGATGGGAGCATTGATGGTGATGGTGCGCGTGGCGCCGGCCATGTCGGTGTCTCCGGGTGAGGGTGCAGGCTACAGCGCGTAGCCGGGCTTCTTGTCGAACTTGTGCACGGACTGGATGAAGCGGACCGTGCCCGTCTTGCTGCGCATGACGACGGAGTGCGTCTCGCAGCCGCCGCCGAAGAAGCGCACGCCCTTGAGGAAGTCGCCGGTGGTGACGCCCGTGGCGGCGAACATCACCTCGCCCCGGGCCAGGTCCTCGGCGGTGTAGATCTTGTGGATGTCGGTGACGCCCATCTTCTTCGCGCGCTCGATCTCCTCGGCGTTGCGCGGCACGAGCCGGCCCTGCATGTCCCCGCCGGTGGCGCGGATGGCGGCCGCGGCGATGACGCCCTCGGGCGCGCCGCCAATGCCCATCAGCACGTCCACGCCGGTGCCCTCGAAGCAGGTGGCGATGGCGCCCGCCACGTCCCCGTCCTCGATGAGGCGGATGCGCGCGCCCGCGGCGCGGACCTCCTTGATGAGGTCGGCGTGGCGCTCACGGTCGAGCGTCATCACGGTGAGGTCCTCCACGTAGACCTTCATGCGCTCGGCGATGGCGCGCAGGTTCTCCGTGGGGGACTTGGTGAGGTCGATGGCGCCCTTGGCGCGGGGGCCCACGGCGATCTTCTCCATGTACGTGTCGGGCGCGTTGAGCAGGCCGCCCTGGCTGGACATGGCCACGACGGAGATGGACCCCGGGCGGCCGTAGGCACAGAGGTTGGTGCCCTCCAGCGGGTCGAGGGCAATGTCCACCGCGGGGGCGCCCGCGTCACGGCGGCCCACGCGCTCGCCGATGTAGAGCATGGGCGCCTCGTCGCGCTCGCCCTCGCCGATGACGACGGTGCCGTCGATGTTCAGCGCGTCGAAGGCGCGGCGCATCGCGTCCACGGCGGCCTGATCCGACTCGTTCGTGTTGCCGCGGCCCATGAGCCGGGCGGAGGCGATGGCCGCCATCTCGGTGACGCGCACGACCTCCATTGCCAGGTTGCGATCCATTGTGGGGTGCTCCTCGTTCGGGAATTCGGGGAAGAAAGGTTCAGACGTCCAGGGTCTTCAGTCGGGCGATGGCTTCGGGCATGCGCTGGGGCTTGCCGTCGCGCCCCACGCAGGCGTGCACCGTGCGGCCGGTGCACAGGAGCGTGGGGGAAGGGCCGTCGCGGAGCAACTCGTAGGTGAACACGAGTGACGCACGGCGCAACTCGCTGAGCGTGGTGCGGATGACGAGCAGGTCGTCATAGCGCGCGGAGGCCTTGTAGCGGGCGCTCGCCTCCACCACGGGCAGGAGCAGGCCGGTGCTCTCCAGCTCGCGGTAGCTGCCGCCGTGGCCCCGGAAGAACTCGCTGCGGGCGAACTCGAAGTAGCGGAAGTAGTTCGCGTAGTAGACGACCCCCATCTGATCCGTGTCGCCGTAGATGACGCGCAGCCGTGCCTCGACCATTGGGCCGCCCATATCAGGGCGGGGTGGACTGTCCAAGCGGCGGGGACGCATGTTGGTTGCTTCTGACCATCCGGCCGGGGAGGCTGCCCGCCATGTCGCGAGTCCTCGCCGCCCTCCTCGTCCTCATCGCCCTGCCCGCTTCGGCCCGGGCCCCGAAGCTCACGCTCTTCATCAGCGTGGACGCCCTGGGAAGCGACCTGCTCCTGCGCCACCGCTCGCGCCTCACCGGCGGGCTGGGGCAGTTGCTCAACACGGGGGCCTACTACCCCTACGCCCGGTATGCCTACGCGGAGGCCCGTACCGCACCGGGTCATGCCACGCTGGCCACCGGCGCGAACCCCTGGCGCCACGGCATCGTGGACAACGACGTCCACGACCGCTCCACGGGCCAGAGCCTGCAGGTCTACGTGGACCCGACACACACGGTGCTGGACGGCGTCACGGTCCCCACGGCGGACACCAGCCCGGCGAGCCTGATGGCGGAGACGCTGGCGGACCGGCTGCGGGGGGCCACGCAAGGCAGGGGCAAGGTGGTGGCGCTGTCGTTCAAGGCGCGCGCGGCCATTCCGCTGGCCGGGCGGCTGGGGCAGGCGTGGTGGTTCGACGAGGCGACGGGGAGGCTGGTGACGAGCACCTGGTACGCGAAGGCGGTGCCCGCGTGGATGCAGGCGTTCAACACGCGCAAGCTGGCGGACGCGGGGTTCGGCAAGACGTGGGAGCTGCTGCGCCCGCGCGCTGAGTACGTGGGCCAGGACGACGCCGCCACGGAGCCGCCGGACCCCTACGGCATGGGCCGGGTGTTTCCGCACGCACTGAGCGGCGGGGCCAAGGAGCCGGGGCCTAAGTCGTACCGGGTCTTCGCGGTGTCACCCCGGTCGCATGACCTGCTGGTGCAGGCGGCGAAGGCGGCGCTGGAGGGCGAGGGCCTGGGCCGGGACGACGTGCCGGACATGCTCGCGGTGAGCTTCAGCGGCACGGACGCGGTGTTCCACGCGTTCGGTCCGTCGTCATGGGAGATGCAGGACACGCTGCTGCGGTTGGATCAGGCGATGGGGGAGCTGATCGCGGCCGCCGAGCGCGCGGCTGGAGGCAAGGCGAACCTGGTCATCGCGCTGTCGGCAGACCACGGGGGCGCGGAGATCCCGGAGACCTGGCTGGAGGCGGGGCTGCCCGCGCTGCGCTTCAACCCGGTGGAGGCGGCGAAGGCGCTGGCCCAGGAGCTGAAGGCGAAGTTCGGCGTGGAAGTGACGGTGAAGCTGCTGGAGCTGGACGTGTACCTGGGCGGCAAGGCGCTGGAGTCGGGCCAGGTGGACGGCGCGGCGGTGCGGCGTGCGGCGGCGGCGTGGCTCGCGAAGCAGCCCTACACGGTGACGGCGGTGGCGAGGGACGACCTGGACACGGCACCGGACACTGGGGGGCTGGTGGCGCCGCTGCGGCGCGGCTACTACCCGGTGCGCAGCGGGGACGTGCTCTTCGTGGCGAAGCCGTTCCACGTCGTGAGCGACTACCCGCGCGGCACGAACCACGGCACGCCGTACTCCTACGACGTGCAGGTGCCCGTGGTGTTCGCGGGCCGGGGCGTGAAGCCGGGCCTGTACCTCCAGGAGATTGATCCGGTGGACGTGGCGCCAACGCTGTCAGCGCTGATGGAGATGGGGATGCCCGCGTCGGCGGAAGGCAAGCCGCGCGCGGAGGCCCTCACGGGAAGGCAGTGAGCGCGATTGCCGACGTTCGTGGGTAATCTCCATGCAACCTACAGGTCATTTGATGACCTCAAGGGTTTCAACCACGGACGCGATCCTCCCGCTCCGGACAACAACTTTCAAGGTCGCGCGATGACGAAGCTCCGTCACGCGGTCTTCTCCCTCCAAAACAAGAACAGCGGTGTCCCCTTCAATCACCCTTTCCTTCACCTCTATCCCAGACCAAGGCAGTTTTTGTTCGACAAACCATACTGCATCTTCATCAGCCAGCCCCACTGGCTCCTTCCGGAAGGAAAATCCAGGCGCAAAGCGGCCAGAAAAATCCGGAAGGGCTCGAGGATTAATCCACCACTGGAGAAATTCATCCACCAGTTGCATAGTCTCATCCACTGTCGTAGCTCCTTCACTCAAATATTAGTGGATATGCCGTAAATGGGCCGAAGTCAGCTGGTGTCATAAACCGCCCGGCACTCTGGGGATCATAGATCACGGCTCGCCCGTTTTTTGAAATCCCCACTAGCACGTGATCAGACATCGTCGCTCCGCTACCTCTAAAAACCACAAAAAACTGCTTCTTGCGGCCAGTCATCAGCGTATTCAGTTGAGGATCGCCAAATTGGACGCCAACTCGATTCCTGATTTGGTTGAGGGCTACGCGAATCAGTCCTCCATTGGCCCGCACTGGCTCCATCGCTGCATCCAGATTCAGGGAGCCTTCCCGAACACTCTCAAGAAATGCACACACGCCATTGACGCAATTGTTCTTTCCTCCAGTAGGATTGAATGGAGCTGGGCGCGCACCTGCCGAATCTGCGCCTATATGTCCTGCGAGCTCTACCGCAGCACTAGGTGACGAGCCCATACGGCCCAATACGTCCAGACCGCTAGCTCCCGTCTTGTAAGCACCAAAAGCCGTGAGAATTGTTTGAACGCCCCACAGGGAGGCACGGAACGCATGCTCTCCAACAGCATATTCGTTCCCTGAATCATATGCCTCGCTGGCAAGCCAACCATGCTCAAGCACTTTCCCGGCAGGATTGAACGTATCAACGAGTCCACCGAGGACACCATACTCTTTGATGCTGGTCGTGAGTTGACGCCCCATCCCTATGCTACCTACAAGCGCATGGTAGACCGGCATTCTTGAAAGCGCATAGGCAGCGGGCAGGTCCGCAAGCACGGATGCACCCGCATGGGCCGCGCCATCGACCCAGCTTCCCATTGGAGTCCCGGAACGATGGCTGATTCCCGCCCCGCCAGCGCTACCTGTAGGCCCGGGGTCGACCTTCACCGTGGGGCTATTGTTCGTGTACCTGGGAACTGAAGTCGGCTGCGCACCCGGGCCCGTGTTTACAGTATTTGAAGCCCCGCCATTGTGCGAAGACCGGTAGTTCCAATCAACAGAGTCATAGTGAGAGGGAATGGGGTTGGGATTCAGCCCTCCCCCTCCGCCTGTCTCTTATACACCTC
>NZ_RAWG01000112.1 GCF_003611735.1 Corallococcus sicarius | reverse complement strand
GCCCAGCCCGTACCCGTCCGCGAACTTGAGATGATCCGCCCGGGGCTCCGGCACCTCCGGGGCCCCGCGGACGTCGTCGGAGATCCAGTCGGTGCTGTAGCCCTTCGTGGACGAGAGGATCTGCGGCTCCCACGCCTGCTGCGGATAGAGCTGCGCGGCTTGGGGCGGCGAGTGCGGCCCGAAGAGGTCCAGCGACTGATCGTACATGTACGCGAGCAGCTCCGCGGCCCCGGCCTCCAGCTTCGCGCCCCGGGGCCCCTTCACCGTCACCCGGAAGGTCTCCTTCGCACCGGGCCGCAGCGTGTCGCGGAACGTGGCGAACTCCAGCGACAGCTCCTTGTCGTCGAAGGGCACGGACACCGTCGCCATGAGGCCCACGTGCTGCCAGTCACGCACCACGGAGAGCGACGCCGTGAACCCACCGCGCAGGGTCTCCGTCACCGGGATCTCCACCACGGCCCGCCCCTGCCCCGCGTTCAGCACGCGCTGCTCGATGCGCTGGCGGCCCTGGTACAGGCTCAACACCAACGGCTGGCCCTCGAAGCCGGACGTCACCACCAGCCGCGCCACCTCGCCCACGCGCACCGACGAGCGCTCCACCAGCAGCATCGCCGGCAGGGCCACCGGGGCCCTCGCGCCCGCCACCACGAAGTCATGTTGGGCGGTGGCCTTCTGTCCGAACGCATCCGTCGTCTCGTAGCGCAGGCGGTAGGCGCCCGAGCGCAGCGCCGGCAACGTCACGGGCGCCACGCCCTGCGCGTCATGCGTGACGGGGGCCTGGGCCAGCTCCGCGCCGTCCTCCCAGTACCGCAGCGTCTCCGCCACCTCGAAGTCGCCCTCCCAGCGGGGCTTCTGCGCATCCCCTGGCGTGGGCGTCGACTCCTTGCGCTCCGCGCCCTCCAGCGGAAGGGGCACGCGGACGGGCTCCTCCGACGGCAGCAGGGGGCGCGAGGGCTGCTTCAGGGCCACCAGCCGCCAGCGACCCGGGCCCGCCTGGGGCGCGCCGTCCAGGTTCGAGCGCACAAGCCGCACCTGCGCGGGTTGATCCTCGCGGAAGAAGCCCGTGTCGGACTCCACGCGGCCCTCCACCGCGACAAAGCCCAGGCGGAACGCGCGGTTCGCGGAGCGCGTCTCGCCGCCCTCGTCCGTCAGGTCCGCCTCCACGCGGTAGCGCCACGACAGGCCCGGCGTCTTCGCCATCCGCTCATCCGCCTGCGGGGTGAACGACACGGAGAAGCCACCGTCCTCGCCCAGCGACGCCGAACCGGAGGCCACCAGCCGCGAGCGCATGGAGGGGCGCTCCCAGTACCACCACGGCGGCAGCACCGGCTCGCGCGACACGCGCCACTTCACCTTGCCGGCCGTCACCGGCAGGCCAAAGTAGTAGCGCGCCTCGCCCTTGAACGTGGCGGGGCGGTTGAGCCGCAGCGCTTCGGGCGCGTCCTTCAGCGTCACCTCGAAGGTGGGCCGCTTGTACTCCTCCACCCGCACGGAGGCCGCGCCCGACGGGCTCGAGCGCACGGTCCACCCGCCCAACGGCCGGCCGGTGGGAATCGTGAACTCGCCCGCCACCGAACCGAACGTGTTGGTGCGCGCGTCGCGCGTCTCCACCACCTGGCCGTTGGGGTCCACGAGCGTGACATTCACCGCCGCGTCCGGCAGGACCTGGTAGCGCTTCGAATCCTGCTCCGCCCGGAAGGACACCACCTTCCAGAGCACCTTCTGCTGCGGCCGGTACACCGCGCGGTCGGTGTAGACCAGCGCCTGATCCACCGGCGGCGAGCGATGCTCCGACGCGAGGAAGAACGTGCCCGGGTACACCATCACGCTCCGACCCCGCCCCAGCACCAGCGTCAGTTGCTGATACGTCTCCGGCCGCGCTTCGACCGTGAACTCACCGTTGGCGTCGGTGCGGCGGGTGACGGTGGTGTAGACGCGCTTCTGGTAGTCCGGCGTGACGAGCCGCGCCTCCACGTTCGGCACGGCCGCACCCGTCGCGCCGTCCACCACGCGCACCTCCACGCGACGCGAACCGTCCCGCCGGACCACCACGACCCACGGCGTCACCGAGATGGGCATCGAGATGATCTTGTTGTCCTTCTCCCGGAAGTCCTCGCGGACGGACAGGACGATGACGTACGCGCCGGAGGCGAGCGGAGGCGGCGTCACGAACGTCGTGTGCAGCTGGAAGTCGGGGGTGGCGGGCAGCGCCGTGCTCCAGGCCGCATCGGGCTTGCGCGTGTCCAGGATGCGCCGGACCTCCGCGCCGTAGGCCAGGAGCGACAGCTCCACGGAGGGCCTCGCGAGCCGCGCCTCCACGTCCAGCGAGTAGGCGCGGAAGAAGACCTTGGGGACGTTGCGGTGCCGCACCTGGATGGAGCGCTTGCCGGGCCCATCCGCCTCCATCCCCAGGGCCTGAACCTCGGGTTCCTCCAGCTGCGCCACCAGCGCCGCGCAGCGCTGCCCGCCCAACGACTTCGGCCACGCCTCCGCGCCCGCCTTCGCGAGCGCATGCGCCGTCACCGGGTGGCCCGCGCCGGCCTCCAGGTCCGCGAGCTGCCGCTGGCCCATGGACCACCACGCCACGTCCCGGAAGCCCTTCAGGTGCGCGGCCAGGTGCTGACGCACCCGCAGGCGATCCGCCTCCTCGGTGAACGACGAGGAGAGGACCGCGTAGCGCCGCAGCCGCGCCTCCAGCGCCGCCTCGCGCCGGCCCGCGCCCAGGTGCCACGCCTCCAGGTCGCCCAGGAGCGCCGCCACCTTCGACAGCGGATGCACGGAGCCGTCCGTCAGCTCCACCTTCGGGGCGCCCTCCAGCAGCGTCCCCACGTCCAGGCGGAACACGTCCAGCTCGTGCTCCGGCTTCCACAGGTCCGACCGCGCCAGCACGCCCACCCAGAGGTACGTCACCGCGTCGCGCAGCGTGGAGCGGATGCCCTCCGGGTAGGTGTTCGCCTCGATGTATTCGGAGAGCGCCTTCACCGGCTGCGTGCCCAGGTCCTGGCGCAGGGCCCAGACGGCGGCATGCGCGCGCTGGACCTCCGCCAGGAGCTGATCCTTCGTCCAGGCCTTCAGGTCCACCGGGCCCTGGGACACCACCTGCTCGCGCCGGCCAATCTCATAGCGGTACGCGTCCACGTAGTGGGTGAGCACCGCCGCGTAGAAGAGGTTCAGCGTCGCCCGCTGCCGCGCGTCGTCGGGCCACGGCTGCTCGCGCAGGAAGCGCACCGCCGTCTCGTAGCCGTGGAGCTGGGTGCGCAGCTGCACCGTGCGCACGAGCGCGCGCGTCCACTCGTCCGCGTCGCGCTTCGCCTTCGCCGCCGCCAGCCGCGCCTCCACCCCGCGCGCGGCCTCCTCCACCTTGCCGTCCTCGACGAGCGCGTCGAGCGCCTTCCACGACGGAGGCGACTTCGGCTGGGCCCGCGCGGACGCGGGCAGCACCACCAACGACAACAGGCACAGCAGGACGGCGAGCGCACGCGGGCGCGGGAAATCAGACATGGGCGGCACTCTAGACGCCGCACCCCGCCCTCGCGGTCCCTTCCTTTGTCAGGAAGCGACAGGCGCGGCGGGAGCGCGGCGGCGCAGCCCCACCACGTAGACCTCCATGCTGGCGCCGCGCGTGGCCTCCGGCCGCACCACCTTCACCTCTTCGTACAGCTTGCGCACGTCGTCGCGGAAGGCCTCGAAGTCGCCGCCCATGAAGACCTTCGCCACGAAGGTGCCCCCGGGCCTGCCCCGCGCCGCGGCCACCTCCAGCGCCTTGCCCGCGAGCCGCAGGCTGCGCGCCTCGTCCGTGCCCTTGATGCCGGACGTCTTCGGCGCCATGTCCGAAATGACCGCGTCGTAGAGCCCGTCGTACAGCGCGGCCAGCTTCGCGTCGAAGTCGTCCGCCAGCACGTCCAGCACCGCCGTCGTCACCTGCTTCTGGGAGAACGGTCGGATGGCGACGATGTCCACGCCGACGACGCGCCCGGAGACGCCCACCGCGTCCACGAGGATCTGCAGGAAGCCCCCCGGCGCCGCCCCCAGATCCAGCACCGCAGCGCCCTTTTTGACGGATGTCGGAAAGCGCTTGAGGATCTCATCGACCTTGAACGCGGAACGCGCGCGCAGGCCCTCTTGCTTGGCTTTCTGGAAATAGTGGTCTTTAGGACGGTAGGACTTGCCCATGTCAGAAGCCGTCCCTAGCATCCGCTACTGTCTTCGGAAAGCCGGAGCAGTCGCGGCCTGTCTCGTGGGTCGTGCCAACGGACTTTCCGGAGGGTTGGTGGCATGGGCACCCGGAGCGTGACAGCGGCGTTGTGCGTCTCCCTGCTCTTCGCGGGCGGGGCGGCGTTCTGCTACACGCGCGCGGAGACCCTGCAGGCCGAGGGCCGCTGGCTCATGGCCCGGGGCAGCGCCCAGGCGACCGACTTCGCCCAGAAGCTGGACGGCACGTCCGTGGACGCGCAGCTCAAGTCGTTCAAGGAGCGGCGCGGCGTGATGGAGCGGGCCCACCGCTGGCAGCGCGGCATGCTGCTGGGCATCATGGCCTCCGTCCTGTCCGCCCTGTCCGCCTACGTCCTGTTCCTGCTCAAGCGGCTGGACGACCAGCTCCTGGACGCCACCGGCGAGCTGCGCCGGCCCCAGGAGGCCTCCTCGCTCTCCGCCCCGGCGTTCGCGTCCACCGTGCAGCGCTAAAGGTCTCCGGACTCTGGCAGGATGCCGCCCCGGCTCTGATCCACGGGGAGGACCGCCATGCCCGGCTGCGCGCACTGCGGACGCACGCTCGACATCATCGCCAACCAGGTGGGCCGCAACGACGCGTGCCCCGGCTGTGACGAGGACCTGCGCTCGTGCCGCAACTGCCGGCACTTCGACCTGTCCGTGGCCAAGGCCTGCAAGGAGCCCTTCGCGGAGGTGCCCCGCGACAAGGACGCCTCCAACTTCTGCGAGCTGTTCCAGTTGGGCGAAGGCGGCCTGCACGTGAAGGACTCCCGCGACGCGCTGCTCAGCGCCGCGGAGTCCCTCTTCCGCAAGAAGTAGCTAGAAGCCGTACAGCTTGGAGATGATCTCCTTCATCACCTCGGAGGTGCCACCGCCGATGGTGATGAGCCGCACGTCCCGCCACATGCGCGCGATGGGCGTCTCCTCGATGTAGCCCATGCCGCCGAAGAACTGCTGGCAGTCGTAGGCCACGCGCTGTGCGAGGTCTCCCGCGAACAGCTTCGCCATGGAGATCTCCTTCACGGGGTTCTCTCCCCGGTCGAAGAGGTCCACCGCGTGGTAGGTGAGCCACCGCGCCGCCTCCACCGCCGCCAGGTGCTCCACGAACTTGTGGCGCCACACCTGGAACTTGATGAGCGGCCGGCCAAACGCCTCGCGCTCGTTGCCGTACTGGAGGGCGTCCTCCAGCATCCGGTCCATGCCGCCCACCGTCGTGATGGCCCCCACCAGGCGCTCGCCCTGGAAGTTCGTCATGATGTGGTAGAAGCCCATGTTCTCTTCGCCCAGCACGTAGCGCGCGGGGATGCGGCAGTCCTCGAAGTAGAGGATGGCCGTGTCCGAGGACAGGTTGCCCACCTTGTCCAGCTTCTTGGAGACGCCGAACCCCTTCACGTCCGTGGGGAACGTCACCAGCGAGATGCCGCCGTAGCCCTGCTCTCCGGTGCGCACCGCCAGCGTGATGAAGTCCGCGCGCGTGCCGTTGGTGATCCACATCTTGGAGCCGTTGATGACGTAGTCGTCGCCATCACGCCGGGCCGTCGTCTTGATGCTCGCCACGTCCGAGCCGCACCCCGGCTCGCTCACGCCCAGGGCCGCGATGCGCTCGCCCTTGAGCGCCGGCTCCAGGAACTCGCGCTTCTGCTCGTCCGTTCCAATCTCGTTGATGATGGGCGTGGCCATCTGGCTCTGCACCAGCAGCGCCATGTTCACGCCCGCGTTGCGGCTGCGGCTCAACTCCTCCGCGAACGCCGTCACGTACCAGTAGTCCAGGCCGCTGCCGCCGAACTTCGGGTCGTGGTTGATGCCCAGGAAGCCCAGCTCGCCGCACTTCTTGAAGAGCTCGCGGGGGAAGATGCCCGCGCGGTCCCACTCCAGCCCGTACGGCGCCATCTCCTTCTCCACGAAGGCGCGCACCGTCTTTCGAAACGCCTCGTGCTCGTCGGTGAACGGATTGAGCATCGCTGGTCCTTGAGGGGGAGTCCCGGTGGTGGATTGATTCGCGAGTCAATAACAGGCGGACCCCGTCAGCGACAAGCGATGCGCCCCGTCCCTTCCCCCGTGCGCCGCGTCACCCAGCGCTGACGCGTTGCGCCGCCTGCCCCGTTGGAGGCCCTGAGGGCAGCCAGGCAGGCGCACAGGGCGCCACGCGGGTGGATAGTCCGCATTCCGGAGTATCCTCTTGACAGATAATCGAGCATCGGTAATTTCTAGTCCACAAAGAATATGGCCGGGGCAGGTATCCGGGCGGGTCTTCCGTCGGACAGCCGGCAGGAGTTCGGACGCGTGAATCAGCGAATCTTGGCTGCCGTGGTGGCCGTTGCGGTGTCGACGGCAGGGTGCTCGAAGGCGGGGGCGGAGAAGGCGCAGCTGCCGACGCAGCAGGCGGAAGGTGCCAGCGCGCTGGGCGTCAAGGCGATCACCCCGGCCACCGAGCTGGAGGCCAACGTCACCCGCGTCACCGGTCAGGTGCGCTCCAAGCAGGAGGCCACGCTGGGCCCGTCCGCCACTGGCACGCTCGCCAAGGTGAACGTCCGGGTGGGCGACAAGGTGAAGAAGGGCGACGTGCTGGCGGTGCTGGACACGTCCAACGTGCGCATCGCGGTGGAGCAGGCGCGCGCGGCGAAGGACATGGCGGACGCGGCGCTGGAGCTGGCCACGAGCACGCTGGGGCGCACGCGCAAGGTGGCGGAGTCCGGCGGCGTCGCGGCCAACGCGCTGGAGCAGTCCGAAATCGCCCTCAAGCAGGCGACGGCGCAGGCGGCCCAGGCGGGCGCGGCGCTGCGGCTGGCGGAGGAGAACCTGCGCGACCACAACATCACCGCGCCGTTCAACGGGGTCATCACCTCGCGCACGAAGAACGTGGGTGACTCGGTGGCGATGACGCCCTCGACGCCGGTGTTCTCCATCGTGGACTCGGACGGGCTGGAGATCCGGATGATGGTGCCGGAGTCCGTCATCGACAACGTGTCGGTGGGCACCGTGACGCCGGGCACCGTGAACCCCAGCGGCATGCGCTTCGAGGCGAAGGTCGCCAACGTGGGCGCCGTCATCGACGCGCAGAGCCGCACCGTGGAGGTGCTGGCGGACGTGACGGGCAAGACGGACCGCCCGCTGCGCCCGGGCGCGCTCGTGGAGATGGACTTCTCCAAGGCCGCCGGCGACACGGGCAACGGCCTGTTCCTGCCGGCCCAGGCCGTCAGCAGCAAGGGCCAGGACGGCTTCGTGTGGGTGGTGCAGGACGGCACCGTGCGCAAGCGCGACGTGCGCGTGCAGCGGGTGCTGCCGGGCTACGTCAAGGTGGTGCAGGGACTCACGGCGGAGGAGCGCGTGCTCGCCGACGCCTCGCTGGACGTCAAGGACGGGACCGCGGTGCGCGTCGCGCAGTAGCGCGCCCCCCGCGAGTCCTCCCTCCCCTCCTCTCTTCTTCAGGTACCTGAATGCTCAAGACCTTCATTTCACGGCCCATCTTCACCGCCATGCTGATGCTGGCGGTGGTGGTGTTCGGCGTGTTCGCCTATCCGCGCATCGGCGTGGATCAATTCCCAGACGTGGACTTCCCCGTCGTCACGGTGACGACGGTGCTGCCGGGCGCGGACCCGGAGTCCATGGAGAAGAACGTCTCCGACCCGCTGGAGGAAGCGCTCAACACGCTCAACGGCGTGGACACGCTGCGCTCCATCAACCTGGAGAGCGTTTCGCAGGTCGTCGTCCAGTTCAAGCTGTCCACCAAGGTGGACCTGGCCGCGCAGGACGTGCGGGATCGCGTCCAGGCCACGCTGAGCAAGCTGCCCGACGAGGTGGAGACCCCCGTCGTGGAGAAGTTCGACATCGGCGCGGCCCCCATCATCACCCTGGCGCTCGCGGGCCCCCTGCCCGTGGACGAATTGACGCGCATCGCGGATGACATCGTGAAGCCCGCGCTGCAGCGTCAGCCGGGCGTGGGCAGCATCGACATCGTCGGTGGCCGCGAGCGGGAGATCCAGCTCGTGGTGGACCCGCAGCGGCTGCGCGGTTACGGGCTGGCCATCAGCGACGTCAGCCAGGCCCTCAAGGCCCAGAGCCTGGACGTCCCCGGTGGCCGCAGCACGGACAGCGGCCGTGAGCGCGTGGTGCGCCTCACCTCCGAAGCGAAGAGCGTGGAGGACATCCGCAACATCATCATCACCAGCGCGGCGGGCTCGCCCATCCGCGTGCGCGACATCGCGGAGGTGGTGGACGGCCCCGCGGAGCAGCGCTCGTCCGCCAAGAGCGGTGAGCGCAGCGCCGTGGCCATGGTGGTGCGCAAGCAGTCCGGCTCCAACACCGTGCAGGTGGCGGACCTGGTGAAGGAGTCGCTGGACGAGATCAACAAGACGATGCCCGCGGGCGTGCAGGTGGAGACCGTGACGGACAACGCGCGGTTCATCCGCTCGTCCATCCACGCGGTGCAGGAGGACCTCATCCTGGGCGGCGTGCTCGCCGTGCTCATCGTGCTCGTGTTCCTGCGCAACCTGCGCTCCACGTTCGTGGCGGCCATCGCGCTGCCGGTGTCCGTCGTCGGTACGTTCGCGGTGATGGCGGCGCTGGGCTTCACGTTCAACATGATCACGATGCTGGCGCTGACGCTGTCCATCGGTCTGCTCATCGACGACGCCATCGTGGTCATCGAAAACATCGTGCGTCACATGGAAGAGGGCGCCACGCCCATGCAGGCCGCGCTGGAGGGCGCCGGACAGATTGCCCTCGCGGTGCTCGCGGTGACGCTGGCCATCGTGGCGGTGTTCATCCCGGTGGCCTTCATGGACGGCATGATCGGCAAGTTCTTCTACCAGTTCGGTGTCACGGTGGCGGTGGCGACGCTCATCTCCTACGTGGTGTCGATGACGCTCACGCCCATGCTCTCCTCGCGCCTCCTGCGCGAGCACGCGCACCCGACGGGCATCTCCGCCATGGTGGAGAAGTTCCTCGTGGGCCTGGAGTCCGGCTACCGGCGCATCCTGGGCACCATCCTCCGCCACCGCGCGGTGACGATGATCGTGGCGGTGCTGGTCCTCTTCGCGACCTTCGGCATGGCCCGCTTCCTCAAGTTCACGTTCATCCCGGAGCAGGACAACGGCAACATCAAGCTCGCGGTGGAGTTGCCCATCGGCTCCACCATCCACGAGACGCAGGCACAGCTGGACACGCTGGCCTCGCAGGTGCGCGCCATCCCGGGCGTCACCTCCACGTTCACCACCGCGGGTGGCGGCGTGCAGGAGGAGGTCCACAAGGGCGAGGTGCTCATCAACCTCTCCGACGTGAAGGACCGCGCCTTCAAGCAGAGCGAGCTGAAGAACTACGTGCGTGAGAACATCAAGGCGCCCAAGGGCGTGTCCCTGTCCGTGCAGGACGTGGCCGCCGTCTCCGGTGGTGGCAACCGGACGCAGCAGGTGCAGTTCAACCTGCGCGGCGACAACTGGAAGGAGCTGACGGAGTCCGCGGAGAAGATGCGCCAGGTGATGCTGAAGAACCCGGGCCTCACCGACGTGGACATGACGTACCGCTCCGGCAAGCCGCAGTACGACGTGCAGGTGGACCGCGAGCGCGCGGCCACGCTGGGCATCCCGGCCGCGTCCCTGGGCGCCACGCTGCGCGCCTACCTGGGCCGTGACAAGGTGCTCGACTACCGCGAGGGCGGCGAGACGTACGAGGTGAAGCTGCGCCTGACGCCGGAGACGCTCGCGTCCGCGGACGCCCTCGGCCAGCTCGCCGTGCGCGCTCCCACGGGACAGCTGGTGGAGCTGCGCAACCTGGCGAAGATCGTCCCCGCGGAGGGCCCGGTGCAGATTGATCGGCAGGCCCAGAAGCGGCAGATCACCATGCTGGCCAACCTGGCCTCCGGGTACGCGCTCTCCGACGCCATCACCTACCTGCAGGGCTACGCCGCCACGGACCTGCCCAAGAGCGTGTCCGGCGAACTGGAAGGCAACGCGAAGGAGTTGGGCAAGTCGGTGGCCGCGTTCGGCACCGCGCTGCTGCTGGGCATCGTGCTCATCTACATGATCCTCGCGGCCCAGTTCGAAAGCCTCATCCACCCCTTCACCATCATGCTGTCGCTGCCCTTCGCCTTCATTGGAGCGATTGGTGGCCTGCTCATCACCGGGCAGTACATGTCCATGTTCGCCCTCATTGGCGTCATCATGCTCATGGGCCTCGTGGTGAAGAATGGCATCCTCCTGGTCGACTTCACCCTCCAGGTGCGTGAGAAGGGGCGCACGGCGCACGAAGCCCTGCTGGAGGCCGCGCCCGTCCGTCTGCGCCCCATCCTGATGACGACCATCGCGATGATCGCCGGCATGATCCCGGTGGCGATCGCGAAGGGCGACGGCGCGGAGACGCGCGCGCCCATGGCCATCACCATCATCGGTGGCCTCGTCACCTCCACGTTCCTCACGCTGGGCGTGGTGCCGGTGGTGTACTCGCTGCTGGATCAGCTCGCCGCCCGCTTCAGCAAGGGCAAGGGCAAGGATCCCGGCTTCGCGGGCGGCTCCGGCACCGCGCACGACGTGCCCGTCAACCAGGATCGCGAGCGGGAGGCGGCGGCCGCGGCGGCCCGGGTGGAGACGGCCTGATGCGCAGACCTACTTCCATCACCCCGCCCTCGGAGCACGACCCGCGCTCCGAGGCGCCGGAAGAGCCCGCCGAGGAGCTGCAGCCAGAGCTTTCGTCGATGGAGCGGCTGTTCCAGGAGGGAGACCAGTCCACGCCGGACTCCCGCCGCTTCATGGAGCTGCTCAAGCAGCTGGCCTACTTCCGCTCCTTGAGGGATCCGCTGGCGAGCCTCTGTGACGACATGCGCCTGACCCCCACCCAGGTGCATGCCCTGGGCTGGCTGGGGATGGACGGCCCCACCCAGGTGGGGGTGCTCGCCCAGCGCATCGGCATCACCAAGAAGACCATCACCGGCGTGGTGGACCGGCTGGAGGACATGGGGATGGTGGAGCGGGGGCGGGACGCGGAGGATCGCCGCGCCGTCACCGCGAAGCTCACCAGTCAGGGCTGTGAGCTCTACAAGGCCATCCAGCTGATGACGGACGCGGGCGTGCGCCGCCTGATGGAGCTGATGGAGCCCCAGGACCGGGAGTCGCTGTTCGGCATCATCGAGCGCATCGTCGTCCGCATGAAGGGCGCGCGCCCCGCCCGCTGAGAGGCTGGGGACGTGCGCGGGAGGGCGCGGGCTGCGACACTGGCCCGCGCCCATGCTCCCCCCTTCCGTGGCCCTGCTCGGGCTCCTGCTGAGCGCTGCTTCACCCTCCCCCACTCCGAACGCGTCCGCGGTGCTCCACGCGCAGTGCCGCACGCACGCCGCGGATCCACGCAACCCGTGGGCGCTCGCGCACGGCATGGACCTGGATGGGAAGGCCTTCCGCACCCGGGACGGCCGCCCCGCCACGGACGCCATCGTCGCGGGGTTCCTCCGCCGCGACGCGGCCGACGCGGGCCGGCCCGCGCGCCTCTCCTTCGACGCGTTCGCCCCGGACGGCACGCCCGTGGAGCCGCACCCGGCGCTCCAGGTGAAGACGTTCCTGCTCGCCGGCCATCCGCTGTCGCACGCCTTCCCCGCGGCCTGGGGCCCGGTGACGCTGCGCGAGCTGGTGGCGTCGCTGCAACAGGACTTCCGGCCCGCGCTCGCCACGTCTCCGGAGGGGGCCTGGGCACTGGACGCGCTCTCGCACGTGCTCAAGCCCGGGGGCTCGTTCCAGAACGGCGCGGGCGAGACGGTGCGCATCGACGCGGTGATGGACGCGGCGCTGGGCACGCTGGAGGCCGCGAACGCGCAGCTGGCCGCGGGGATGAAGGCCGGACGCCCGCAGGTGCCCAAGAACAAGCAGGGCATCTACGCGCACCCGTGTGGCGGGTTCCACTTCTTCCAGGCCGTCACCGGCTGGGCCCGCTTCCCGTCGGTGCGCAAGGCGTGGGGCGCGCGGCTGGACGCGCAGGTGGACGTGCTGGTGTACCGGCTGGGCTCCGAGGGCCGGCAGTACGAGGCCGCGCTCGTCGCCGCGCCCGCGTTCCGCGTCCCGGTGCTGGTGCAGATGGTGAAGTTCTACGGCCACTGGCTGGAGGCGCTCGGGCGCTACCGGGACGAGACGGGCTGGAAGCCCACGCCCGCGCAGGCCCGCGCCGTGGAGGAGGCCCGCGCCGCGCTGGAGCGCGCCACCCTGCGGCTGGAGGCCACCGGCGCCTTCCGCGACACGGCGGCCCTCGCGGTCAAGGAGCCCCAGCTCGCCCTGGACCTGGTGGGCGACGCGTGTCACGCGGCGCGCGGCTGGGACCTGTGGGCCGGCGCCGGCCACCGCGCGAAGTGAGCCGGGCGGCTGTCAGGTGCCGTCCGAGCGGCGGCCCTTCGGACGCAGCCGCGCCATCCACTGGCGGCCTCGCTGACGGGCGACGAGCACCGAGCCCCAGACGAGCCGCTGGGCGCGCATCCGCAGCAGGTCCGCGCGCAGCTCCATGGGCGTCACCGTGCGGATGCGGCCCTGCTCATAGGCCTCGGTGATGGCGCGGCGCTGGAGCTTGCCGCTGCTCGTCTTCGGGATCTGACCGTAGCGGATGAACAGCACGTCCTTCTCCGCCAGCGTCACGCCCACCGTCTCCAGCACCGACTGGCACACCTGCTTGCGGCTCTCCTCCAGCCGCTCCAGCGCGGACGGGTGGTTGACCTCCGCCATCACCACCAGGCGGCCCTGCACCTGGATGACGGCGGAGCGCCCCGGGCGGATGAAGGGCAGCCGCTCCACGGCCTGCTCGAAGTCGGCGGAGAAGAAGCTCTGGCCGTTCACCTTGATGCGGTCGTTGATGCGCCCGGTGATGAAGAGCTCGCCGCCCAGCTGAAAGCCCAGGTCGCCCGTCGCGTAGAAGCCGTCCTCGCCGCGCAGGGGCCGGTCATCCTGGAAGTACGACGGCGCGAGGCTGCCGCCGCGCAGCTGCACCTCGCCCATCTCCCCTTCGCCGCACGCCCGCCCGTCCTCGGTGCGCAGCCGCACCTCGAACTCCGACAGCGGTTTGCCCACGGAGATGGCGGGCTGGCCGTTGGGCGCCGTCACGACGCGCAGCTCCTGGCACGGGGCCGTGCTCGCCACCAGCAGCACCGTCTCCGCCATGCCGTAGCAGGGCATGAACACGTCGCGCCGCAGGCCACAGGGCGCCAGCACCTGGAGGAAGTGCTGGAGGTTGGGGATGTTGATGGGCTCGCTGCCCAGGTAGATGCTGCGCACGCGCGACAGGTCCAGCCGCTTCAGGTCCTCCGCGTCCAGGTCCTTGAGCGTCTTGAGCGCGTAGTCGATGGCGAAGTTGGGGATGACCGACCCCATGACCTTCTCCGACGAGATGAGCTCGAACCAGCCGAGCGGATCCATCAGGAAGGTCGCCGGCTGCGCCAGCAGCAGATCATTGCCCACCGTGAAGCAGCTGAGCAGCCCGCCGATGAGCCCCATGTCGTGGTAGAGCGGCAGCCAGCTCGTCACCCGGTCCTCGGACGTGCGCCGGTCGTGCTGGGCGATCATCCGCAGGTTGGCCAGCAGGTTCTCCTGCGTGATGGGGATGCCCTTGGGGAACGACGTCGACCCCGAGGAGAACTGCACGAACGCCAGCTCTTCGAGCGCCACCTCGCGCAGCCGCGCGCCCGGACGCTTCACGCCCTCCGGCGGAAGCGGCAGTCGCTTCAGCGACAGCTCCAGCCCCGACAGGCTCGGCGCGTCCAGCACCCGTGCGGCGCCGTAGCGTTCGCTGATCCGCCCGAGGAACTCCCGGTAGGGCCCCTTGGGCGTGCTCAGGATGTACGGCTTCACGGACAGGGGCAGCGCGCCCAGCTCCATCAGCCCCAGGAAGGAGAAGATGGCGGCCGTGGAGGTCTCGAAGGGGAGCACGATGCGCTCCCCCGGCGTGACGCCCTGGGCGCGGAAGTGATCCGCGTACGCGGCCACCCGCGCGGGGAACTCCCGGTACGGCACGAACGTGGCCGGACCCGCGAAGTCGTCGTACAGGAACAGGCCCCGGCGCGGATCCGCCGACTCCAGCCTCTGGATGATGCCAAGCACGTGATTCCCCTCCTCCGGCGCTGCGACTCCAGGCCGTCCTACGACTTCACGGTGTCCTGCATCCACGACAGCACCCGCGGCAGCACCTCGCGGCGCGCGCGCTCACCGCGCACCACGTCGAAGTGCCCCGCGTCCCAGCTCAACCCCTGCTCCCGGCCCAGCACGACGAGCTGCTTCCGAGCGCTGCCCAGGTGCGCCACCAGCTTCTCCGCGCGGCGGGGCGACGCATGGAACACGTCCGCCGCGCCCACGCCCGCGAACACGGGCAGCGTCACCTGGCCCAGCGCCTGCCAGTAGTCCGTCGCGCCGTCCGCGCTGCGGAACGCACCCGTGGGAGCCCAGTCGGTGAACTGCCGCATCACCCCCGCGGGCTCGTCCCAGGGCCCCTGTTTCAGCGCCTTCGCCGGGAAGCGCCCCAGGAGTCCCGCCACCGCGGAGGAGAACCCCAGCTGCACGCGCTTCTTCACCCCGCCGTCGCTGTAGTCATTCACCGCCGACGACAGCGTGCACACGCCCGTCAGCATCGCCTGCGCGTCCGGAGCGAGCCCCAGCGCCGCCAGCGCCGCGTACCCCGCCATGCTGTGGGCCAGCAGGAACAGCGGCCCCGTGTGGCGCGCGCGCACGGCCCGCACCAGGTCCGGCACGTCATGGCGCACGTACGTGTCGAAGCTCCAGTCCCAGGCGCGCCGCGCCGGCCAGCGGCTCTTGCCGTGCCCCCGCAGCGAGGCGACGTAGGCCGTGCACCCTGCGTCCACGAAGAAGCGCGCGGGCCCGTCCGCCTGGCTGCCCAGGAAGAACCGGCCGTCGGAGAACAGGCCGGGCACGAAGAGCACGCCGGGCGTTGCGCTGCTCGCGGGAGCGGCTGGCCGCACCTCCGTGACGTGCAGCGCGTGGTCCCCGGACGTGGGGACCCAGAAGTCCTGCGAGGCGGGGGCGGCTTCGGCGCCCGGGCTGGCATCGAGGCTCATGAGGAGGACTCCCGGGAGGCCACCGCGCCACCGCGCGCGGCCACGAGGAACTGCTGCAGCGACGCGAGCGACCGGGACGCCGCGTCCAGGAACGCCACGCTCACGACGGCCTCCACGGCGAGAGGCCCGCCCTCCCCCAGGAACACGTGCTGGCGGAAGCGCGCGCGGTAGTTGAGGCCGTCCTCGTCCAGCTCGTCCGCGGCGGGCGACTCCAGCACCGTGCGCACCACCACGTCACCGGGGGGAATCTCGCGCCGGTAGTCCACCTCCACGCGCGACACCACGGCCACCACCATCCCGCCGCGCGACAGCCCGTGGCGCTCCAGCCAGCCCCAGCGTCCGGCCTCCAGGTACTCCAGCGCGGTGGCGTTGTTCACGTGCCCCAGGCTGTCCAGGTCGTTGGGACGCACGCGCAACGTCAGGGAGGTTTCTTCGAAGTGCACGGCGGACATCCTCGCGGAAGCGGGGAGACGGTCAGGAGCGGGGCGCGAGCGTCACGACGACCACCGCCGAGACGAAGCCGCCGCTGTGGGACAGGGACACGGCGACCTGCCAACCCTCGCGCGTCAGGTGCTCCGCGAGCGTGCCATGGAAGTGGAAGCGGGGCGCATGCCGCGCGTCGTGGAGCAATTCGGCGTCCGTCCAGAACCACCCGTCGATGGGGGGCAGCGCCTTGAAGAGGGCCTCCTTCGCGCAGAAGCCCGCGGCCAGACTCTCCAGCGGAGATGGCGCGCGGGAGATGCGCGCCAGCTCCGCCGGGGTGAAGAACACGTCCGGTTCCAGCAGCCCCCGCGCGGCCTCCAGCTCCGCGACGGATTGGAGGTCATGGCCCAGGCCCATCAACACCCGACGAGGTCCATCCAGGTGTCTTCGACGGCTTCGCGCGAGTCCACGGTGATGCCGGTGATGCGCTTGAGCGCGTGGAAGATGAGCTGCTCCTTCTTGTGCAGCGCATCCGGCGTGTACATGCCCTCGCGGTGCTCCAGGTGGTCCCACCAGTTGACGTGGGTGCCGCGCGCCTCCACCCGCTCGCGCTTGCTGCCGTGCACCTCGCCGCCGTCGCGCAGGAACAGGTGCGCCACCGCGAACGCCTCCTTCGCCTTGTACGCGCCGCTGTCCACCAGCGCCTTGGCGAAGGCGACGAAGTACGTCATGTGCTGGATCTCATCCGCGGCCACCTGCTTGAAGAGCGCCTTCAAGCCCGGGTCCTGGATGATGGCCGCGCACTGGCCGTAGTTCACAGCCGCGACGACCTCCGAGATGGCCAGCAGCGTCAGCGTGCGCAGCATGTCGTCGTCGGGGAACACCTTGCGGAACTCGATGAAGGTCGCGTTGGAGACGGGCTCCAGGCGCATCACCGTGGACAGGCGGTTGAACGCCGTCTCGTGGTGCGCCTCCTCCTCGTTCCAGTAGCGGCTCCACGTGCCGCACGCCTGCATGATGGCCGCGACCGTGGGGTCCTTCTCCAGCCACCGCCGGCACTCCAGGTCCGCCAGCCGCTCCAGCCGGTCCGCGCCCGGCTTCGTCGTCAGCTCCGCGCGCCCCGCGTTCCACACCAGGTGGCGGTCCGAATCACTCAGGCGCGTGAAGTCCACCGCGCCCAGCATCTCCACCACGCTCCAGCGCCGCGACTCGTGCAGCCGCTGCTGCTCCCACGTCAGGTCCACGAGCGACAGCCCCTGCCGCGTGAGGGCGTCGTGCAGCTCCAGCATGATGGCCGGACGGCCTTCAGCGACCGCGCCCCCATTGAACGGCGACGGAGACGGCGGCAGGGACACTTCCACCGACTGAGCCTTGGGCGTCTGGATGGTCATGCGCTCTTGCGCTCCGGGTTGAGGACTTCGTGAAGGAACACGTCGAGGACCTTCGACACCGGCGTGTCGAGCGACAGCGCGGGCAGCCGCACCCGCAGGCCGTAGTCCTTGCGCAGCCCGTTCGACGTCCGCGCGAAGGCCTCCATCAGGTCCACGCTGTTCGTCATCTTCGGTGAGCGGGAGATGAGCGCCGCCAGCGTCAGGTCCTCGCTGAACAGCTCGGCTTCGGACAACCCCACATGCTCCGCGAACTTACGACGGATGTAGGACTCCAACTCCCGGGCGTCGTGCATGCGTTGACTTTCCTTCCAAGGGCCTGAAAGTCGATTTCACAGTCAAAAAACAGAAACGATCTAACTGCGAGTTACCTGCTGTCAACCAACAACCCAGGAGGACAGAATTCCCGGGAAAACAGCAACGAATTGGTGCTTCTTCACGCACCCAGACGGGAGATTTCCTCGGCGGTGAAACCCGCCTCTTCGAGGATGACGCGGGTGTGTTGTCCGAGCGTGGGAGGTGGGCGAAGTGCGACCTCCCCCATCCGCAGCGGCGTGAGCAGGTGCGTCACGCGGATGCCGCGCTGCGCATCCTCCGCGTCCACGAAGAGGCCCCGGGCGCGAAGCTGCGCGTCGGAGAGCAGCTCGTCGCCCTCCGCGACGGGCTCCACGCAGAGGTCCGCGCCGGCCAGCAGCTCGCGCCAGTGGGAGAGGGGCTGCGCCGCGAAGATGCGCGTCAGCTCCGCCTTCACGCGCGCCCCGGCCTCTCCGGGCACGTAGGCGTCGTCCAGCAGCTCCGGGCGGCCCAGCCGGGCGCAGAGCGCGCCGAAGAACTTGGGCTCGAGTGCCCCCACGGCGAGCCAGCGATCATCCGCGGTGCGGTACAGGCCGTAGCTGGGATAGCCGCCGTTGAGGGCCTCGCGCCCGCGCGTCAGCGGCGTGCCCTCCGCGCCCGCGAACAGGCGCGCGGCCAGGTGCAGGTGCAGGAACGCCAGCGCGCCGTCCGTCATGGACACGTCCACGAAGCGGCCCACGCCCGTGCGCTCGCGCTCGTGCAATGCGGCGAGGATGCCCACCAGCGCGAAGAGGCTGCCTCCGCCGATGTCGCCCACCTGCACGCCCGGGAACGCGGGCGCGCCGCCGGCCTCGCCGCCGTAGCCCAGCAGGCCCGCGCGGGCGACGTAGTTCAGGTCATGCCCCGCCTTGAGCCGGTCCGGCCCTGTCTGGCCGTAGCCGGAGATAGCGCAGTAGATGAGCCGCGGGTTCGCCGCGCGCAGCACGGACTCGCCCACGCCCAGCTTGTCCATGACGCCGGGACGGAAGCTCTCCACCAGCACGTCGTAGCGCGGGATGAGGCGCAGGAGCGTGTCGCGGCCCTCCGGCGTCTTGAGGTTCAGCGTCAGCGAGCGCTTGTTGCGGTGCAGCCCGTAGAAGAGCCCTCCCTCGCCGTCGCGCTGCGGCGGCATGTGGCGCGTGGCGTCTCCGCCCTCCGGCTCCTCCACCTTGTCCACGGTGGCGCCCAGGTCCGCCAGCACCAGCGTCGCGTAGGGCCCGGGCAACAGGCGCGACAGGTCCAACACCCGCAAGCCTGCGAGGGGCAGTGACGTCGGAGACATGAGGGGGGAGGACTCCAACAAGGGGGAGGGTGCAACGAAGGACGGCGCGTCTCCGGGGGGAAACGCGCCGCCGTCACGACGGGAAGCAGGCCGGAGGAAAGCGGCCCGGCTTCTTTATCAGCCGAGCAGCTTGGCCAGCTTCATGGCGAGGCCCATGTCCATCGGCTTGAACTTGAGCTTGCCCTGCATCGCGGCCATCTGCGCGTTCAGCTTCTTCTCGCGGATCTTCACGAAGTCTTCGTTGCTGACGATGACCGTCATCTTCGACGCGCCGTTGAGGCCCTCGGACACCCAGCCCTCCGACTTCGTCGTGTCCAGGGTCCACTTGCCGCCGCCGTCACCGGCGATGTCGAAGTGGATGATGGCGTTGATGTCCTTCGCCAGCTCGGGCTTCTCGGCGAGGACCTTGGGAATCTCGGTCTCGAGGATGTCCTTCGAGTTCACGGTGGGCTCCTTGGCGTTGATTGGTGAATCAAGTCCGCGCGGACCGTAATGGCGGCCTCCCGTCCGGTCAAGGGCGGCGGGAGGAGGTCACGCTTCAGAGCTGCGTCGTTTCCGCCACGGGATTGAGGGAGTGGCGGACCATGGTCAGCAGGTCGTTGAGTTCGAAGGGCTTGGCCAGGTGGCCCACCGCGCCAATGTCCTTGGCCTTGCTGCCGACGTTGCGGTCCGCGCTGAGGACGATGATGGGAATCATCGCGATGGCGGGCTTCTGGCGCATGCGCTGCGCGAACTCCCAGCCGTCCATCACCGGCATCATCAGGTCCAGGAGGATGAGGTGGGGCGGATCCGGCTCCAGGCGCTCCAGCGCTTCCTTTCCATTGCGGGCGCGACGGATCTCGAAGCCCTCGGCCTCCAGAATCTCCGAGAGGGCCTCCAGGATGTCAGGATCATCGTCGACGACGAGAACCACGGGTGAACCAGTGTGCTGTGCGTTGAGCGAGGTCAGAGGTGTCTCCTCGATGCCGCGACCAGAGCTGATCTTCCATCATCCCCAGACCGTCTGGCGCAAGAATTTAAGAGGACCCCACTCCATGCGGTAGCCCGTTGCAAAACCGACAGTCACTGCCCACCCTTCCGGTGACCCGGAGTTTGGCCGCCGGCAGGGGGAGGTCCGCGTGACGTGGATGGGGGAGTCAGTGGCAGGCAACGAGGCGGCACCCGGCCTCGTGCTCCTCTCGCGGCAGGGGCCGCCGCGCCTGCTCGGTCCCCTGCTGCTCGAGTACCTGGGCCTGGAAGCCCTGCCGCCCACGCTCGTCACCCACGGCATCGAAGGGCTGATGGCGGCGGCGGGCTTCCAGCGACGCGAGGACGGCCGGGGCGTCTGGGAGCGGGAGGGCCGGACGCTGATCCTCGGCGAGGAGCTGCTGGAGGACGGCGGCCGGCTCGTGTGGGTGGTGCCGGTGCCCTGGAGCGGCGAGCGCGTGGCGGAGCGCGTGCGCTACCTGTCGCTCGCGTCCCATGACCTCCGGGGCTCACTGGCCAACATCCGCTCCTACGCGGCGCTGCTGCTCAACGGACGCGTGCCGCTGGAGCCCAAGGCCCAGCGCGGCCTGGAGACCATCCTGCGCAACGCGGACCGCTCGCTCGCCTTCGCCCAGGACTTCTTCGACTCCAGCCGCGCGGAGTTGGGCGCCCTGGCGGTGGAGCGCGAGCGCCAGCCGCTTCTGCCCATCCTGGACGCCGCGGTGGAGCGTATGCGCGCCGCTGCCTCCGCGGCCAGCGTCGCGCTGGTGCTGGATCCGCTGCCGGACCTGCCCGACGTGGAGGTGGACGCGGGCCGCATCCAGCACGCGGTGGAGGCCTTCGCGCACCACCACCTGGTGCGCGCGCAGCCGGGCGAGGAGCTCCATGTCCGGGCCGCGCGCCTGGGACACCAGGTGCGGGTGGAGGTGCGGCGCGACGGCGCGCCCGTGCCCCCCGAGGACATCTCCGCCGTCTTCCAGTGCGAGGCGCGTGCGTTCCGCGAACGCAAGCTGGAGGATCCGCTGCGCGTCTTCCTGGCCCGTCAGGAGGTGGAGGCCCATGGAGGACAGGTGGGTGCCCAGACGGACGAGGGCGGGAGCACCCTGTTCCTCACGCTCCCGGTGCCACGGGCCCGGGAACTCGCGCATCCAGCGGGCTGGCAGGCGTAGGCGACGGCGGGAGTTGCTAGCGCGACCCACCTCCCACCGGTATGCTCCTGGCGCATTGTGCGAGGAGCGAAGCCATGGGTTTGAAGCTTCCTGAGATTCTCTTGATTTTCGCGGCGCTGCTGCTGCTGTTCGGCGGCTCGCGGTTGCCGCAGCTCGGCTCGTCCCTGGGCAGTGCCCTGCGCAACTTCAAGCGCGGCTTCTCCAGCGACGAGAAGGAAGAGGCCGAGGAGAAGAAGCCGGGCACGCTGTCCGCCACCTCCGGCGTGGACAAGGACGTCGCCGCCAAGTCCCCGAGCCACCAGGCCTGAGGCCGTACGGGCGGGGCCCTGAAGCCCTGTCCCCTTCTGTTCAGTCTTCCGGACGCCCCTGACGCCCGTACCGCGAGCCGCCTGAAGCGGCCCCGGACGGGCGTCGGGCTTCCTGCGCCGTGCTCCCCAGGCCCCTTTCGGGACGTGCCGGGGAGCGCCGGCGGGTGCCTCAGTCCATCACCTTCGCGCCGTCGTACATGGCGTCGATGATCGCCTTGTACTTCTGGCTGGCCACCTTGCGCTTCACCTTGAGGGTGGGCGTCAGCTCCCCCGTCTCCTGCGAGAAGTCCGCGTCCATGACGGCGATCTTCTTGATGCCGGAGTACGGCGGGATGTCCGCGTTCACCTTCTTGATGATCTCCTCGACGGCCGTCTTGATCTCCGGCCGCTGGGAGTTCTGCGCGTAGCTGCCCACCGCGATGCCCTTCTCCTCCAGGAACTTGCGCGCCGGGTCCTCGGACACGGTGATGAGCGCGACGAGGAAGGGACGCTTGTCGCCGTAGACCATCGCCTGGCTGATGAGCGGGAAGGTCTTGAGCGTGTTCTCGATGTTCTGGGGGGCCACGTTCTTGCCGCCCGCGGTGACGATGATGTCCTTCTTGCGGTCGGTGATGCGCAGGTAGTTGTCCGCGTCCACCTCGCCGATGTCACCGGTGTGGAACCAGCCGTCCGGCTCCAGCACCTCCGCGGTGGCGGCGGGGTTCTTGTAGTACCCCTTCATCACGCACGGGCCCCGGACCATGATCTCCCCGTCCGCGGCGATCTTGATCTCCGTGCCGGGCACCGGCGGCCCCACGGTGCCGATCTTGATCTTCTCCACGCGGTTGGCGTTGCAGGGCGCGCTCGTCTCCGTGAGGCCGTAGCCCTCCAGGACCTTGAGCTCCAGCAGGTCGAAGAAGTAGGCGATCTTCCCCGACAGCGGCGCGCCGCCGGAGATGAAGATGCGCATGTTGCCGCCCAGCTTCTCGTCGAGCGTCTTGCGCACCTTGGAGAAGACCAGCTTCTTCGCCAGGCCGAACATCATCGAGTTGTACGGACGGCCCTGCGCCATGGCCTCGGCGTACTCGTCGAACAGGCCGAAGGCCCAGCGGAACAGCTTGCCCTTCACGCCCGGCGCGGAGGAGCCGTTGGCCACGACGTTGTTGTAGACCTTCTCGAACACGCGCGGCACGGACGGCAGCACCGTGGGGCGCGTCTCCGCGAGGTTCGCCAGCAGCTTGTCCACCGACTCCGCGATGATGAGGCGGAAGCCCATGGACAGCCACGCGGCCTTCACCACCTGGGCGAACACGTGCGCCAGGGGGAGGAAGAGCATCACCGAGTCCTCGGGCTTCATCATGCCCATGGCCTGGGTGGCCTTCGCTTCATAGGCCCAGTTGCCGTGGGTCAGGATGACGCCCTTCGGGTCGCCCGTGGTGCCGGAGGTGTAGATGAGCAGGTTGGTGTCATCCGACTTCACCGCCCCGATGCGCTGCGCGAACGCGTCGTCGGACGCCTGCGGCGCGCCCTTGCCGGACGCCATCACGTCCGCGAGCGACATCTCCTTGGGGCCGCTGACGGGGCCCTCGAAGACGACGATCTTCTCCAGCAACGGGATGTCGTTCAGCTTGGAGCGCACGCGGGTCAGGCGCCCCGCCTGCTTCGCGTCCTTCTCGTCGGAGTCGACGAGAAGCATCTTCGTCTCCGAGTGGTTGAGGATGTAGCGGCACTCATCCGGCGTGTTGGAGCCGTAGATGGGCACCGTGATGGCCTGGGCGGCGCTGATCGCCAGGTCCGCGACGAGCCACTGGAGACTGGTGTTGGCGAAGATGGCCACCCGGTCCCCGGGCTGGATGCCCTGGGCGATGAGCCCGGACGCCAGCCCCTTCACGTCCTCCAGCACCTGGGCGAAGGTGACGTCCTGCCAGCGCCCGTCCTTCTTGTGTGTAACGCCCACCTTGGAGGCGTTCTGGGCCCGCTGAACGAGCAACTGGACGAGGTTCTGCTCCTGCGTCCCGCTCGCCGCGGGAGCCGTCGTGACCTGACTCTCTGCCCTCACTTGAGCTCCTCCTGGATGTCGGCATCCACCTTCTTGGCCCACTGCTGCACGCGTTGCCCCTCCGCGGGGTTGTACGCCGTGCTTCCCTGCTTGACCTTCTCGATGGCGTCGCGCGCCTTCTCCGCCTTGCCATCCTTCAACAACGTCTCGGCCAGGTAGTAGTACGCCCGCAGCGACTGCGGATACTTCGCGATGGCCTTGTCATAGAACGAGACCGACTTGGACAGGTCTCGCTTCGGCCACGGCAGTTCGTAGTAGTACCGGCCCTTCACGAGCCAGGGGCCGCCCAGGTCGTAGCCCGGGTCGAGCTTCAGCGCGGTGTCCAGGCGCTCGTTGAACTTGCCCTCCAGTCCATCCCCCAGGGCCTTCATGATGCCCACGGCCTGCGAATAGGAGCCGATGCCGCAGGCGCCGTAATAGTGGCCCTCCACGCGCGCGGGCTGCAGCTTCGCGGCCTTGTCGCCCGCCTCCCAGGTCTGCTTGCCCAGGACCATCTTCAGCTTCTTCTCCGTGGCGCCGTCCGCCTGCCACTGGAGGATGCGGGCCTTGCGCCACACGAGCTCGAAGTCCTCGGGCGCGGCCGCCAGGGCGTCCCTCAGCCCGGCATCCAGCGCCTTCACGGACTCCGCGTCGTTGCGTTTGGCGAACAACGCGTCAAGTTGGCTGAGCAGCGCGGGATCCGCTGCCTGGGCTGGAAGGGCCGCAAGCACCCAAAGGGCTAGCAATTTCAAGCGCATCAAAACGCCTTAACACGCACGCTTGCCTACCAGCAACCGAACGCGCCAGACGCAGCGCGGCAAAAAGCAGACGGGGTCGGCAGGGCTCAAAGAACCCGCCAGACCCCGTCGGTGGTGAACAAAACCCCTGCCCTCCCGGGTGGGTGGGCAGGGGTTGGGATGTCTGCTTGCGCCCCTGCTTCAGGCCGCGTCGGCCGTGGCGGTGTGCTCTTCGTTCTCGTTGAAGGCGAAGAGGTAGCGCTCCAGGAAGTTCTTCGTCTTCAGCTCCACCTGGCGCACGCGCTCGCGCGACACGCCCCAGCGCTGCCCCAGCTCCTCCAGGGTGAGCGGCTTGTCCTGCGTGAGCCGCTCCTGGAGGATGTCCCAGCCCAGGTCGCCAATGCGCTTGCGCACCTTGGCCAGGGCCTCCTGGATTTCGGTGTCCTGCTCGCGGGAGAGGAACGTCTCCTGGGGCGAGGGACCTCCGTCCTCCAGCCGGTCGAGGAAGGTGGTTTCGCCCTCCTCGTCGATGGTGGCATCCAGCGAGAAGTCCACCATGCTGCCGCGCTCCGCCTCGCCGCCGCGCACCTGGCTGCGGTTGTCCTTGAGGTAGCGCGTGATGTAGGCGCGGATCCACCAGACGGCATAGGTGGCGAACCGCACGTTCTTCTTCGGGTCGAAGTGCTCGATGGCCTTCATCAAACCCACGTTGCCTTCCTGGATGAGGTCATCCAGGCGGGCCCCGCGGTTGGCGAACTTCTTGGCCACCGCGACCACGAAAGCGAGGTTGGAACTGGCGAGCGTCTGTCGTGCGCTCTCGTCGCCCTTGCGGGCCTGGCGCGCCAGCTCGTACTCCTGCTCGCGCGTCAGCTGGTGGTGTCCACCCAGGTGACGCAGGTAATGCGAAAGGCCCTCTGCTGCGTACTTCGTCGAGTTGGCCATGATTTCCCGTCCTTCCGTTCGTAACTGCCGGACGCGATGAATCCCCCGACGAACCGCGTCCACCTGTGACTAGGACGCGCAACGGCGGAAAGGGTTTCTCATTCCTGTCGAGAGGGGCATTTCGCCCGCTTACCCTTGTCAAAAGCCCGTCACGTTCCGGCCCCTTCGTGCAGTGAAGGGTGCGAAACGAAACGGGTGGGACAGCACCTACGTTTCCGGCCACTGACTAGGAACGCTTGAGCGCGGGGAAGATTTTCTCGGGGTTGAGCAGGCCTGATGGATCAAAAAAGGCCTTCAGGCGCCGCTGGAGGTCCAGCAACGCCGGAGCCTGTTCCAGGGCCAGGTATTCCCGCTTGGCGTGACCCACGCCGTGCTCGCCGGTGATGGTGCCCCCCAGGGCAACGGTGAGCTCCAGCATGCGACGCAGGGCCTCTTCGACGAGGGGACGCTGGCTGGGGCCGTCGTAGAGGATGTTGGCGTGCAGGTTGCCGTCGCCCGCATGGCCATACGTGGCCACGGTGAGGCCCAGGTCGGCGCCCATGCGCTTGAGCTGCTCGATGATGTCGGGAATTTTCGAGCGGGGCACGACGATGTCCTCGGAGATCTTCGCGGCCTTGAGCGCGCGCAGCGCCGGGGAAATCACCCGCCGCGCGGCCCACAGCCGGTCGCGCTGGGACGCGTCCTGGGCGACCAGGGTCTGCGTGGCCCCCTGGGCCTCGCAGAGGTCACCCAGTTGTTTCAGCTCCGCGAACACGCCCTCGGGGGTGTTGCCGTCGACCTCGGCGATGAGGGCCGCGCCCGTTCCAGTGGGGAACTGGAAGCTGCCCCGGTGGACGATGGCCTGGACGGCGACCTCGTCGATGAGCTCCAGGCACCGGGGCAGGATGCCGGCGGCGAGCACCGCGGAGACGCCCCGGGCCGCGTGGAGCACGGAGGGGAACACCACCAGCGCGGTCATCACCTGACGCGGCAGGGGGATGAGCTGGACGGTGATTTCGGTGGCGACGCCGAGCGTGCCCTCGGAGCCGACGAAGAGGCCCACCAGGTCGTACCCGGCCACGCCCTTGATGGTGCGCCGGCCCACCCGCAGCACCTCACCGTCCGGCATCACCCACTCCAGGCCGATGACGTAGTCGCGCGTGACGCCGTACTTCAGCGCGCGCGGGCCGCCCGCGTTCTCCGCGACGTTGCCGCCCAGGGTGCAGACCTCCCAGGAGTTGGGGTCCGGGGGATAGAAGAGGCCCTGGGCCTCCACCGCCTTCATCAGGTCGCCCGTCACCACGCCGGGCTCCACCACCGCGGTGAGGTCCTCGCTGGAGATGGCGCGGATGCGGTTCATGCGCTCCAGGCTCACCGCCACGCCGCCGCGCAGGGGCAGCGACCCGCCGCTCTTGCCGCTGCGCGCGCCGCACGGGGTGAAGGGCACGCCGTGCGCCTGACAGGCCTTGAAGATGGCGGACACCTGCGCGGTGTCCTCCGGCAGCAGCACGACGTCCGGTGGGTAGACGCCGCTGTCGGACTCGTCACGCGCGTAGGCGTCGAGCGAGGCCTCGTCGCGCTTCACCTGCCCTTCTTTCAGCACGTCCTTCAGCGCCTCCAGCGCCTTCGCCACGCGCTCGGGCGCGACGCGTTCGAAGGTCCGGGAGGCGGGGTTCATCGCCGGGCCCCCAGCCTCGCCCACAGCTCCCGGCGCAGCGGGCCGTCGCGGCGCAGGAGCCCCTCGTAGGCCTCCGAGTGGGTGATGGCGTCGCGCTGGTGGTCCGCCCTCAAGCGCAGACAGGCCTGCTCCGCCTCCAGGATGCAGGCGGTGGCGGGGCTGTGGAGCACGCGGGCGAGCGCCTGGGCCACCTCACGCGCCAGGTCTTCCTGAAGGATGAGCCGGTGCGCGAAGCAGTCCACCAGGGACGCCAGCCGGCCGAAGCCCACGACGCGCGCCCCCGGCACGTACGCCACGTGCGCGCGGCCGGTGAAGGGCAACAGGTGGTGCGGGCACATGGAGTGGAAGCGCAGGTCCGACACGACGACGAGCTCCCCGGACGAGTTCTGGGGCGCGGGGTAGGTCTTCCCGAGCGCCTCCTCGGGCGTGCGCCCGTAGCCGTCGAGGAAGCCGTTGGCCCAGACGTCGGCGACGCGCGTCGGGGTGTCCACCAGGTTCTCGTCCTGGAGCGGGAGGCCCGCGGCGGTGAGGAAGTCACGCACCGCGCGGGCCATGGCGACGGGGTCGGGGTGCAC
>NZ_RAWG01000111.1 GCF_003611735.1 Corallococcus sicarius | reverse complement strand
CGGCCCCGCCACGCGCACCTGGAGCGCCAGCGGAGGAAACACCGGATCCGACGCGGCGAACGCGCTCAAGAGGCGCGCGTCCCCCGACACCCGCTCCGGTGCCGTCTGCGCGAGGAAAGGCCCCAGCCGCCGACGTTCCTCCACCGTCAGCGCCGCGTCCCCGAGCAACCCATCCACCCTTGCGTACGTCAGTCCCGGCAGGCCGTAGAGCGCTGAGCGCGAGGCGTGCCTTGGATCCACGCCCGAGCGCCGCAGCACCGTCAGCGCCGCGAGTGTCTCCGCCGTGATGGCGCCGTCCTCCTTGAGCGCGAACAACGCCTGCTCATGGGAGTCCTCGGGCTCGACCTCGTAGGACGCGGCGTGCGCCGCGACGGACAGCACCCATAGGAACAGCCACACGCAGCAGAGGACGGAACGCACGCGGCGGGCCCTCTGCACGAGCGGGACCACCCTTCCCTACAAGGCGGCCTCCACGTCGGGTCCATCCCTTCGGCGGACCGGGCGTCCAGGGAAGGGACGGCGTGCGTCGCTCCTTCGGCCAGTTCGTCAGGCGGTGCGGCTATGCTGGGGGCCACATCTTCGCGAGGGCCGACGTTCCGGCCCGCAAAACAGCTCATGGGCCACGTCCACATCCTCCGTCACTTCCCCTCTCCCCAGGAGGGCTTCAACCGCACCGTCCGCATCTACACCCCGGACACCTACGACGCCCGGGGAGACCACCGCTTCCCGGTGCTCTACATGCACGACGGGCAGAACGTCTTCGCGCATCCGGAGTCCGCCGTCTTCGACACGTGGTGCGCCAACCGCGTCGTGGAAGAGGGCGTGAGCGCGGGGCGGATGGAGCCGTGGATCATCGTCGCGGTGGACTCCGGGCCGGGCCGCTTCCAGGAGTACTCGCCGTGGGACGAGCCGCGCAACGGCGTGTCCGCGCGCGGCGAGGCCTATGGACGCTTCCTCGTGGAGGAGCTCAAGCCGTACATCGACCGGACGTACCTCACGCGCGCGGGCAGCCAGTGGACGGGCACGATGGGCTCGTCGCTGGGCGGGCTCATCTCGCTGTACCTGGGGTGGCGGTTCCCGCACGTGTTCGGCCGCATCGGCGCGCTGTCGCCCACGGTGATGTGGAGCGAGGGCCGGCTGTTCGACGCGTGGCGCGCGCACAGCGAGCGCTGGACGCGCATCTACCTGGACGCGGGCGCCACCGAGTACATCCACGCGGGCGGCATTCCACTGGACTACGGCCAGGGCACGCGCGACTTCTTCCACCACCTCAAGCACCTGGGCTACGGCGACCACGAGGTGTCGCTGGTGCTGGAGCCCGGCGGCGAGCACCACGAGAAGGACTGGCAGCGCCGGCTGCCGGGCGCCATGCAGTGGCTCCTCGGTTGAGCCCGCGCCCGTGACGCGACAACCCCGGTCGGTACCGCCCGAGCAGCGGCACATCTACATGCAGGTGGTGGAGGGGCTGCTCCAGCATGGTCTGCGCGGTCGGGTGTCCCCCCGCCTGCGGGAGCGGCTGCGTCTGGCCGGCGTGGACCTGGACCGGCCGCTGTTGCCGCTCTACCCGGTGCCGCTCTGGGCGCGGTGCCTGAACATCATCATCGAGGAGGTCCACCCCGGCGTTCCCCGCGAGGAGGCCTTCCGCCGGCTCGCCCGGGCGCACGTGGAGGGCTACGGGGCCACGCTGCTGGGGCGCGCGGTGATGAGCGTGATGCGGATGCTGGGACCGAAGCGCGTGGTGCAGCGGCTGCCGGAGACGCTGCGCGGCACGGACAACTACACGGAGGCGGTGCTGACCGAGCGCGGCCCCACGAGCTACGAGCTGCGCGTCAACTCCGTTGTCGATGCGCCCGGCTACGCGGAGGCGCTCTTCGAGGCGGTGCTCCAGGTCGGCGGCGCGCAGGAGCCCCAGGTGACGAAGGTGCGCGAGGAGGACGACGGCACGGTGTACGCGCTCACCTGGACGGAGCGCTGAGGCGCGCCGCTACACCGTGGCCTGGATGAAGCGCACGGCGTCCTGCATCGACTCCTTGTCCGCGTGGCGGGTGAGGTACATCTCCTCGCCCAGGAGGCTGTGGTAGATGGGCGGCAGGTCGCGGTGGACGAGGAGCGAAGTGCCCAGCCGCTCGACGATCTGCGCGTGGGTGTGGCGGTAGCGGCGGCCGAAGCGGCGGGCGCTGTGGCAGACGTGGTGGCGCGGCGTGTACTGGAAGTCCGCCACCGGGTCGTTGGTCACCACGCGAGCCCAGAGCCGGTACACGTCGATGTCACACGTGTAGTTCATCATGTCCGTCATGAAGCCGCCGGGCGGGCGCAGGTTGGCCTCCAGCACGACGAAGCGGCCATCAGGCAGCCGGAAGAACTCCAGGTGGAACCAGCGCTCGCGCAGGCCGAAGGCGGCGACGACCTGACGGCCCAGCACGTCGAGCGCGGGGGGGATGGTCTGGAGGCTCCAGAAGGAGATGTCGCGCCGTTCGGTGACGGTCTCCATGCCGCCGTCGCTGTACTCGTGGCTGAGCGTGAAGACGATGGCGCCGTGGCGGTCCACGATGCCGTCGTAGGTGACGATGGTGCCGCGCACGAAGGGCTGGGCCACGTAGGAGGTGGGTAGCGGGTGGGCGAGCGCGGCGTCCACCTCCGCGTCGGTGGTGACCTTGAAGGTGTGGGCGGCGCCCACGCCCACGTCGGGCTTGAGCACGAGCGGGTAGCCCACGCGGGCGGCGAAGGCCTTCACCTGGTCGGCGTCGCGCACGCGCAGGAGGTCCGGGTGGGGGACGCCGGAGGCGTGGAAGACCTCGGCCATGCCGGACTTGGAGCGCAGCTTGAGGATGTCGGCGGGCTGGAGGCCGGGCGCGTGGAAGTCCTCGCGCAGGCGGGCTTCGACTTCGAGCCAGGACTCGTTGAGGGACTCGATGCGGTCCACGCGGCCGTGGCGCCAGGTGAGGTAGCCGGTGGCGCGCACGAGGGCGTCGTAGTCGGTGAGGCTGGGGACGAAGAAGTATTCGCGGAGGGACTCGCGCAGCTCCGGCCGCAGGGATTCGTAGGGCGTGTCACCGATGCCCAGCACGGACACGCCGCGCTCGCGCAGGGCGACGGCGAAGTGGAAGTAGTGGGTCGGGAAGTGGGGGGAGATGAAGACGAAGTTCATGGCTCCTGGCGGGCGGGGCCACCGCTGGGGGGGACCATAGCGGCACCTCCCCCGCCCTTGAAGCCCGGTGGGAAACACTGTCCACCGGCAGGACTCGCCGACCCGGGTCTACCGTGGGAACACTGGCGCCATGGCGCAGGATTCCGAGGGGTTTGCCCGGGCCCGGGAACAGATGGGGCAGCACACCATCCCGGAGCTCATCGACCTGCTGGAGAGCGAGGACGTGCGAACGCGCTTCCTGGCGGAGATGTGCCTGAGGGATGCGACGTCCACCTGACTCCACTTCCAGCCCGCGGGTCCGCGGGCCGAAAGGGAGGCGGCGGTGAAGGAGTGGCGCGACTGGTGGGCCGCGCACCGGGGCACGTTCAAGAAGCGCTGGGGCTCCAGGAGGTAGGCGCGGCCGAATCAGCCGGTTCGCGTCAGGTGCTTTCGCGCGAGGAATTCGGTGTTCTCAGCGACCCCGAGGGCCAGCGCATCCTTGATGGTTTCATCGAAGGAGTGCTCATCGTATCCCTCGATGCGTTCCGCGGGCACCAATCCCGTCCTCACCAGGTCGAGCCATCGCAGGAGTACGTGAAGGGCTGTACTCCGCACCCTGAAGTCTTCGTGAGTGCAGAGGCTGGGAACAGCCAGATTGAAGCGCTTCAGGCCCCAGCCTCTCATGATGGAGGCCATCAAGAGGGCATTTCGGAGCTGCCTGGGAGTCCCATCTCTTTTCTCGATGATGTTCATCAAGAAGTCGAAGGACGCTTCCTTCAAGGACGCGAATTCGTCTTGAACGGGATAGGGAAGAAAGTCTTCCCGGGCCAGTTCCGCCTTGAGTCGTCGCCATGGGCTCTTGGGCGTGTTCATGAGGAAGCGCAGGTGCGGCTCAGTCCGCCTTGCTCCATTCATCAAGACCTACGGCCACAAGCTGGGCTCGCACAATCGCCACTGCGGACGGGTCCAATTCAGCACCGCCACCCACCGCATAGACATCGTTCAGAACAAACGCGTAGTCACGGCGCGTGACATGACTCACGACCTCCGCAAGATTCCTATTGGACATGTGCGGATACAGCACAACCAGAAGTGGCAGATAGTCGGCCTCTGACAGACCGCCTGGGAAGGCCCTATTAATCAGAGCCACAGTATTCACAAGATAGGATGGACTATTCATGGCGCTTGGAGCCACCTACCACCGGCACCAGTCGCTCGCGGACTTCGGCCAGGAACTGGGTCAGGCCGACATGCGCCCCTCGGGACTGAAGCATTTCGAGTGGCGTGTCGCGCAGGCACTCAAGCTCGCGCTCAGCCTTACCGGACGTGAGTTCATCCAGCGCCTTCTTGGCGTCGTTCTTGGCGCCGTGTTCGCGCGCAGTCAGTCGATGGGCATCGCGCACAGGGTGGAATGAGAGTCGCTGCTCCACCGCACGAAGGGCTTCCACTTCATTCTCCCGGGCATCGAAGCCGGCGAGAACCCAGCACTCTCGCTTGGGCTCCGCGACACCGATAACCACATGAAACGGCCAAGCGCTGTTATCCCGCGCCTGTTCCAGACCTATTCGCCGGCGCGGATCTCCATCGCTGTCACGAATGAGCATGACGGCATCCGGAACCTTGTCCGCCGTCATGAACAGCATGAGCGCGCGTCGAGCCACCAGAGCATCAGGCTCGCCGGGCCTCCCGCCGAAATGGCCAAAGAGTCCCTTGAGCCCCGCTTTGTCGGCCTCATCCTTCACCGAGGCCCACCTCAGGAAGGCTTCGTCCGAGGTCCGCCCCTGCCAGCGGCGCTGCGTATCCAGCATTCCGTCATCGAGCCAGTCAATGGCATCCACCAGAACACGGTCCGCAAGCGTACAGGCTGTTTCCCGGTCTGCGAGGGCCTCACAAACCACACCCAACTCGTATGCGGACTCACTCATGTGGCGCGGACGCGGGCACCTTCTCGATCCAACTCTCGCCCACGGTGCTCCAGAATTCACCCGGGCTCATCAAGTCCTTCCACTTCTCGAAGTCGGGATGCGCGGTAAGTTTTTCGCAGCGCGCGAACCCGTTCTCAGCCAGGAAGGTCATCCGAACTTCCTCTGGCCTCAGGTAGTTCAAGATGAAGGGAGAGTGACTGGTCGCCACGATCTGCAACTCAGGGTCGTTCTTCTGGATGGTGCGCAGAACTTCGATGAGTTTTCCCTGCGCCGTGGGATGAAGTGACAGCTCAATATCATCAAGCAACACCAACCTCGGCCGTCGAGGCCCCATCAAGACCGTCAGGAGACCGAGCACCATCAGAGTCCCCTCGCCTGCGGAACCCGCTGATACACCCTTCGCCCCCTTCATGTCCAAGACGACCTGGCTGCCCCAAAGCTTGCGTCGGTCGGAAACTTGGTGCTTCTGATCATCAAGAGCAATGGTGCGAACTGAATCCTGCTCAACTGCCGCCCGCTCGATCCGAATTCGGACCACGGACGGAACGACCTTTCTCAACGCTGCTTCAATCTTTTCAAACACTTCATCCTGGCTCAGCTTGAGATACGCAAGCACGGAGCCAAGCCCTTCTCCATCTTCGTCCAGCTGCGGAATTGCTTCATCGCTGTAGGACGCCTCAGCGAGTCGGTGCAACTCAAGCCTCAAGACACCACTTGAAGACAATGCATCCACAAGCGCCTTCTTCGCCTCGGCCATGCTCGTGTATCGATCAATCACATCTTGTGACTGAACAATATTAGCCGGGTATTGGGGCAGCTCTTTGACGGCAAGCGTTCCCCACTGCCCAAAAACATCGACGGGTGTTTCATCATCGACACTCTTTTGCTCGTCTACCCTGGCAACGAGGTGAGCTGCTCCGTGAACTCCCTGCCAAGTCCCCCATGCATGCCATTCAATGGGGCCTGTTTCACCATGAGAACGACCCATCAACTTGTATGCGGGCTGAGGCACCCCGCCTGTGTCTGGCGACGGCACAGAGAGCGACTTACCTAGGCTTTCGGCCCCAGTTTCCGAGATAATCCGAAGCCCCTCCAGCAGCGTCGTCTTCCCCGACGCATTGGGCCCCACCAGCACCGTGAACGGCTCAAGCTCCAGATCGAGCGAGCGGTACGCCTTGAAGTTGCGAAACTGCACCTTCTCGATCACGCGTGCACCCTCCCCTGCCCTGCGACCCCGCCCCGGTCACCCGGGGCGGAGCCAGAACAACCGTCTCAGTTCTTCTGCAGCGGCCGGTAGCGGATCCGGTGCGGCTCCAGCGCGTCCGGGCCCAGGCGCTTCTTCTTGTCCGCTTCGTAGTCCTCGAAGTTGCCCTCGAAGAAGAACGCCTTGCTGTCACCCTCGAACGCCAGGATGTGCGTCGCGATGCGGTCCAGGAACCAGCGGTCGTGGCTGATGACCACCGCGCACCCCGCGAAGCTGAGCAGCGCGTCCTCCAGGCTCCGCAGCGTCTCCACGTCCAGGTCGTTCGTCGGCTCGTCCAACAGCAGCAGGTTGCCGCCGCTCTTGAGCATCTTCGCCAGGTGCAGCCGGTTGCGCTCGCCGCCCGACAGGTCCTTCACCCGCTTCTGCTGGTCCTGTCCCTTGAACGCGAACCCCGCCAGGTACGCACGGCTCGGGACCGTGCCCGCCTTGCCCAGGTCGATGAGGTCCAACCCGCCGCTCACCTCCTGGAACACCGACTGCTCGCCCTGCAGCGCGTCGCGGCTCTGGTCCACGTAGGCCATCACCACCGTCTCGCCCACCTTCAGCTCGCCCCCGTCCGGCTTCTCCACGCCCGTCATCATCCGGAACAGCGTCGTCTTGCCCGCGCCGTTCGGCCCAATCACTCCCACGATGCCACCGGGCGGCAGCTTGAAGGTCAGCTCGTCGATGAGCAGCCGGTCCCCATACGCCTTGCGCAGCCCCTTCGCCTCCACCACCAACCCACCCAGCGGCGGACCCGGCGGAATCATCACCTCGCCCGTCACGTCGCGCTTCTGCTGGGACTGGTTGAACAGCTCCTCGTACGCCGCGATGCGCGCCTTGCTCTTCGCCTGACGCGCCTTCGGAGACGCCCGCACCCACTCCAGCTCGCGCTTGAGCGTCTTCTGACGGTGGCTCTCCGACTTCTCCTCCAGCTCCAACCGCTTCTGCTTCTGCTCCAGCCAGCTGGAGTAGTTGCCCTTCCAGGGCACGCCCTCGCCCCGGTCCAGCTCCAGAATCCACTCCGCCACGTTGTCCAGGAAGTACCGGTCGTGCGTGATGCACACGATGGTCCCCGTGTACGCCTTCAGCGCCTGCTCCAGCCACGCGACGCTCTCCGCGTCCAGGTGGTTGGTGGGCTCGTCCAGGAGCAGCAGGTCCGGCTTCTCCAAGAGGATGCGGCAGAGCGCCACGCGGCGCTTCTCACCGCCGGACAGCTTCGTCACGTCCGCGTCCCCCGGGGGCAGCCGGAGCGCGTCCATGGCCATCTCCAGCGTGCGGTCCAGCTCCCAGCCGTTCGACGCGTCAATCGCGTCCTGGAGCCGGCCCTGCTCCGCGAGCAGCTTCTCCATCTCCGCGTCGCTCATGGGCTCCGCGAACTTCGCGCTCACCTCATTGAAACGGTCCAACGCCTGACGGATCTCCTTCAGGCCCAGCTCCACGTTCCCCTTCACATCCAGGGTCGTGTCCAGCTGCGGCTCCTGCTCCAGGTAGCCCACCTTCACCGTGGGGTCCGGCTGCGCGACGCCGAAGAACTCCTTGTCCACACCGGCCATGATGCGCAGCAGCGTGGACTTGCCGGAGCCGTTGGGGCCAATCACGCCAATCTTGGCGCCCGGGAAGAACGACAGGTAGATGCCCTTGAGGATCTCCTTGCTGTTCTTGACCTTGCGCAGGTCCTGCATCGTGAAGATGAAATTCTGGGCCATCGCGGCATCCTAGGTGTCTGGCGAAACGTGAGCAGCCCTGAGCGGATACCAGGGAGCACCCACAGTCTCAAGACGAGAGCGCACCCTGCGTGTCCGCCTGGACGTCGCGCGTCACGCCCCCGGCGGTGCGGAAAAACGCCCGGCCGCTTGCCCAGCGAACCCCGGACGAAGGTGTTAGAGGAAGCGCCGCCATGTCCGAGCCCACGACCCCCGCCCTGGAGCTGCAGGGCCTCTCCAAACGCTACGGCGCCTTCACGGCGCTGCACTCGGTGGACCTCTCCATTCCCGCCGGGGAGATTTTCGCGCTGCTCGGCCCCAATGGCGCCGGCAAGACGACCCTCATCGGCAGCGTTTGCGGACTGGTGAAGAAGTCCGCGGGCACCATGCGCGTCTTCGGCAAGGACCTGGACCAGGACCCCGTGGGGCCCCGCTACCAGGTGGGCCTGGTGCCGCAGGAGATCAACTTCGACCCGTTCTTCTCCGTGGCCGAGTCCCTGCAAATCCAGCTGGGCTACTACGGCCAGCCCCGCAATGACGCGCGCGTCGACGAGGTGCTCACCGCCCTCAACCTCCAGTCGAAGAAGGACTCGCTCACGCGCGCCCTGTCCGGCGGCATGAAGCGCCGGCTGCTCATCGCCAAGGCCCTGGTGCACCGGCCCCGGCTCGTGTTCCTCGACGAGCCCACCGCGGGCGTGGACGTGGAGCTGCGCCGCGACCTCTGGACGTACGTGAAGAAGATCGCCAGCGAGGGCACCACCATCGTCCTCACCACGCACTACCTGGAAGAGGCGGAGGAGCTGGCGGACCGCGTGGGCATCATCAACGAGGGCCGCCTCCTGATGGTGGAGGAGAAGGCCACCATCCTGCGCCGCTTCGGAGAGAAGCGCCTCGTCGTCACCTTCTCCGAAGCCCTGCCCGCCATGCCCGAAGCCGGCCAGCGCTTCGCCGCGAGCCTGTCCCAGGACCGCCGCACGCTCACCTACGTGGAGCGCGAGAACTGCGCCCCCTCCGGCGAGCTGCTCCGGGCGCTCTACGCGGACGGGCTGCCCATCGCCGAGGTGGAGACGCGCCGCCCGCGCCTGGAAGACGTCCTCATCGAGATCCTCCGCGGCCGCCCGACCCAGGCCGCCTGAAACCCCCAGCTTCCGGAAAATCGCACCCACCCCATGAACGTCCTCGGGATGCAGACGCTGTTCGCGAAGGAGGTCCGGCGCTTCATGCGCGTGCCGGGCCAGACCATCCTGTCGCCCCTCATCAGCACCACGCTCTACTTCATCGTCTTCGGCTATTCGATTTCGGGCCGCGTGCACGAGGTGGAGGGCCAGCCGTACCTGCACTTCATCGTCCCGGGGCTCGTGTTCCTGGGCATCGCGAACAACGCGTTCCTCAACAGCAGCTCGTCCCTGTTCATCACCAAGATCCAAGGCACCGTGGTGGACCTGCTGGTGGCGCCGCTGGGGCCTGGCGAGCTGATGGTGGGCTTCATTGGCGGCGCGATGGTGCGCGGGCTGGTGGTGGGCCTGCTCACCTGGATTGTCGCGGCCGTGTTCTCCGGCTTCAGCCTGGAGCACCCGCTGGCGACGCTCTACTTCCTCCTGCTGTCCAGCTACGTGTTCAGCGTGCTGGGCATGCTCGCCGCCGTGTGGGCGGAGAAGTTCGAGCAGATCAACTTCTTCCCCACCTTCGTCATGCTGCCCCTCACGTTCCTGGGCGGCGTCTTCTACTCGGTGCGCGAGCTGCCCTCGCCCTGGAACCACATCAGCCTCTTCAACCCCATGGTCTACATGGTGGAAGGGCTGCGCTTCGGGATGCTGGGCAGCAGCCTCTTCTCCCCGCTCGTGGGCGGCGCCATCCTCGCGGCCACCGCCGCGGTCGCCACCGGCGTCACCTACGGCGTGCTGCGCTCCGGCTACAAGATGAAGGCGTGAGCAAGGGCCTGACTGCCCGCCCTCTCTACTGGCAGACAGTCGGGCGCCTCACTGCTGGACAGGCTCTCTGGCTTTTTGGAAATCGGCTGTTTCCTGCTCGGTGAGAAAGCGCGATATCCTCCGCGTGAAATGGCGGTCGCCTTCGGGAAATACGAGCTGCTGAGAAAAATCGCTTCGGGCGGCATGGGACAGGTGTTCCTCGCCCAGGAGCATGGGACGGGCTTCGAGCGGCTGGTCGTCCTCAAGCTCATCCTCCCGCACCTCGCCGAGGACGAAGAGTTCCTGGAGATGTTCCTGGAAGAGGCGCGGCTCGTCGCGCGCCTGTCGCACCCGAACCTCATCACCATCCTGGACCTGACGGAGATTGAGGGCCGGCACTGCCTGGCGATGGAGTACGTGCAGGGCGAGGACGTGCGGCGGTTGGATCGCACCGCGCGCAACCAGGGGCGCCCGCTGCCGGCGGGGCTGGTGGTGCGCATCATCGCGGACGCGGCGGCGGGCCTGTCGTACGCGCACGGCGCGCGTGACGGGCAGGGCCAGCCGCTCCAGTTGGTGCACCGGGACGTGTCCCCGCAGAACGTGCTCGTCGGCTTCGACGGAGGCGTGAAGGTCATCGACTTCGGCGTGGCGAAGGCGGCCACCAGCGGGCAGCAGACGGCGACGGGCGTGCTCAAGGGCAAGTACCCGTACATGTCCCCGGAGCAGGCCAACGGGCTGCCGGTGGACGGCCGCAGCGACCTGTTCGCGCTGGGCGTCGTGATGTGGGAGCTGCTCACGGGCAAGCGCCTCTTCAAGGGCGACACGGATTTGATGACGCTGCGGCTGGTGCGCGACTGCCAGATTCCGCCGCCATCACAGCTCAACCCGTCGCTGCCGCCAGGCCTGGACGACGTGCTGCTCAAGGCGCTGGCGCCCACGCCGGAGGGGCGCTACCCGGACTGCGCCGCGTTCCGGCTGGCGCTGGAGGACTACGCGCTCAACCAGCGGCTGCCCTCCAGCAGCGCGCACCTGGCCGCGTACCTGCGCGACCTGTTCGCGGAGCGCATCGCCGCCGAGTCCGACCCGTCGAAGCTGGACCAGCTCGCGGAGGACGCGGACCTGGACTCGCAGTCCAACGCGTCGCTCGAGGGTCCCCCCACGACGGGTGGGCGGGGCCCGGCCGCGTCACGCGCGTCGAAGCTGGTGGGGCCGCCGTCCCGTCCGCCCACGCGCGTGGGGCCGGATGCGACGCGAGGCACCGCCGCCCTCTCCACCGCGCCCGTGGCGAGGCGGCGCACGTGGCTCCCCTACGTGGTGGGCGGCCTCGCGCTGGTGACGGGAGGCGCGGCGGTGGTGATGCTGCGCGGCGCCGACACGCCCGTGAACGTGGCGACCCGGCCGACGGATGCGGTCCAGGCACCGGCGCGGCTCGCGGCGCCTCCGCAGCCCGGGCCCCCGAAGACGCCTGCCCAGAACGCACTGCCCCAGCCCGTGCAGTTGCTGGTGACGAGCGAGCCGCCCGGCGCCACGGTGCAGGTGGCGGGCGAGGAGCGCGGCACGACGCCCGTGGCGCTGCCTCTCTTGCCCGGAAGCCCTTCGGTGGCGGTGACGCTCGCGCTCAACGGCTACGAGCCGGTGACGCGGCAGGTGTCCGCGGCGGATGCGCCCACGGTGGCGGTGCCGCTGCAGCGTCGGGTGGTCCGGCCGCAGACCCGGAAGCCGCCCCCGTCTTCATTGGGCATCAAGACGGGGCGTTGAGGCGCCTCGTCCTGCCGCCGGTCCGGCTGGCACCCAGTGAACGCAGTGGCTTTCCCTGAGCGGGCACGGGCCGGAGTCCACGCGGCCCTGACGTCCGCCCCTCAGCCTCGCCGTCGGGACTCCGCCGACAAGACGATGACGTAGCCGTCCAGGTCGCGGACCCAGAACTCCCAGCGGCGCGAGTTCGGGTTCTCGTGGGGCGCCTCCACCCAGTCCACCTTCAGGGCTTGCGCCGCCTTCACCGAGGCGTCGAAGTCCGTGGTCTCGAACCACAGCAGCACGCCGTGGCCGTGGGGCGCCGAGTCCGGCCCCGTGAGGTTGGCGTGGTCGTCCAGGTCCCAGGCGTGGAGCTGCAGGAGGGGCTCGCCGTTGCTGACGAGCATCTCGTACTCGTCACCGCCGTGGGCGCTCTCACAGCCGAGGAGCTGCTGGTACCAGCGGCTGCTCGCGGCGACGTCGCGGACCGCCAGGAGGGGCTGCGCGCGGACCTGACGGGGCTTGCTGGGCATGGGGGCTCCGGTGACGTCGCGTCGCGAAGGCGGGGCGCATGAAGCAGCCCCGCCCCGCGCGCAAACGCGCTACCGCTTGAAGTGCTCCGCGATGACGCTCGCCACGCCGGCGGTGAGCTTCTTGCCGGTGGGGATGTGCAGGAACTCGTTGGGGCCGTGCGCGTTGCTGCCGGGCCCGAGCAGGCCCGTGATGAGGAACTGCGCCTCCGGGAAGCGCTCGCCCAGCATGCCCATGAAGGGGATGGTGCCGCCCTCGCCCATCGCCATCGCGGGCTTGCCGAAGCAGGCCTGGGACGCGGACTCCACCGCGCGCGACAGCCAGCCGGCCAGGGGCGGCGCGTCCCAACCCACGCTCGCCTTGTCCCCGTCGAACGTCACCTTCGCGCCGTAGGGCGGGTCCTTCTCCAGCACGTCCTTGAGCGCCTTCGCGGCCACCTTGGGGTCCACGCGCGGAGGGATGCGCATGGACAGCTTCAGCGTCGTGAAGGGGCGCAGCACGTTGCCCGCGTTGGCGAGCCCCGGCATGCCGTCCACGCCCGTCAGCGCCAGCGCCGGACGCCAGGTGCGGTTGAGCACCAGCTCCTCGCCGTCCTTCGTCACCGGGCTTGAGCCCTCCACCCAGGGGAACTTGCTGTGGATCTCCTCGCCCAGCGTCTGGGCCGCCGCCTTCGCCTGCGCGCGCCGGCCCTCCGGAATCTGCGTGTGCAGCGCGTCCACCTTGATGTGGCCCGTCTGCTCGTCCTCCACGCGCGACAAGAGCTGCCGCATGATGCGCATGGAGGACGCCACCACGCCCGTCGCGTCACCGGAGTGCACGCCCTCCGTGAGGATGTCCACGCGCAGGTTGCCGGCCACCATGCCGCGCAGGCTGGTGGTCATCCAGAGCTGATCATAATTGGCGCAGCCCGAGTCCAGGCACACCACCAGCGACGGCTTGCCGATGCGCGGCGCCAGCGCCTCGATGTACGCGGGCAGGTCGTAGCTGCCGGACTCCTCGCACGCCTCGATGAGCACCGCGCACCGGGCGTGCGGCACGCCCTGCTCCTTGAGCAGCCGCAGCGCGGACAGCGACGCGAACGCCGAGTAGCCGTCATCCGCGCCGCCGCGCCCGTAGAGCTTGTCGCCCTCGCGCACGGGCGTCCACGGAGACAGCCCCTCGCGCCAGCCGGTCATCTCCGGCTGCTTGTCCAGGTGGCCATACAGGAGCACGGTGTCGTCACCGCGCGTGCCCGGGACCTCCATGTAGATGACGGGCGTGCGCTCCTTGCCGTCCGGCGTCTTCAGCCGCACCACCTCCACCGTCAGCCCCGGCAGGTGCGCGGTCTGCGCGCGGCACCAGTCGAAGATGAGCTGGACGGCCTTCTCCATGTGGCCCGTCTTGACCCAGTCCGGGTCGAACGAGGGCGACTTGTTGGGGATGCGGATGTAGCGCTCCAGCGCGGGCAGGATCTCCTGCTCCCAGATGCGCTCCGACGAGGCGAGGGCTTGGTCGACGTTCATGGCGGCGCCATGCTGCCCACCCGCGCGCCCCGTGTCGATGGAAAGCCCCTGCCGGCCCCCCCGGTCGCCGGGCGCGCGGCCTGCCGTCGTGCGTCAGGCCGTCCCTCCCCCGGCTCTCCCAGAGGTGGGAGGGCCTACTCGCGCAGCTTCACCACCGCGGCCGAGGGGCCGTCCAGGCGCACGATGTTGCCCGTCAGCGGTGAGCCCTCCACGCTGCCGCCGAAGCGCGGGGACTCGCTCCACAGCACGATGCCCGCGCTCGCGTGCGGGGGCAGCGCGTGTACCAGCGAGCCCCGGATGTTGACGATGACGAGCACCGTGTCGCCCTCCGCGCGGCGCTCCAGCATCACCGCGTCCGGGCCCAGCGCGCGGGCGTCATGGGTGCCCTGGCGGTTCGTGAGCACGGGCTCCGAGGCGCGCAGGCGCAGCAGCTCCTTGTAGAGCCCCAGCACGCCCAGATGCTCCGGGCGCTCGGGTTCATTCCAGTCCAGCGTGGAGCGGGTGAAGGTGTCGCGGTCCTGCGGGTCGGGGACCTGTTCACCCTTGAAGCGCGAGAAGCCCGCGAACTCCTTGCGGCGCCCTTCCGTCACGAGCCTGCCCAGCTCCGCGTTGTGGTCCGTGAAGTAGAGGAACGGCGTGCGCGCGTTCCACTCCTGGCCCATGAAGAGCAGCGGCGTGAAGGGCGACAGCAGCAGCAGCGTGCTCATGGCGCGGAAGGCGGCCGGGGACACGTCCTCCGACAGGCGGTTGCCGAAGGGCCGGTTGCCCACCTGATCATGGTTCTGGATGCAGTGGACGAAGTGCCACGGGGCGAGCCCCTTGGAGGACGTGCCGCGCGCGTGGCCCAGGTTCCTGGACTTCTGGCCCTGGTAGAACCAGCCCTGGCGCAGCGTGGCCGCGAGGTCGTCCGCGCTGCCCGTGTAGTCCTGGTAGTAGCCCTCGTGGTCCCCCGCGAAGGCGCGCCGCAGCTGGTGGTGCAGGTCATCCGCCCAGACGCCATCCAGGCCGTAGCCGCCGTCCTTCACCGGCGTCACCAGCTTGCGCTCGTTGCGCTCGTCCTCCGCGATGACGACGACGCGGCGGCCGTTGGCAGCGGCGTGGGCGCGCTCGACGATTTCGGCGAGCAGGTGCGGCTGGCCGTCGTCCACGAGCGCGTGCGCGGCATCCAGGCGCAGGCCGTCCGCGTGGTAGTCGCGGATCCACATCTCCACGTTGGACAGCACGAGCGAGCGCACGAAGGGGCTGCCCTCGCTGTCGTAGTTGACCGCGTCGCCCCAGGGCGTGTGGTGGTGGTTCGTGAAGTAGTGGGGCGAGTACGCGCCCAGGTAGTTCCCGTCCGGTCCGAAGTGGTTGTAGACGGCGTCGATGAGCACCGCGATGCCGTGCGCGTGCGCGGCGTCGATGAGACGGCGCAGCCCCTTGGGTCCGCCGTAGGTGGCTTGCGGCGCGAAGAGGTCCACGCCGTCGTAGCCCCAGTTGCGCGCGCCGGGGAAGCTGGCCACGGGCAACAGCTCCAGCGTGTTCACGCCCAGCTCGCGCAGGTGCGTGAGCTTGGGGATGAACGCCTCGAAGGTGCCCTCCGGCGTGGCGGTGCCCACGTGCACCTCGTAGATGACCAGCGCCTGCGGATCCGGCCCCTTCCAGTGCAGGTCGGTCCAGAGGTGGTCGGCGACGACGACCTCCGACGGGCCGTGCACGCCCTGGGGCTGGGAGCGCGACCACGGGTCGGGGAAGGGGTCGCCGCCATCCAGGCGCAGCTTGTAGCGCAGGCCCGCGCCCTGCCCGTCCAGCACGCCGCCGAAGCAGCCCTGCGGCTCCGGGGTGAGGGGCAGCGTGCGCGTGACCTGGTCGTCCGCGCCGTACACCACGACGTCCACCTGCTGGTGCCCGGGTGCCCAGACGCGCCAACGCACCCGCCCGCCATCCTCCACCCAGGCGCCCAGCCGCGGCGCGAGGGAACGAGCTTCAGTCGATTGAGCCATGTGCGCCCCTGTAATGCGTGGGAGGGAAGGCGGGGAGCCTCGCGTGCTCCTGGAGGACATCGCTGTTCACGGGTGGACCTCCGGTCCAGCGTGAATGCGGACCGGCGGACGAAGGCCTGGGACGCCCGGCGGAGGGGCGGGAAGCCAGGGCCGAGGGCCAATGAACTCGTCACGTTCTGTTGCCGTCCCCCAATCCCCTGGGTAGGCTCAAGGAACCCGGAAGCCCCGGGAACCGGATTCCTTGACATTCATGTTTTGCGGAAATACTCAGACTGTCCGACATAGCGGCTTTCACTCCGGACAGGGTTCATGGCGAGGCAGCGACCAGCAGGGTTCGCGACGTGTTGGCGCTCGCTCGCGTTCCTGGGTGCGCTCGTGCTGATGGCGGGCTGCTCCACGCCGAACCCCAACGTCGGGGTGCGCCGACTGCCCAACGGCCTGCTGCAGGTGACCGGACCGCTCGCGGGTCCCTTCAAGTCCACGGCGGAGCTGGCCGGGAACGCCTGTGAACTCTTCACCCGGCAACCGGGTGCGTCGTCGGGTGTGTACGGGATTGAGTACTGCGCGTTGATTTATTACTCGAGCGCCGAGGACGGGTTCTTTCTCAGCCACCTGTCCGACATTCAGGGCGAGTCCAAGGGCGGGAACAAGTCCTGCCAGGTGCCCTCCAGCCTGGATGACCCGCAGCACCTGGATGCCATCATCCTGGGGAGAGGCCACAGCCATCCCCACAATCGGCGCTTCTCCCAGCAGGACCTGGGCGAAGAGCGCCGATGGGTTCCCACCCGGATCGCCGATTCGCGAACCGGAAAGGTCTTCCACCGGGAGCTGCTGCTCTTCTACCGGGAGAAGGCAGGCGAGTGCCGCGCCTACAAATACGACTACGCCGACCGTGTGGTGACCGCGCTCCGCGACGGTGCCTGGGTTCCCATTGGCGCGATCGTCAACGACCGGGGCGCCATCGAATACTACGACGGGCAGGACTGGACACCATGAATGAGCCCACGCGCTTGCGGCGACATGCGTCGGTCCTCGTCGGGCTCGCGCTTTGCGGTCTGGCACAGGGGTGCAGCTACTTCGGCTATTACAAATACGAGCGTCCGGAGCGCATTCCCAAAGAGGTCGGAGAACGCATCAGGGATCCTTTGACCTTCGTTGCCGCAGCCGAAATGGATGGTCCCACCCTGGCGGCGCTCCAGGTCGCGCTCGCGGATTACTTTCCTCCCGGCGCGAAGGCGTCCGGCAACGATGAATACCTCGTGCGCTGCTACAATCGCCGCGACACCTTCGACGTCCGGATCGAAAAGGTGAACGATGACCTGTACGTCATCCACTTCTCCGCCGACCTCGACCGCTGCGGCATGCCGCCGGGCTCCGTCGTGCTGGGCGCGGGCGCGACCTACCTCATCGACGGTCAGGGCCGCATCCTCGACATCCGCTAGGACTCCGAGGGGCCGCCTTCCGGATGGCTTGTCGCGCTCGGGCCCTGCCGGGATGATGGGGCGCTGTTCGCGTCGCCCCGTCCTGGAGAGTCACCGTGATGCCCCCCCGCCCCGAGCCCACCGCCTTCCCCGAAGGCCCTCCTGTCCAGGAGCGCGTGGCCGCGCTGGAGGTGCTGTCGCCCCAGGGCATCGACGCGCGACTGAGCGACCTGGGCTACCGCGGCCAGCCCGAGGCCCGCCGCGCTGCGGCCGTGCTCGCCTACCGCCACCTGCGCCGCATCCGCCGCGTGTACCTGGAGGGCATCCAGCCGGAGCCGGGCACCCGTGAGAACGCCCTCTTCCTGGGCCCCACCGGCTCCGGCAAGACGTTCCTCGTGGAGCTGATGTTCCGCGAAATCCTCGGCGTGCCCACCGTGCTGGCGGACGCCACCCAGTTCTCCGAAACGGGCTACGTGGGCGACGACGTCAGCACCCTGCTGTCCCGCCTCTACGAGGCCGCGGACCGCGACGCGGAGTGGGCCGCGTGCGGCGTCATCTGCATGGACGAGTTCGACAAGCTCGCCACCAGCCGCTCCGACAGCCGCTTCTCCGGCCAGCAGACCACCAAGGACGTCAGCGGCTTCGGCGTCCAGCGCAGCCTCTTGCACCTGCTCTCCGCGCCCAGCGCCACCTTCCCTCCGGACTTCGGCTTCACCAGCCGCATCCGCGCGGAGTCGCTGGACCTGGGCTGCCTCACCTTCATCGCCTGCGGCGCCTTCAGCGGCTTCCGGGGCACCGCCGAGCACATGACGCACGTGGAGCGCGTGGGCTTCGGCCGCGAGCCCGGCAAGGGCGGCAGCCGCGACGCGGAGTCCATCGCCACGCGCATCACCGAGGAGCACCTGGAGAACACCACCGCGTTCTCCCGCTACGGCTTCATCCCGGAGCTCATCGGCCGCTTCAACCGGCTGGTCTCCTTCGCCCCGCTGGACGCGGCCACCCTGGGCGACATCCTCCAGCACAACGTGCTGCGCACCTGGGAGCGTGAGTTCGAACACGAGGGGCTCCAGCTCCGAGTGGAAGCGGACGTGCGCGACTGGATTGTCGCCCGCGCCATCAAGCGCGAGACGGGCGCCCGGGGCCTGCGCACCGCCCTGGCCCCCATCCTGGAAGCGGCCGCCTACGAGCACTTCGGCCACGGCCGCGCCGCCACCGTGCGCCTGGTGCTGAAGGACGACGCCGTGCACGCCGTGCGCGACTGACGCCCCGTCGCCCTGTCCCGGGGTCGGGGGCAGCCGACATGGCGGGGCCCGCTCCGAGGGGCCCCCGACGCGACGGGGGAACAGGCCCGTCCTTCATGCGCGCGGCACACGCCTTACGGTTGAAGCACACGACGGCGCGCGGAGGCGGCTTCATGGCACACACCACCCAGGAAATACCGAGGGAGCAGTGGGCGAGCTATCTCGCCGGCATCACCCAGCGGATCCGCCACCAGCGGGTCCGCGTGGAGTCCATCACCCTGGAGTCCCTCAGCCTCGAGACCGGGGACCAGGAGATCGCCCGCAGCCTGCCGCTCGTGGAGATCTCCCTGGAGGGCAAGGGCAGTGACATGGGCGCGGTGCAGATCATCGCGGGCCACGGCGATGATGAAATCACCCACCGTGTGCTCGAACCGGAGCGCATCAGCGCGGAGCTGGACGCGGACAGCGGCGCGCTGGAGTGCCTGGAGATCGCCGAGCGCGGCAGCGGCAAGCTCCTCGTCTTCTTCGAGCAGGCGCTCGACGCGGACGCGCCGTCCATCCGCCCTTGAGGGGACGACAGGGGACGACGGACACCCCGGAACGACAACAGGGCCGACAGGAGCGAAGAAGCTCCCACCGGCCCCGTCGCATCCGGCCTTCCCTCGTGGCAGGACGCCGCGAGGGAGGACCCGACGTGTCAGCAGCTCAACGTGCTCACGGGTACAGCGCGCGGGCGCCCTGCTTGTCCAGGGTGGTCAGCACGAGGTCGCCCGTCTGGGTGCCGTTGCACTGGGGGTAGTGCATGACGGACGCGCGGTCGTAGGTGCTGGTCAGCGCGCGCCACTGGGAGTCCTCGTAGCAGCCGGACGCGGTGGAGCGGGTGTGCTCGTGACGGAAGCCCAGCGTGTGGCCCAGCTCGTGGCGGATGACGCCCGTGAGGCTCCACGCGCCCGTGCTGGTGAACGCGCTGCTGTTCACGAGCACGTTGCGGCCGGAGCGGGACGAGTTCGGGAAGAACGCGCGCGCCACATAGGACTGGCCGCTCACCGGACGCACGTCGAACAGCACGCCGGTCTGGCTGGCGGTGCAGGACGCGTCGTACTGGGAGAGGTACGTGAAGTTGACGTTCGCCGTGGCCTCCCAGGCCGCCGTCGCGCTCGCCATCGCGTTGACCATCTTGGTCTTGTTGGCGCCGAAGTTGTTGCTGATGCAGTAGGTCAGGTTCAGCTTCTGCGTGGAGCTCCACTTGATGTCGCCGCCGATGTAGTACACGGCGAGGCCATCCTGGGACTTGCCCAGCTCGGCCTGGACGACGTTCTGGAAGTAGGCCGCCAGCTCCTCCTCGGACTCCAGCGCCTCGTCACCGTTGACGATGATCTTCCCGCCCTCCCACGGCTCGCGGTAGGCGTTCGCCTGGAACTCTTCCCACGTCTGCTTCGGCTCGGAGTCCTGCTGGGTCTCAGGACCTCCACAGGCAGCACCGAGCATCGACACACCGGCCAGCATCGCAACAGAGCGGAACTTGAGCATTGGAAGTTCTTCCTCAGTCCTACGGGAGATGCGCCCCTTCCGCCTGGCCTTCCCGCCAGCCGCGAAAGCGCGCACCGGCCCACTGAGCAACTGTCGGGCCAAGCTTCTGAAAAACCTTTTCAGAGGAGAAAATCCGGAAACGCGGGATGTCTGGAGCAGCATCGCTCCAAACTCCCGCGCCCCCATCGTCACGTTTCGTGACACAATCGCCACGAAACCCGCTGAATCACAGGGCTTTTACAACCACCATCAGCCCGTCCGAGAAAGAGACAGGGCAGTGTCCTGATTCCGGGCACCGTCCTGGGATTTCTCAAAACCCTAGAGAATGGCGCGACGCACCTTCCAGTACGTCTCCTTGGCCATGCGGAAGGCGCCGGAGTCGGCGGGCAGCAGGGTGCGCAGCAGCTCCGCGGATTGCGTCTGCAGGGGGCGCACGCAGTGGGCATCCAGTTGGTGGCGCAGGTACCCGAGCATGTCGCGACTCTTGTACTCGTTGAAGTAGTCGCGCAGCTGGTGGGCGGTGCGGGCCTTGCCGTTGTCCGCGTACTTGGCCACGTAGGGGCTGAAGTCCGGATAGAGGCTGCCCTTGCCGAAGCCGCCGTGGACGGTGGTCTTCATGAAGTTGCCGATGAGCAGGTCGTCGAACACCTGGTACTTCACGGCGGTCATCAGCGAGTTGCGGGGCGCCTCGAAGGTGATGCCCTTGTCGAAGCGGCGCTTGTTGAACTCGATGACGTGCTCCCTGCCGCCCACGCGGAAGCGCAGGAAGTCCATCACGGTGCCCAGGTGTTCGACGGCGCGGAAGTACTGCTCCAATTGCTTCACCTCATCCGCGTCCAGGCACTCGCGCCAGTCGTCACCGAACTCCTTCGGATCCACCGGGGTGAGGGTGCGCTCCTTGGGGTTGATGGACACCGAGGAGTCGTTGGTGAAGTCGTGGCGCAGGAAGGCCGGGAGCATCTGGCAGGTGGTGGAGTGGAAGCCCCGGGCGTAGTCGGGCAGCGTGGTGGTGTACTCGGAGGCCCAGACGCTGTCGGCGCGCTGGTACTTGTGCATGGAGCTGAAGGGGACGAAGTAGCGCACCCCGTACAGCTCCGCCTGCCGCGCGATGGTCTGCCCCACGGGCGTCTTCGCCGCCGCGTACGGGAGGATGCGGTCCCCGTCCTCGGTGAAGAAGTTCATCATGTCCGCGTCGCCGTAGCCGGACAGGGCCAGGAGGAACGTCTCGTCGTACTCCTTGATGACCCGGCGCACGAAGCGGCCCTGGCCGCGGTCACCGGAGTCGTTGAGGTTGACGAGGAGCCGCCCGCCCACCTCCACGAGCAGCACCGCGTCCTGGTTCACGTCCGGGATGCACAGCACGCGGATGCGCGGGGACAGCCGCGTCCACTCGCGGTCCGCCATCACCTGGACGCGGAAGCCCGCCTCGCGCAGGTCATCCCGCATGCGGTGGCCCACGTGGTTGGGCACGAGCAGCGTGCGTGAGCGCAGCTTCTCCAGTGACTCCAGGCTGAGGTGATCCGGGTGGCCATGGGAGAGCCACACGTAGGTGCAGTCGCGGATGGACTGGCGCTGCTCGTCCGGAATCTCGTGCGACAGCGTCCAGCTGCCGAAGTACGCCGTGCCGTCCGTCCAGGGGTCGGTGACCAGCACCGGCCCGTTGTCGTGACAGATGAGTGTGGCGTTCCCAATCGTCTCGAAGCCCAGCTCCATCGTTGCGCCCCCCTTGAACCCCCACGTCGCCCATGCGCGTGTTGGGTGAGAAGGTGGCACCCGCCCCTCCGCCTACAAGCTTGGGCAACAACCTTCATGCCCGGCCGGTCGCTGGCCACGCCTGCAGCCCAGGAAGAGGCTTTCCCTTGTCAGGCGGTTCGCGCGCCGTGCCGAGGCCGGACGCGGGCCCTACCGGACGACGAGCTTGCCCACGCCGTGCCGGTCATCGCGGTGCACGGTGCAGTAGAAGGTCACGAAGGTGCCGGGGGCCGCATCCGCGGGCACGGTGAACTCGCGCTCGCCCATGACGAACTCCCCGGTGTCGAAGCCGACGTTCTCCACCGCGCCGGGCATCAGGTCCGCGGAGGACGGAGAGGACGTCGCCGAGTGCGCCGCCGTGTCCAGGTTGCGCACGCGCACCGTCTCACCCGGCGCCACCTGGAGGTTGTTGGGCATGTAGTCGAAGTCCGCGATGGTGAGGAGGGCGTCCCCGTCCATCGGGCCGCACGCCGCCGTCGCGAGGAACGTCCCCAGCGCCCAGCCCCTGCTCATCCGAGTCCGCCGCATGCCGTCCCCTCCCGTGAGGCCCTCCGGGAACGGGTACACCTCCCGTGCGGGCGCTGGGAGCCCGGGAGCCCCGGGGGTGCCCAGGCCTGTCCGCCGCGCGACATGACAGAGCAGGCGGCGCGGGTGTCCGGCCGGTGTCCGGCCGGTGTCCGGAGGTGGACGCGGCTAGCGACGGCGGGACACGAGCGAGAGGATCTGCGGGCCGTAGCGCTCCGTGAGGGCGGGGCCTACGCCGTGGATGGACATCAGCTCCGCGCCGCTGGAGGGACGGGCGCTCGCGATGGCGTCCAGCACGCGGTCGGTGAGGATGCGGAAGGCGGGCACCTTGCGCTTGCGCGCCTCGGTGAGCCGCCACGCCTTGAGGGACTCCACCAGCGCGGGAGCGGCCTCCGGCGCCCCGTACCCGGCGTCAGGCGACTGGCGACTTGCGTTCCAGGACGCGCGAGGGCCCGCGGAAGGCGCCTCGGTGGGACGTGCCTTCCAGCCGGACCGGCCCGGAGCGGGCACGCCGGTTCCGAAGTCCTGCGGCGCGAAGTCCGGATCCTCCCGGTCCACGCGCGGGGACTGCCACGGTTCGGCGCGGCCACTGGCGGCGCGCCGCGTCCCGGTGCCGGGGCTCGCGCGCTTGCCGCGGCTTCGGGGAGCGGCGTCCGCGCTGGTGCTCGCGCGCTTGCGCGTGGGGCGCTTCGCGGCCCCGGCGGTGGCGCGGCCGCGGCGCTTCTTGGGGGACTCCTCGCGCGCCTGCGGGAGCACCACCTGTCCGGGCGCGATGACGCGGGCGCGGCGGCCGGTGTCCGTCAGCGACAGCCGCTGGAACAGGATGACCTGCCCGTCCTTGTCGAACGAGTCCGAGTCCAGGCGCACCAGCCCGGAGCGCACGAGCCCGCCCACCAGCCGCTCGAAGTCGCGCCGGTGGAGCGCTTCCCCGAACAGCTCCCGGTGGAGTCGCCCGGTGGCCTGGCCGTCGCGCGCGTGCAGGGCCTCCAGGATGCGGCCCAGCGCGTGCGCCTCCATCGCCGAGGGCTCCTCGAAGCGCACCACCGCGCACGTCTCCGGCGCGCACACGTCGCACAGGCCGCACGCGGCGCCGGAGTCCTGCACGTCGCCGAAGTGGGCGACGAGGTGCCGCATGCGGCAGCCGTGCGCCTCCGCGTAGCGCCCCATCTGCTCCAGGTGCAGCTGCTTGCGCTCGCGCTGCGCGATGTACTGCACCGCCCAGCCCGCGCGGCCGCGCCGCACGTCCTCGTCCGGCGTCATCTCCACGCCGCCGTGGATCCACAGCTGCTCGAGCGCCTTGTCGAACACCTCCGGGTCCCCGCGCACGCGGGCCTGGAGGGAGGCCTTGGGCTCCAGTTCGTTGGAGGTGGCCTGGTAGAGCCGCTCCAGCACGGTGGGGTCCGGGTAGTCGCGGCGGTGGAAGAACTCGTGCGTGCGCCGGTCCACGAACGCGTGCAGCAGCACCGCGCGCGAGTCCTTCCCGTCGCGGCCCGCGCGCCCCAGCTCCTGGTAGTAGCCCTCCAGGCTGGCCGGCAGCGCCGCGTGGATGACGGTGCGCACGTCCGCCTTGTCGATGCCCATGCCGAACGCCGTCGTGGCGACGATGACCTCCAGGTGCCCCTTGAGGAAGGCGGCCTGGATGCGGTCGCGCTCCGCGGGCTGGAGGCCCGCGTGGTACGGCGCGGTGTGGAAGTCGTGGGCGAGCAGCTCCGCGTACTGCTCCGCGTGCTTGCGCGTGGACGCGTACACGATGGCGGGCCGGTGCTCCGGGTTGCGCAGGAGCGTCAGGATGGCGTCGCCGCGCGCGCCCGGGTTCAGCTCCCGCACCTCGATGGCGATGTTCGTGCGGCGGAAGCCGTGGATGAACGTGTGCGCGGCGCCGCCCGTGGAGCTGCGCAGCCCCAGCTGCTGGACGATGTCGCGCTGCACGTCCGGCGTCGCGGTGGCGGTGAGCGCCACCACGGGGGCCGGGCGCAACAGCGGAAGGCGCGAGCCCAGCAGCCGGTAGTCCGGACGGAAGTCATGGCCCCACTGCGAGATGCAGTGCGCCTCGTCGATGGCGATGAGCGCGGGCGTGCGGCGGGCCAGGAACTCACCGAAGCCGGGGACGCCCAGCCGCTCGGGCGCGATGAAGAGGAAGTCCAGCCGGCCTTCCAGGTACTCGGCGCACACCTGCCGGGACGCGGCCCGGTCGCGGCCGGAGTGGATGCGGTCGGCCGCGAACCCCAGCGACTGGAGCCGCAGCACCTGGTCCTCCATCAGCGCGATGAGCGGGCTGACGACGAGCGTCGTGCCCGCGCGCGCGAGCCCCGGCAGCTGGTAGCACAGCGACTTGCCCGCGCCCGTGGGCATCACCAGCAGCAGGTCCTCGCCGGACGTGGCCGCGCGGCACACCTCTTCCTGGTACGGCCGGAATTCAGGGAAGCCGAACGCCTGCTTCAACAGGCCCCGCAGCTGATCCGGCGGAGTGGGCGCGCGATGCACCCGCTCCGGCCGCCCGCTGCCCATGTTCACGCCCTGCGGCTGCTTCCGCGCGCGGCCGAAGCCGTCCGACGAGGCCTGCACGAACGCGGACCGCACCTCCGCGGAGGGCAGGTTGGGAGGCTGCTCCCGGACCGGCGGAGGCATGGGCCGCGAGGCGGCCACGGCGGGCCCGGAAGCGCCTCGCACCATCCCCGAAACCGCCGCCGCACCGTCACGCGCCGCACCGGAGCGCGCTTCGAGGGCACCGTGCCCGGGAGCGTCCGCGGAGACAGGGACGCCTTCCCGTGCCCGGAAGAGCCCTTCGGCGGCGCCCTGTGCGGGGTGCTGTCGCGCGGCCTCGAAGCGGCCATTCACGGGGGCCTGTCCGCCCGCGTGGGCAGCAGGGCCTCCCAGGCGTCCGGAGTCCGGGGGGCGGGCGGCGGTATGCCCGGCGCTGCTCCGACTCGTGGGCACGGCACCGGCCTCCACGGGCGGCAGGGACCGCGCGCCTCCGGAAGCGCCCGCGGGCACCGGGGTCGGCGGCAGCGCCGTGGGCGCCTGCCCCACGACCTCCCGCACGTAGGCCTCGATGCCGCTCAGGAACGAGCCCAGCTCGCCCTGGCCGCGCTCGATGCGCTGGAGCCACGCTTCCCACTGGCCCGTCATCACGGGGGACTTCACGTCCGGGTGCACCACCTGGATGAGGTGGATGCCCTTGTCCGTGGCCTCCAGCCGCTTGCCCTGGCGCACGAGGTACTCGCGCTCCAGCAGCACCTCGATGATGGAGGCGCGCGTGGCGGGCGTGCCCAGCCCCGTGTCGCGCATGGCATCCGCCAGCTCCTTCTCGTCGAGCGTGCGCCCGGCCGACTCCATCGCCGTCAGGAGCGTCGCTTCGGTGAAGCGCGGCGGCGGGCGCGTGCGCTTCTTCACCCCCTCCACGTCCTCCACCGTCTGCGCCTGTCCGCGTAGCAGGCCCGGTGGCAGGTCCTGCGGCTCGTCGTCCGGCTCCTCGTCCTTGTCCCTGTCCTTGTCGCCGCCCTTGCGGCCGTCCGCGCGGGGACGCGGCGCCTTCTGCCCGCCGCCATGGTCCAGGACCTTCCACCCCACGCGCTCCACCTGCGTGCCCGCGCTGTGGAAGCGATCCACGACAGGCCCGGCGTCCCCCTTCGACGTCACCGCGGTGATGACCGTGGTCACCTTCCAGACGTGGTCCTCGTGCCACGCCTGGAGCACGCGCCGACACACGAGGTCGTAGAGCCGCTGCTCGTCGGGCGACAGCCGCACCCCGTCCGGAGACGTGGGCGTGGGGATGATGGCGTGGTGGTCCGTCACCTTCGCGTCGTCCACGTAGCGCTTGCCCAGGGGGCGCACGCCGGTGCCCGGCGCCAGGTCCTCCGCGTACGGCGCCTGGATGGCGCGCACCACCTCCGGCAGCGTGTCCGCCACCGACTCCGACAGGTGCCGGCTGGCGGTGCGCGGGTAGCTCAAGAGCTTGTGCTTCTCATAGAGCGCCTGCGCGACCTCCAGCGTGTGCTGCGCGCTGAAGCCGAACAGCCGGTTGGCGTGACGCTGCAGCTCCGTCAGGTCGTAGAGCAGCGGCGGCGGCATCCGCTTCGTCTCCGCGTCCAGCGACTCCACCGCCGCGAGCCCGCCGCGCACGCGGTCGATGATGCGCCCCGCCTCCACGCCGTCCGCGTCCAGGCGCCGCGCCTCGCGCACGCTGTCGAAGCCGGGGGGAATCACCGGCTTGCCGTCCGGCCCCGAGCGGAACCACGTGCCCTGGTAGCGCGTCCCCGCTGGCGCGCCCTTGCCGCGCGGCGCGAAGGTGGCGACGACCTCCAGGTAGTCGCGGGGCACGAAGTCACGGATGGCCAGCTCGCGCTCCACCACCATGGCCAGCGTGGGCGTCTGCACGCGCCCCACTGACAGCATGCTGCCGTAGGTGCCGCTCGCGAGCGTGTAGAGGCGCGACAGGTTCATGCCCACGAGCCAGTCCGCGCGGCTGCGCCCCATGGCGGCGTCCGCCAGCGGCGCGTAGGCCCGGCCGTCCTTGAGCTGCTGGAAGCCGTCGCGGATGGCGCGCTCGGTGAGCGACGACACCCACAGCCGCCGCACCGGCTTGCGGCACCCGGCGGCGTCGTAGATGTAGCGGAAGATGAGCTCGCCCTCGCGCCCCGCGTCGGTGGCGCACACCACGGACGCCACCTCCGGCGCGTTCATCACCCGGCGGACGACCTCGAACTGGTCCTTCGTCTGCGGCGACACGACGAGCGGCCAGTCCTCCGGCAGCATGGGCAGGTGCGAGCGGTGCCAGCGCTTCCGCCTCAGCAAGCACCCGCTGACGCTCGGCCTCCGCATCCTCAAGGGCACGCGCGAGCCGCGCTTCTTCCTCCGCCCGGATCCGCGCAACGGCTTGCGTCCGCTCGGCCTCCGCGTCCGC
>NZ_RAWG01000110.1 GCF_003611735.1 Corallococcus sicarius | reverse complement strand
GGGCAGGGGGACCTTCGGGCGAAGCGGGTGAGCCCGGGGCGCCTGCTCCCACGGGCGGCATCTTCGGGCCCGGCTCGGTGCTCGCGGGGCTCCAGGATCGCATCGAGGTGCAGCGTCATGGGCCGCTGGAGGAGCGGCGGGTGGCTCGCGCGAAGCAGGACGCGCGCAAGCTGGCGTCGCTCGTGAAGACGTTGGACCTGGATGGGGACTCCGCGTGCAAGAGCACCCTCCAGGCCCTCTGTGATCAGCTGTGTGAGGCGCAGAAGGTGGTGGCCCAGGCGGTGCCCCCGCCCGGCCGTCCGGTGGGCGCGCTGTCCGAGTCGCAGGAGATCGTCGCCCGACAGCTTCGCAACCTCCAGAAGCGGCAGGCGGATGCGCTGGCGGCGCTGGAGGAGGCGCTGGCGCCGTGCGCGGATGAGGACCCGGCCGCGCACGCCCTGCGGTTGGATCGCATGGTCACGTTCCTGGATGCCTTTGTGAACGGGCTCATCCAGGAGGCGCGGGATCAGCTCGTCATCCTGAAGGGCAGCGAGGCGCTGAATCGGGCGGACCTCGCCTTCGGTGCGGATGCGGGCGTGGCCCGTCCGCTGGGCGTGGCGGCCTCCGGCGCGGACACGGTCTACCTGCTGGCGTTGACGGACGCGTCGGGGCTCACGTCCCAGGAGCCGCCGGTGCGGCCGGGCGACTGGCTGGTGGTGGCCGAGGACGTGGAGCGCCTGGGCCCGGGCGGGGTGAAGGGCACGGAGCGGCTCTTCCGCGAAGCGCTGCGGGTGCTGCGCGTGCGCATGGAGATTCCGCCCGGCCAGCGCACGCCGATGACGCAGGTGACGTTCCAGCCGCCGCTGTCGCGCGCGTACGCGTTGGACCGGGTGGTGCTGCTGGGCAACAACACGCTGGTCAGCGAGGGCGCCACGGTGGAGGAGGTCGCCGTGCCTTCGCTGGACCTGCGCACGGTGCCGCTGCTGCACGGGCCGGTGACGTGGCTGCGCGACGCAAGCCACGCGGGAGGCCGCAGGCCGGAGGTTTCCCTGACGGTGGGCGGGCGCGCGTGGCGGCCGGTGGACTCCCTCCTGGAGGCCGCGCCGGACGCGCTGGCCTTCGCGGTGGAGTCGCTGCCGGGAGGGGCCGCGCGACTGCGGCTGGGAGGGGAGGACCACGGCTCGGCGCTGCCGGTGGGCGTGGAGCTGCGGATCCGCTACCGCGTGGGCCGGGGCCAGGGTGGCAACCGGGCCGCGCTGCGGTTGATGGCGATGACGAGCCCGCACCCCTGCGTGGAGACGACCTTCAACCCGCTGCCGCTGTACGGAGGGACGGACCCGGAGGCGCCGGCACTGGCGCGCGTGCGGGGACCCGCCACGGTGGGGGCGATGGACCGCGCCGTGTCGCTGTCCGACGTGCGGGCGCTGGCCCTGGTCTACGACGGCGTGCACCGGGCCAACGTGTTCCGCGACGGCGTGCGCAAGCGTTCGCTGACGGTGGTGGTGGCGGGGCCCGAGGGTGCGGAGTTGGGACGGGCGGACCTGGAGGCCCTCCATGCGCATCTGGCGGCGCGCGTGGCTCCGGGCGTGGAGCTGCGACTGGTCAACCGGAAGCGCGTGGAGGTGCGGCTGCGACTGCTGCTGCGCGTGGTGAAGGGCGCGGATCCGGTGGGGGTGCTCCAGGAGACGCGCCTGCGGCTGGGCGTGGACCGGGACCCGGAACGCGAGCCGGGCCTGTTGGATCCGGACCGCGTGGAGCTGGGCGCGGACCTCCAGTTGTCGGACGTGTACGGCGCGCTCGCGGGCATCCAGGGGCTGCGCTCCGGGGTGGTGCAGGCGCTGCATCGCGAGGGCACGCGACCGTCGCTCGCCGAGCGCATCGCCGTCGCGCCCGGCGAACTGCTCGGGTGGGCGCCGCCGTTCGGGGAGAGCGATGGCGTCGCGCTGTCCTACGAGGAGGCGCAGGACCTATGAGCCGGCCCTCGCAACGTCTGCTCCTGCTCCTTCCCGGCCTGTACACGGCGCGGGACTCCGTCCTCGCGGACCATCCGTTCCTCAAGCTGCTCGCGGTGCTGGGCACGGAGTTGGATGCGTTCTCCCTGGCCGTGGAGCAGCTCTGGGATGACCACTTCGTCGAGCGTGCCGGGCCGCAAGCGCTCCCACTGCTCGCGGAGCTGTTGGGCGCGCGGCTGCTCACCGACAACCCTCGCGTGCAGCGCGGCGTGGTGGCGCGCGCGGTGGCGTGGCGCCGTCGCAAGGGGACGCTCGCGTCGTTGGAGGAGGTGCTCTCCGTCACCAGCCTCTGGGACGCGGAGGTGGACGAATCCTTCCGCTCGCTCCTGGAGACGCAGGACCTCAACGACCTGCTGCCCTGGCGCGGGCGCACCGCGGTGGTGTGGGATCCCATCGGCCTCTCGGATCCGCTCACCCGCCGCTCCGCTGGAGTCGAACGCCCGCGCGAGGGCATCCCCGAGCGCGGCCCGTTGCTGGGCGTGGCGCCGGGCGAGACGCTGGACGAGGCCCTGCGCCGGTTGGGACGTGCGGACGCGGGCCGGAACGCCGCCTCGCCGCGCACGTTGGACCTGCTGGGCTGGGCACGTCCGGACGTCGCGCTCATCCGCACCGCGCGCCTCACGCCGGTGGAGCTGGAGGAGGTGACTCCCGCCGCCGTGCACGTCCTGCCGAACGGCTACCGGGGCTTCCGCGTGGATCCATTGGACCGGGACGCGCCGCTCGTGTGGCTCCAGCCATTGGAGCGGGCGGACCTCACCGGCGGGCTCACCGCGCGCCACGAACCCGAACCCTCTTCGCTCGCGACAGGGCGCACGGCGGCGATGCTGCTGACGCCCACCGCGTTGGCGGAAGACGCGGACGCGGCGGAGCGGGCGGATGCCATCACCGTCTCCGTGGACGGCATCCCCCTGGTGGGCCCGGAAGCGCTGCCCCTCTTGCGCGGCCCACTGCCCACCGCGCCCGTGGGCCCGAACCCCACGCTCCGGTTCGCGGACCGGGGCCGGCCCTCCCCGGGCGACTCGTGGCGCCTCACGCTGCTCGCCGCACGCGAGGACTCGGACACGCCGCTGCTGTCCACCGTGCTCGAACCGGGCGTGCTCAACACCGTCACCGTCACCCTGGAGGCGAACCAGCTCCTGGGCGGCACCACGGCGGCACTGCTCGTCGAGCGCTTGAAGGGTGAGCCGCGCCTGCGCGACGCGGACGGTACGTGGCGCAACCTCACCCCGGGCATCCGGCTGGGGCTGCCCCGCAGCAACGCGGTCCACGTGGAGCGGGCGGGCACCCCGTGGGTGGTGCGCATCGAGCAACACCTCGCGGATGGCAGCCTGCGCCTGGCCCGCTTCGATGCGAGCGCCGACGGTGGACCGTGGCAGGTGGCGGAGCTGGGCGGCGACCTGCCTCCGGATGGTCCCGGCATGGCGCTGGTGGCCCTCGTGGACGCGCTGCTGCTGGTGGCCCCGGACGGCGCGGGGAAGCTGGGCGTGTGGTCGGTGACAGGGCTCGACGGAGCCACGCCGACGGCGACGCGGCTGGACACCGCGAGCCCGCGCCAGCCCTCCGCGCGACTTGCCCCGAGCGTGTGCGTGCGCGGCGGTCGGCTCTTCGTCTTCGGTGGTGACCTGGGCGGCGCACCCACGGGAGACCTCTGGTCGCTGCCCGTCGCGGGCGGATCCTGGCGACCCCATGCGGTGCGCAACCGCCAGGAGCGCAAGGCCGCCACGCTGCTGGGCACACCTCAAGGACTGGTCCTCCTGGGAGGCGAGGCTGTGACAGGCGAGCTGGCCGTGCCCGTGATGGCCTGCGACCCCGCGTCCGCGAGTCCGGCGTGGCGCCCGCTGGCCGCGCTGCCCATCGCGCCGTCCCTGCCCGGAGTGCTGGTGGCGAGAGAAACCAGCACGGGGCTGGAAGCCCTCGTCTGGGCGGACACCACGCGGCCCCGGAAGCTCACGCTGAAGCAGGGCGAGAGCGCCTGGGTGTCTGGGCCCCTGGAGCCGGACGGCACGAACCCGCCCATTCCAGGACAGGCGCTCTACGCCGACGGGCGCATCCTCTTCGTGGACCCCACGCCGCTGCCCGCGTCGGAGGTCGTCTTCTCACTGGGCGGGCGCGGACACCTCGCCTTCCTGCCGGAGCTGGCGCTGCTGCCGGATGAGCTGCTGCGCTTCAACGTCGCCAACGACGGCGCCGTCTTCATCGAGCCGCGCGAGGGCCAGCCGCTCCCGCTCGATGCGCGGCCCGGCGGCGCGTACCACGCACGGGATGCCTCGCGCTCTGGCGGTGCGCGCCGGTACTCGGTGCCGGGTCGGCTGCGGCGCCAGGCCTTCAAGCTGCGCCAGCGGAGCCTGGGCCCATGGACCACGCTCGCCCCGAGCAACGCCGCGGGCATCGTGGCGGTGGATCCGCGCCTGGGCCGCGTCGTGCTCCAGGACGACGCGCCCGTGGGCCACGTCACCGTCTCCGCGCGCGTGGGTCGGGGCTCCTCGCTGGGCGCGGGCCTGCTCACCCCGGATCGCCGTCCGCCCGCGGCGTGGGCGGAGCCGGACCTGCCGTTCATCGAACCTCCGGACCGTCCTGGAGACCGCCTGGGCACCGGCCTCCCCGTCACCGCGTGGATCTCCCCGGAGCGCGCGGGCGGAGTGCTCGGGGCCGGTGACGTGGAGCGGCCCATCGTCGCCACCGTGGCGGAGGGGCTTGGCTCCGGCACGCCCCCGGTGCTGGGCATCATCGGTTCGCCGCGTCTGCCACCGGAGCGCCTGTCACAGGGATTGGATTCCGGCCTGTCCCTCTTCGCCGCGGACACCGGCGCCGCGCCCTGCATCCGCGCGGATGAGAACGGCGTCTCGCTGGCGCTCTACCCGGGCTTCGGAGGTGGCACCGACACGCGCGTGTGGCTCGCGGGGTTGTGGCTCGCGGGCCGGTTGGACCTGGTGCTCGCGCGCGGCCAGGCGGACCTGCGCTGGTGCAACCTGGGCGTGCCCGGACAGGTGGGCCTGTGGATGCCGGGCGGTGGGCACCAGGACATCAGCGCGCGCCGCTCGCTGCCACCGGCCGACGTGGAGCTGCGCCTCTACGGCTGCATGGTGGGCGCCATCGAGCTGCCACCCTGGGTGCACCTCATCGCCGCCGGCTGCACGTTCGATGCGGGAGACCGGGACGCCACCGCCATCCGCGCCGCCGGGGCTCGCATCCGGCTGCGGCACTGCACGGTGCTGGGCGCCACCGAGGCGGGCGTGCTGGAGGCGTCCTCCTGCGCCTTCGCGGGCGAGGTGCGCACGGACCGTCCGGACCTGGGCTGGGCGCGCTACAGCCTGCTCGCGCGTGGCGGGCAGCCTCCGGTGTCGCACCAGTCGCGGGTGCACACCGTGTCGTTCCACTCCCACCGCCAGACGGACCCCGGCTACCTCGTGCTGGGAGACAACAACGGCCCCGACGCGCTCCACGCCTCCGAGCGGGGCGGCGTCCCCGGCGCGCACGACGAACGCTCCGAGCACGAGCGTGAGCTGCTCGCGCGCACCGACGACAGCATGCCCATTGGCGTGACGCCGTTCCACGCCGACCGCACCCAAGACGACCTCGCCCGGATGAGCCGACCATGACCGTGAAAGCGTACACCTCCAGGTCCCGCTTCGACGAAGCCCGGCGGTTCTCCGGCGTCTATCAGCAGATGGGGCGGATGAGCCTCGACGCCGACCACAACGAGGAGGTGAGGCTGCGCACCATCGACGCGCGCCGCCGCTCCGCCGACGTCGCCGACGGCTCGCCCGACGACGGCTTCCGCATCGGCGACAGCTACCTCGTCGACCCCATCAACAACGTCCTCGGCTGGGCGGGGCAGGGGCTGCCCGCGGACGACGAGCGCGTCATCACGCGCGAGCTGCGCCTGGACCGCTACGACGCGGAGACGCTGCCCTTCGTCGTGCGCAGCCGGGGGCACGTGGCCCTGCGCCGCACGCTTCCCAGGGTGCTGGACCTCACCACCGTGGAGCGCTCGGACGGCACCACCTTCAGCGCGTCCGCCCTCGTCATGGGCCTGCGCTTCGAGCGGCCTCCCACCGACGATGAGATCGTCGACATCCGCGTGGTGGTGGCGGACACGGAAGGCCACGAGGCCATCCTCTCCGGGGGCCTGGGCCAGCGCCCCTCTGGCTGGCACGACGTGCGCTTTCCCGTGTCCGCGCTCGCGGGCGTGGACGCGACGAAGGTGAAGGCCTGGGGCGTGCTGGGCCTGCCGCCGGTGGCCCGCACCTGGGTGTCCGCCCTGCGCGTGGAGGACGCGGCCCTGGGCGCGGACGTCGTCATCCGGGGCGGCGACGGGACGCTGCCGGGCGCGGGCCGCATGCTGCTCGACGGCGTGCGCGTCTTCCTGGAGCGCGACCTGCGCTACAGCGCGCAGCCGGACCTCCCGGAGGCCCCGCCGCTGGCCGCGCTGCCCGCGGACGGCACGCGGCACCACTACTTCTTCCTCGACTGCTGGGAGCTGACCACCACCCGCCTCGACGACGCGTTCCTCGATGAGCCGGCGCTGGACGGCCACGACACCACCGTGCGCCTGCGGCTCATCTCCCAGGTGCGCGCGCTTCAAGGTCTGACGGCCACCGACGCGGAGGTGCTGCCCCGGCCCACGGGCGGGGGACGCCTCACCACGAACATCCCGCAGGGCGCGCTGCCGGACCGCACTCCGCCGGAGCCGTTGGACCCCTGCCGCGACCGCTGCCTGTCCACGGAGAACGCCTCCACGGGCGAGGGCTACGTGGGCACCGACAACCTCCACGTGCGCGTAGAGGTGTTCCGGGGCGGAGCGCGGCCGGTGATGCTGTGGTCGCGCGACAACGGCTCCATGGTGCTGCCGCTCACGGCGCCGGCCTCCGCGGACGCGATGACGCTCCAGGTGGCTCCCGCGAGCGCCGCGAAGCTCCGGGCCGGGGACCTCATCGTCATCGAGGACCGCGTCACGCGCCTCCAACCGGAGGGCCCGTCGCTGCCGGTGCTGCGGCGGCTGCGCGGTGTGCAGGCGGACACGGGCAAGCTGGAGCTGGCGGACGCGAGCGCCGTGCTCACCACGGATCCGGTGCCGCTCCCGGTGGGTGGCACGTTGGGGCGGGCCTTCAGTCCGGCCCAGGGCGCGGCGGTGCGCAGGTGGGACGGCGGCGACCTGCTCGTCACCGGCCGGCGCTACCGCTTCCCGGACGGCATCACCCTGGCCTTCGCGGGCGAGGACTTCCGCGCGGGCGACTACTGGTCCTTCACCGCCCGCGTGCGCGCGGCGGACGGAGCGGCGCGGGGGGAGGTGGAGCAGCTCACCGCCGCGCCCGTACACGGCCCGGTGCACCACTACGTGCCGCTGGCCCGCGTGAAGGGCGCCAGCGCGGCGCGGCAGTTCGAGGACCTGCGCCCGCGCTACCTCCCGCTCGCGCAGGTGCGCGACCGGCTGGTGGAGCTGTCCGAGCGGGTGACGGGCCCCGGCTCCTTCACGGTGGTGGTGGGCGATGGCGTGCGCAGCTTCGGCGACATCGACCAGGACATGCTCGAAGGCATCACCGGCGACGAAGCGCTCCAGGCGGCGGTGGACCGGCTGAGCGGGCAGGGCGGCTCCATCTTCGTGCGCTGCGGTCGCTACAAGCTGGAGCACCCGGTGCTGCTGCGCAACCTGTCCTCCCTGCACCTGCTGGGCGACGGAGACGCCACGGAGCTGCGCACCCAGGGCTCCGGCGGCGCGTTCTTCGTGGACCGCTGCGGCCTCCTGGGCGACGTGCGCATCGAGGACTTCCGGCTGGTGGAGGCCCCTTTCGAGGACGTGGTGATTGGCGGCGGCCCCCAGTTGGTCGTCAAGGCCCCCACCCTCCAGGTGAACACGAGCGGCGGCGTCCGCTTCGTGCCCCTGCTGGAGGTGGAGGACGACCGCGTGCTGGAGACGGACGACGTGAAGCACCCGTCCGCCGAGGCCGACTTCGTGGACGTGGTGGCCGAGCGCATCAAGGTGCTGGTGCCCGGCCAGGGCCGCGCCGCGGGCTCGGTGGTGGCGACGCTGGTGGAGCTGCGCAGGCTGCAACGGCTGCACCCGGGCCAGCCGCTGGAGGACCTGCCGCAGGCGAAGCCGCTGCTGGACGCGCTGAACACGCTGCCGCACGGCGTGGTGACGCTCGCGGACTCCACCGGCGTCACGCTGCTGCGCTGCCACATCCAGGCGAACCAGGCCGGTTCGGAGGCCACGGGCGTGCTGGTGACGGGCTCGTGCGCACGGCTGTCCATCCAGGACAACCGCATCCGCGCGGCGACGGGCATCGCCGTGGCGCCCTACGCGCCGTACCTCGCCGAGCGCTTCCTCGCGTCGTTCCCTCGCGCGGGCCTCTTCGTGGACACGCTGTCCATCACCGGCAACCAGCTCCAGCCGCTGGGCGAGGCGACCACCGGCATCCACGTGGCGGACGGCACGCTGTCCGGCGTGGAGGTGCGCGGCAACCGCATCCTGGGCTTCCACGTGGGCATCCTCGTGCAGGACCTGGCGGAAGGCGGAGCAACGGGCCCGGTGGACCGCGTGCTGGTGGCGGAGAACCAGGTGCTGGGCTCGGCGGCGGTGGGCATCCAGATCGCCGGTGACGGCGTGGACGTCGTCGGCAATGAGATCCGCAACGCGGTGTCCAACGGCCTCTTCCAGGTGGGCATCCAGCTCTCCGGCCGGGCCCTGCGCGTGCGCGAATCGTGGATTGAGCTGCCGGCCGTGCCCGCCGCCTCCGTGCTGGGCGTGGTGGCCGGCATCGTCGTGGGCGACGGCCTGGACGACGGCCAGTCCAACGGCCGCCCCGCCACGGACGTGGAGGTGGTGGACAACCGCATCGAGGGCGCGGGCGAGGCCACCCCGGGCTTCGGCATCCTGCTGGGCGGCCCGCAGCCGGTGTTCGACGTGCGCATCCGCGGCAACGTCGTACGGGCGCTGGGCGACGCGGCGGTGCGCGCCTGGGGAAGCGGCGGCGCGGTGGGGCGCATCCGCGTGGAGGACAACCGCTTCGAACAGGTGGCGCTCGCGGACGTGCCGTCGCAGACGGACAACACCCTGGCCCTGTCGCGGTTGGACCCCGGCCTGGAGACAAGGCTGAGCGCGGACGCGCTGGCCCGGCCCCAGCCCCTGGTGGAGGCGCTGCTCGCCAACATCACGCCCCGCGTGCGACCGCCGCTGGACGCCGCGCTGCGGTGGCTGGAGCGGCTGACCCTGCGGGGCGCGGTGGTGCTGGCGGGCGTCGATGAGGCCCACGTGAGCGGCAACCGCCTGCTCCAGGTGGGGCGCACGGGCGCGTACGGCCCGCCAGGGCTCGCGGACGCGGAGGTGCGCGCGGCGGGCATCGCGGTGGTGTCCGGCTCCGGCATCACCGTGGAGGGCAACGAGGTGGAGGGCGTCCACGCGCCGGTGAAGCGGACCGAGGCTCCGCCGGGCCCACCGATCATCAAGCTGCCGCCCATCACCGACGTGCTCCAGAAGCTGGGCGTCGCGCCGACCACCGCCCGGCTGGAGCGCGGCGCCGTGCACGCGGCCGTCGTGGGCATGTACGCCACCGTGTTGCAGTACACGGGCGCCAACGAGGACATGCGCCAGAAGCTGGGCCGGGGCCTGTACGGACCGCTGGACACCATCGCGCACGAGGTGAAGGAGCTGGGCGGCAGCCCCGGCACGCTCACCGATGCGCTGGTCCGCGAGGTGGCGGAGATGCGCGCGGCCCAGGGCTACGACGACCACACGAAGACGTCCCACGCGGTCCGCTCGTCGCTGGCCCGCGCGGCGAGCTTCACCGCGCCGGACGCGGTGTCCCAGGACGCGTGGGACACCGTGGTGCGGTTCGACCTGGCGACCGTGGCCGGCAAGGAGGCGGTAGCGAAGGCGGCGGAGCGCATCAAGGGCTCCTTCGAGGTGCTGGTGCAGGGCCTGCCCGGCACCGTGAAGGACGCGGTGCTCAAGGCCCTGGGCGAGGTGCAGGGCACGCCGGGCGAGCTGCCCCGGCTGACGGCGCTGGCCGCGGCCCTGAGTCAGGTGGCCGCGCTTCGCGAGGCGGAGGCGCAGCGCGCGAAGCAGCCCGTCATCGGGCAGGCGGTGGGCCCCCGGAAGACCATCATCGGCACCTTCGCCAACGCCGCGCTGGAGCAGCTTCCCCTCCGCCGCACCGCCAAGGCGAGCGCCAACGCGGACGTGCTCCTGACGCTGCGGCAGTCCAAGGAGGCCCTGGCGGATCAGCTCAAGGACGTGAGCCCGTCGCTGGCGCAGCAGGTGGAAGCGGACTACCGCGACGTGGAGCGCACCGGCGGTCAGTCGCGGACGGTGGAGCGGCTGCGCGCCACCCTCAAGCAGGTCCTGGAGTTCACGAGCGGGCGGGTGGCCCCGGTGGAACTCACCGAGGAGGACGCGGAGCGCGTGGCCTCCCAGGGCCGCACCGCCACCATCGGCCTGTACACCGCGAGCCTGGACCGGCAGGTGGCCGGCCTCGTCGCCGAGTCCGAGGACACGGTGGAGAAGCAGCTGCGTGGCTTCGGCACCGCCGTGGGGCAGCTGGCGGAGCTGGTGAGCGGAGACGCGGAGCTGTCCGCGCTCTCCGTCCAGGCGCATCAGGCGGTGCTCGCCGCCATCGCCCAGCCGCAGAAGCGCTCGGAGCAGCTGTCCGTCGCGAGGAGCCTGTTGGACCGCATCCGCGTGCAGACGCTGGACGTGCTGCCGGCCGTGGCCGCGCCGCCGTCCCCGGGCCCGGTGTGGGCGGATCCGTTGGACCGGAGGCTCGCCGCGCTGGGCGCGCTGGTGCTGGCCGTGCGGAACATGGTGCCCGGCCAGGTGCTCAGCGAGTCGCTGTCGCACTACCTCCCGCACCTCTCGCGAGCGTTGGACCTCGTGGGCGTGCAGGGCAAGAACCGCGAGCTGCTGCTCCAGCGCGTGAAGGAGGCCCTCCAGACGCTCACCACTGGAAACCCGGCCACCGCCGTGCGCGGGGCCGTGCACCTGCTCGCCCAGGAACCGGCGACCCTGGGCGCCGAGGCCGTCAACAAGGGCGGTGTGGTGCCGGAGCTGGAGGCCACCGCGGTGCTGCTGCGCGCCATCGAACAGGGCCTGGACCCGAGCGAAGACGACACGTCGCGCATCGCCCGGCTCCAGGAGTACCTGCGCCAGCGCGCCCAGAAGGTCTCCGCGTCGCTCGTCGCCATCGTCACCGGGATGAGCGACCTGGGCGGCATCCTGGGCGTGCTCAGCAAGTCGCTGGAGCAGCTGGCGCGCGGCGAGGCCCCGGACCCCGGCGACCTGGTGGACCCCGTCTTCAACACCTTCCCCCAGCCCGCGGACGGCCTCTTCGCGGCGGGCGTGCAGGGCCGGGTGCGGCTCGCGGGCAACACCGTGCGGGACGCCGTCACCGGCGTGAGCGTGCTCGGCGCCGCGGGGCACCTGTTGTCGGAGGCGCCGACGCAGCCGGGAGCGCTCCTCGACGTGGAGGGCAACCGGCTGGAGGGGTGCGCGGTGGCGGGGCTGACGCTGCGGCCGGACCTGTCCGTGACGGTGGTCTCCAACAACCACCTCTTCGCGTGCGCGGGGGTGCCCACCGCGGGCGTGCCGGGCCTGGGGCAGGCGGTCGCCACCTTCGTGGGCTCCGGTGAGCTGGTGGTGCGCGGCAACGTCTTCCTGGAGAGCGGCAACACACTGGCGCAGGCGGTGCTGCACGAGGTGGCCATCGACTGGCGCGGCGAGGTGGGCGTGCGCGGCAACACCGTGCGCCACGAGGGCGGCGGCGGAGGCGGGGTGGGGGTGCTCATCGTCACCGACACGCTGCCCCAGGACCTGGTGGCGCAGCTTTCCCGCGTGCCCTTCCTGGCCGTCGACCCCGCGCCCAAGCCGACCCTCGATGGCCGACCGGTCCTGTCCGGCGGCGCGACGACCTCCGTGGTGGGCGCGCTCGCCGCGGTGCCGCGCGCGGAGGACCTGGTGCAGATCGGCTCCCTGAAGCAGCGCTTTGCCGCAGGGCCGGTGCTGAACCGCTCGCTCACCGTGACGCCCCCGGCCTTCGCGCCCGCGCAGAGCGCCAGCACGGCGGCCTCGCGCTACCTGGCCGCGTCGGCCACACTGCTGCAGCCCGCGCTCTTGGACTTCCTGATCAAGCCCATCCCCATCCTGCCGCGCCCTCCGGTGCTGGCGCAGCGGGGCGTGCAGGTGGAGGGCAACGACATCACCGCGCGGGGGCCGGCGCTGATGGTCCTGGGCAATGGAGGCGCCGTCATCTCCGCGGCGGTGTCCGGCAATGAGCTGCGCAGCCAGGGCGGCGTGGGCGCGGTGTACCTGCGCCGCACGGACTCCACCGTCTTCAGCGGCAACCGGTGCCAGTGCCTGGACGCGGTGAACGTCGTCGTCGTGCGCATGGAGCGCGCGCCGCTGAGCTTCACCGGCAACGTGGTGCTGGGCGCGGAGACGGTGACGCCGCCCCCGCCCCTGCTTCGCCCTCCGTGGACGCTGCCGTCCCACTCGCTGACGCTCCAGATTCCGGTGGGCGGCGGCTCCACCCTGGGCGTGCCGTTGGACCAGGAGCTGCTCCTGGGCGGACTCCAGCGCCGCCGCGACGTGGCGAGCGACGCCTTCTCCACGCTGCTGGCGGAGCTCGTCACCGCGCCGGCCCCCCAGGCGGCGACGGGAGGCATCCGGGACGTGGCGGGCACGGAGATACCGGGTCGCGCCGTGGTGGACGCCCCCACGCTGGAGGACGTGCGGACGAAGCTGCCCGCGGGCCTGGACCTGCGCATCAGCGCGCGGACGCTCTACGGCATCGCGGTGACGAAGGACGACTCGCCCACCGCCGCGCTGCGTGCCCTGGTGGATCGCGTGGCGCTCCACGTGGACACGCCAGAGAGCGTGCAGGGCCACGTGCGCTCCGTGCTGGCCGCGGCGGACGGCGACCCGAAGAAGGCCCTCCAGCTCGTGGACAAGAGCGTGCTCGGCATCGACTCGGCGGCGCCCACCGTGAAGGAGAGCATCCTCAATGTGTCGGTGCTGCACGAGGTGCTGGCGGACTCGTTCTACAGCGGCGGCGGAGGCACGGGCTCCAGGCCGGTGCAGGAGGGGCCGGGGACCATCCTGCCCGTGCCCCCTCCACCGGATCCGCATGCTCACTCCGTCATCATCCTGGGCGGCTCGCGCGTGGCGGCCGTCGGCAACGCGACCACCTCCGGCGTCCACGTCCAGGAAGCGGACGCTGTCGTGCAGCTCAACCCGTAGCGCGCGAGGAACCCCCACCATGCCTGATGCCTTCGCCCTCAGTGGCCGTGTCGCCCTCCAGCGTGAAGCGCTGCCCGAAGTCACCCTCTCCACCACGCCGGATGCGCTGGACGCGAAGGCCGCGACGCTGGAGAAGCTCGCCAGCACGCAGGTGAAGCTGGAGCTGGACCTGGCGGTGCTCCAGGCGATGGACGTGCGCATCTCCCGCCTGCCGCCCGTGCCGACCGCGCCGGTGACGCTCCAGGACCTGGTGCGCGCCGCACGCCGCAAGCTCGCCGCCGAGCGGCAGCGCGAGGTGGGGGCCTGGGTGGACACGCGCTCGAAGCTGGCCACGCGGCTGGTGCAGGCGTTGGAGGACTGATGCGCAAGCTGCTCGAGGCCAGCATGGGGCAGCGCTGCTACCTCTTCACCACGCTCGGCCAGGTGTACGTGGGCCTGGTGGTGGAGCTCATCGATGACGTCGTCCACCTCACGGGGCCGGACGGCACCACGCCTGTGTACATCAACCTCTCGGATGTCTCCGGCGTGCGCCAGTACGACGAGGACAATGATTTGGGGAGCGCGCGATGATTGAACAACTCCTGCAACAGCTCATCGAACGGACGGAGAGCCGCTACTTCGGCAAGTACCGCGGCTACGTCACGAACGTGCAGGACCCGCTGAACCTGGGGCGCATCCAGTGCGTGGTGCCCCGGCTGATGAGCGACGTCGCCACCGGCTGGGCCATGCCGTGCACGCCCTACGCGGGCCCCGACCAGGGCCTCTTCGTGGTGCCGGACGTGGGCGCCGGCGTCTGGGTGGAGTTCGAGGCAGGCGACCTGTCCCAGCCCATCTGGAGCGGCATGTGGTGGGGCGAGCCGAAGCTCTCCGACCTGGGCCAGCCGGACTCCACCGCGCGCGTGGCGCCGGACGGCAGCGAGGTGCCCAAGCATGACTACCCGCCGCAGACGGCGGTGCCGGGCGTGCGGATGCTCAAGTCCGCCACGGGCCACTACATCGTCCTGGACGACCGGCCGGAGTCCGCGCGCGTGGAGATCCACGACCGGCAGGGCAACCGCATCATCCTGTCGGCGGAGGGGCTGGATCAGCTCATCAGCAACGAGCGCACGGTGAACGAGGGCAACCGCTCCGCGGAGGTGGACGGCGATGATCGGCTGGAGGTGGCGGGGCTCCAGGATGAGACGGTGGATGGCAGCCACACGCGCACCGTGGGCGGGGACGTGACGCTGAAGGTGACGGGCTCGCTGACGGAGAAGGTGGAGGTGGCGGGGTACTCGCGCGTGGTGGGGGGATCGGGCCTGAAGGAGATAGTGGGAGGCCCGCGCGAGGACCGCATCCAGGGCGGCCACACGCGCATCGTGTCCGGCGCGTCGCAGGAGACGGCGGTGGGCGGCTATGGCGTGACGTCCGGCGGCAACGCGCAGATCGCCGCGGGCAAGGCGGTGAAGATCGCCGCGACGATGCCGGACATCCCGGGCCCTTCGCTCAACGCCATCTCCATCGACGCGCTGATGGGCAACGTGTCCATCAACACGATGCTGGGCATGTGCCAGGTGGGCGGCATCTCCGCGGTGTCGCCGATGGTGCTGGGGGACGGGCTGGCCATCCACTTCACGATGCTGGCGCAGATCCTCAAGGCGGTGAACCCGATGACGGTGGCCGCGTACGGGCCGCTGCTGGACGTGTGGGCCGCGATGACGCCGATGCTGGACTGGTCCTACTTCGGCTTCGTCAAGCGCATGCCGATCGGGTGACGCGATGAAGGCACCTGACTGGAGTCCCCTGGACGCATCCGTGTTGAGGGAGCGGCTGGAAGAGGTGAAGGCCCTGCTGCTCCAGGCGGCGGCGGTGGGCGTGGCGCAGGACGCCGACCGGCTGGAGAAGATGCTGGAGCTGGAGCAACGCACCCGGGAGGACGCGCGTGGCCGACCCCACCGACGCCGCTTTCGCTGAACTCCACAGCGCGCTGGAGGTGTGCTGCAAGGAGCTGGCGCAAGCCCTGGACGAGGCCGAGGGCGGCGACGGCACCGGCACGTCGGGCGGGGCGGCGGGGGGCCCGTCCTGGAGGCCGCTGGTGCTCGCGGCGCCACCGGGGTTGGAGCAGCTGGTCGGCATCGTCCAGCCGCCGCTCCAGGTCATCATCGCGGTGCTCCAGTTCGTGCAGGCGCTGCTCCAGGCGCTGGCGGCCATCCTGCTGGGGCTGGCGGATCCGTTCCGGGCGCTCATCCTCGCGGCCTACGCGCTGCTCAAGGACATCATCGACGACCTGCTCAACGCGGGCGCGTCCCTCTACGCGGACGCGCCGGGCATCGGCCCCACGGAGACGAACCTCGTGGAGACGGGCTTCATCCCGGACCTGCCGAAGGACTTCAAGGCGGGCAACGCGCTGGAGCGTCCGCCGGTGACGCCGGATGCCTTCTCGCGTTGGGCGAGCCGCTTCACCGCGTCCTTCGATGATCCGGGCGACGACGCGCGCCCCACGGTGACGGACGGCGCGCCGGTGCAGGCGGTGTTCATCGTGATGGCGGCGCCGTCGCTGGACGCGCTCCGGCAGGCGCTCTACCTGATGGGCAAGCTGTTCAACATCAGCGCCTTCAAGAGGGCATTCGAGAAGTATCCCAAGGGTGCGTTGGATCCGCGCCGCAGCCGGGCGCGCGGCAGGTCGGTGAAGCCGGACTGGAAGTCGGCGCGCATGCGCGACCTGTTCCCGGACCTGGAGAAGCTCCTCATCCTCCCGGAGGCGCTCAAGTCGCTGCTCTTGTCCGTGGACAACCTCGCGGGGCTCATCAAGAGCCTGGCCAGCGCGATGCAGGACAAGGTGCAGGTGTTGATGAAGATGGCGCAGGCGGTGCAGGCCATCATCGACCTGCTGGACGCGCTCAAGTCCGCGGGCATGTACGCGCTGACGGTGTCCTCGCGGAGCGGCGTGGCGGGGCTGAAGCAGGCGTTCCTCACGGCGAAGAACCGGCCTCCGGGCGGCTACGTGGGCGGCATCTGCCTGCTGGCGTCGGGGCCCAACCTGGCGAAGGCCGCGCTGCTGTGGGAGCTGCTGGGCCTGTCCGCCGCGATGGAGCTGGCCGAAGGCAACCTCACGCTGGAGGACGTGGGGCAGCAGCTCGCGGACAGCAAGGTGCTGGAGGTCCTGGAGGCGAGCGGCAACGAGGTGAAGGACGCCTGGGGCAACCTCAAGACGGCGAGCCAGACGCAGGCGGACGCGTTCGTGGAGGCGCTGGAGGACGCGCCGGAGGGCTTCGCGGCGGCGGTGGGACGCACGCCCCAGGAGCTGGTGGAGGGCGCGCGCCGGGCACGCTCTGAGCTGGTGGAGGCGATGGAGCAGGCAAAGGGCCAGCTGCCCACGCTGAAGAACGTCGAGGCCGGCATCGCCGCGACGAAGCTGGCGCAGCGCCGGGGCAGTCGCTCCCTGGCGATGGGGTACGGCGGGCCTGGGCCGTCCGAGCGTGCACCGAGCCCCGCTCCGCCCGTCGCGGACACGCCGAAGAAAGGAAGCGGCCCGTGAGCGCGGTGAAGCGCCTGAGCATGGAGCTGGATGGCTGGCAGGCGGCCTGGAAGCAGCTGGACGCCTTCCTGGACCGGGTGGACGGCGTCGCGGAGCAGGACGCGCCGCACGTGCAGACGATGTGCGCGCTGTTGCCCGTGTTCAGCGTCATCGAGCGGGCCCGTGGTCGCGCGACGGGGCTCGCGCTGTCGCCGGCCCTGGCGAGTGCCCCCCGGGGTGAGGGGCTGCCCGCGCTGTCCGCCGCGTCGCTCGCGGGAGGGGAGGCGCGATTGCCGGGCGTGGAGGAGCTGGAGTTCGCGGTGGGCACCATCGGCGCGGACGGCGACGGGAAGCTCACGGGCAACGCGCTGCTCGCGGGCAGCGTGACGCTGTTCGCGTTCCGCGACGAGAAGCACGGGGGCGAGGTGGCAGTGCGCGTGCCCACGTATGACTTCGGGCCGCTGGTGGCGAGCGGCCTCGTGCCGGACGCCATCGACGCGGGGCTCTTCAGCACCGACCAGCGCCGTGACGCCGCGGAGAGCGGGATCGCGGAGATGAAGACGTGGAGCGCGCTGCGCACCGAGCGCCGGGACCAGTTGACGACCTCGGCGGAGACGGTCTCGTTGAGCAGTCAGTTCGATGCGTTGACGGTCGGCTCGTCCGCCAGCGACTTCGACGCGGTGGCGGTGGGGGCCTCGTCCCGCCAGAGCGAGTGTCAGTCGGACCGGAACGTGCTGCTCCAGGCGAAGACCACCGTGGAGGAGCAGGGCGCGGACGTGTCGCTGACGGAGGCGCTCCAGCGCGCGGCGGATTCACTGCAGGGACAGGCGACGGACTACGGCACGGTGGCCACGGCGCTCCAGCCCCCGCGCACCGCCACGCAGTCCACGTCGGCGCTGAACTCGCTCAAGACGACGCTGCGCCGGGCGGACGCACCCGGAGTTCCCGGGCAGCTCTCCCTGGAGATGACGTTGCTGGACGTCGCGGCGGGGACGGGGATGGAAGAGGCGGTGGCGGCGCGGCTGGCGTACCCGGACGGCTCGCTGCGGATGCTGCGGACGCTGGAGTGGTCGCTGCGCTTCCACTGGGTGTTCCGCCAGCGATGGTTCGACGTGCGCAACCGCACCGCGCTGGCGCCGCTGTTGCGCCAGGTGTTGACGCCGTTCTGCGACAGCCTGACGCGGGTGCTCGCGGGGACGTCCACGGGGATTCCGTTGGTGGGCGCGGTGACGGTGGTGAAGGACACACCCACGCAGGCGACGGCGCTGTCGGTGTCGCCTGGTGCGGACCTGGGGAAGGTGCAGGCAGGGCATGTGGCGCATGTGAGAGGAGAGCGGCCCACGCTGGCGCTCGTCCTGGGCTGGGAGGTGAAGGGCGGGACACCTGGAGACAAGCGGCTGCGCATCGCGCCCCTGAATGTGTCCATCGCGGCGGACGCGAAGCTGCCGGGGGTGGCGGGAATGGTGCGGAGCGGGACGCCGGTGGACGGGAGCACGGTGTCGCTGAGCACGCAGGAGTTGCTGGAAGGGCGCGCGGCGGCGGGACCGCAGGCGGATGGCGTGGTGCAGGAGACCATCTCCCTGGGGACGAGGCTGGCGCTGGTGCTGGGGCAGGGCGGTGGTGCGCTGGGACTGGTGCCTCCGGCGGTGGCCGCGCCGTACCCGGGCAAGACGTTCGCGCTGGTGCCTCCGGTGGAGGTGGGCGCGACGCGGCTGTTCCTGGACGGGATGCCGCTGGAGAGCACGTCGGGTTCGACGAAGCCCGTGCCGGTCGCGCGTCCGGGGGAGTTGTTGCTGGTGCGCGGCGCGGACGACGAGGGCACCTGGTGGCAGGGCGTGGCGCAGGTGGACACGGTGGATGTGCGCACGGGCGCGGCGGCCCGAGCCGACGATGCGACGACGGTGACACCCACGCCGCTGTGCTGCGGGGACGATGAGGAGGTGGTGGTCATCACGCTCCGGGACCTGCAGTTGCCCAGGACGCTGGTGCGTGGCGTGACGCTGCGGCGCGACTTCCAGGGCTTCGGAGGCCCGAGCCTCGCCACCGGGGTGATGCTGCCCATCGAGCTGGATCCAGGGACGGCGAACGTGACCGTGCAGGACGGTGGCGTGACGAAGACGGTGCTGCGGGATCCGGAGCTGCGGGTCGCGGTTTCGGTGCTCAAGGGGTGGTTGGGAGGTCCGACATGAGTGAACCGCGCGATGACCTCTTCGCGGTGGCCGCGATGCTCACGGAGCTGGACCGGGTGCTCCACCCGCTGGAGCGAGGGGAGGGCGGCAGCTTCAAGGTCGAGCCGCCCCTCCCACCTCCGCTGCCGACGCCCACGTCGCAGGGGCGAGGAGAGGAGGGGGGCCGTGCAGCGAAGGCCGCGCCGCTCGCGTCGGCGCCCAGGTCCGCGCCGTCGTCGGCTCCACGCAATGCCGTGTCGAAGAGTGCCCCTGCGCTCATGCAGCCGCTTCAGGCCAGGAACCCATCTCAGACAATTCCTCCTGCGCGCACGCGTCGCCGTGTTCCGCGTCCGGAGTCGATGACGGCACGGATGCCGGAGGCTCAGAAGCCGCGTGAAGAGACGACCGACGTCCGCGACGTGAAGCAGGCACCAGCGCGCGGCCCCATTCCTGTCGACGGTGTTCCTGACGTGAGCAAGGAAGCAATCGGAGCGCCCCCATCACGGCATCCAGCCCAAGGGCGGGATCTCCCGCCTCCAACGCATGCCCGTCCGGATCCGACGGGGCCAGACGCGCGGGTGGTCGAAGCCCAGACGCTCATGGCCGAACTGGCAGAAGCACCACTGCCTCGGAGGAGGACCCGAGTGCCGCGCCCTTCCATCGAAGGAATCGAGAGGGATCCTGCACGTCGGCCTGCGCGCGCACGCGTGCCGGAAGAGGCCACGCGTCGCCATCGGGTTCCCAATTCTGTCTCTCGCGAACCGTTGGTGCGTCCTGTCGAGTCCGGTCCCTCTGCGGCCCCTGTGCCCCGTCAGCGAAGTCGGCGCCTCGCGCTGAGTGCCGACCTGCCGCTCGTGCCAGGCCCACGACCCACCCCGTCACTCCCGAGCAATCCACGCACTGGCGACCAGCCCGCACGACCCACGGCGAACGCATCACGGTCCCCTGCGCAGTCCCACCGGGAGGCGACGCTGGAGTCCCTGCCGGTTCCAGCCAGGCGCGCGGGTCGTCCCGCATTGGGACCGGTGCACATCGAAGTGAACACGCTGGTCCCACCTCCGCCACGAATCGAAGCGCCAACCGTGGATGTGCTGTTCGACGAAGAGCCGCAGTGGGCCGAAGTGCCGGAGCCCGAATTGGACACAGGCGCACGGGCCTTCTTCGTGAACGGACGTCGGGTCACGCGCGAGGACAAGCAAACACTCCAGCAAGCCGAGCAGCGATTGCGCAGACGGATGACAGGTCGGTCGCTCTGGCGGAGGCGAGGATGAGCGACCTTCCTCCCCGGCAGCGGTTGGGCCAGTTGCTGCGCTCGATGTCGAAGCACCTCCCGGGGCAGCTCGACGGCCTGCTGGAGCACGCACGTTTCAAGGACGGCGCCGCCGCGCTCCAGCGGCTGGCGGATCCCGTGCATCTGGAGAAGGCCCTGACCCGCATGTCCCCGGAAGAAGCCGGGTGGCTCGCGGACGTGCTGAGCGAGCGCTGGAGCTGGCTCGCGGAAATCCAACTGGAACCAGAGGTGGCCATCGTCGCACCGGACGAAATCTGGCTCGGCGCGGAGCCGGTGCGGATGGTGTTGTCGCTCGCGGCGGTGGGGCTGGATGAAGGCTTTGAAGCGCTCTGGGAGGGCGCGGTGCTGCCAGGAGCCCCATCCCCCCGGGCCACGCTCCTGGCGAAGCCGCCCGAAGGCAACGCGCCCGAAGTGGCCCGCGTCCGCGCCCACGTCCGGGCGAGCGTGAAGGGCCAGCGCTGCGTGCTCATCGCGCAAGCGCAGGTCGCGCTGCGAAGGCCCTCGGTGGTGGTGAGTGATGACCGACGTCGGCTGGTGGCACAGGACCAGGCAGGACGTCCCGCGGTGGGGTGCCGCCTGGAAGTGGGCACGGAACTGCATCTCACCGGAGCAGGAGGACTGGTGGAGCTGCAAGTCCCGGCCTCGCCCGGCCTGCCCCTGAAGTTGGAAGGCATCCCCGCAGGACGCATCCCAGGTCCGCGCCCATGAAGCTCACGGTGTCTGTCGAAGGAGCCACCCCATGAAGACGATGAGCCCGCAGACCCGGCGCACGGCGGAGCGCAAGCCGGCCACGACCCGTCCCGTCGCGCCCATCCAGCAGCCGACCACCGCCGCGTCACCGCGCGCCCAGCTGGGAAGCGCGCCCGCGACCGCGATGAAGTCCGCGGCCGGTGCCAGCTTCAAGGCCAAGGGCGCCCCCAAGCTGCCCCCGGGCCCCACCGTCCGGATGCCGAAGAAGTAGACCTCCGAAGCGCTCCTGCTCAGCGCTTGGAGCGACCGGACGACGGCTGGAACAACGCTCGCTGCCGCAACGCTCCCAGCGCTTCCAGGGTCGGAGCCACCTGGCGGACCTCGGCCATCACTGCGCCTGCGGCAATCAGCGCATCACCCGACAAACCTTCGCCATATCCCAGAGCGGCGTACAGGGACGTCGAGGCCACCTCGCTGGCTCAGTTGCTTGCCTTGGCGAAGGTGCCCGCCCCACCTCCGCCGGCGCTCCAGACAATTCCCACGCGCACCACGGGACGGGTGATTCAACGGACTGCGGCAGGGACCACGGTGTTGCCGTGCAGCAGGACGGCACCGTGTGGGCCTGGGGCAAGAACGCCGCCCCCGTGCAGGTGCGGGGCTTCGGAGAGTAGCTGGAGCATCGGGTGGATGCCGGCGCCCACACCGGACGGCCGAGAGCGGCTGGGAAGCGCGGTGCAACTGTTGCTGGAGGCCCGCCGAAGGGGGACAGACCTGCTGCGTCCGCTGCCGCGTGGTGTCCAGCGTCCGCGTCACCACCTCCTCGAACCGTTCCAGATCGCCGGACTTGGGGAGGAAGGCCACGACACCGGGCGCGTGGGGATTGCCGGAGGAGCTGTGCATGATGATGGGGAGGTCCCGGAGCTCCTGCTCCCGGACGAGCTCGCCACACAGTTCCACGCCGTTCATGCGCGGCATCATCCAGTCCGTCACCACCAGATCAGGATGCCGCCGCCGGGCCACCTCCAGGGCCTGCAGGCCGTCGCTCGCTCGAAGGACGCTATGACCCATCGACTCGAGAAGGTCGGAATAGACATCAAGGACTTCGACTTCATCATCAACGAGGAGAATGGTGATCATGGCGGGATCTTCCTTTCGCGAGGAGACGGTCTGAATCGCGCGCCATCCCTCTCTCTTCAGTAGACCCCGGCCCCCCTCACTGTGATGAACGGCGAGCAGCAGGCTCAAGGACGTCCTGGAGCACGTCACAAAGGCGCGCCCGGCACTCCGTCTCCATCTTCTTGAGAAGGATTGAGAGAAGAAGGGGACCTGACGTGCAAATAGATGAAAGAAACCGCTTGGAAGACGAGCTTCACGCGCTTTGCGTTCGAGGCGAGTACAACCGCGCCGTCGAACAGGCGCTGCTCGGCTACGGGCCTGAGCTTCGCCGGCTCATGGGCGCCATCCTCCGGGACGAGACCCAGGCCCAGGAGGCCTTCGGCCTCTTCTGTGAGTCCCTCCTCAAGGGGCTGCCGGATTTCCGGTGGGAGAGCTCCTTCCGGACCTGGTCGCAGCGCATGGCGCGCAACGTCTGCTTCAAGGTGCTGAACGCGCCCGCCGTGCGGCACCGGCACGTCAGCCTGTCCGCCATCTCCGCGCGCTCCGCGCCGCGGCGCTCCACCACGAGCCCCTGGCAGCGCAGCACCGTCAAGGACCGCTTCCGCGCGCTTTACGAGCGGCTGGATCCCGAACAGCAGAAGCTCCTGGTGCTCCGGGTGGATCAGAAGCTCTCCTGGCCGGAGGTGGTGCGGGCGATGTCGGACTCCGACGAGTCGATGACGAGCGAGCAGCGGGCCCGCAAGGCGACGGCGCTGCGCCAGCAGTTCCAGCGGCTCAAGGCCCAGTTGCGCGCCCTGGCCATCGAGGAAGGGCTCATCGCGCTCTCGGAAACCCGCGCCTAGCGGGAGGCCCCTGCTCATTCCAGCCCCCGCCGTGCGTGCGCTCGCCTCTGGTGGTGCGCGACGAGCTGGAAGGCGGCAAGCGCGCCCGCACCCCCGGTCAGCAGGAAGGGGGAGAGCCGGTCACCACCGAGGCCGATGAGCAGCATCGTTCCCGATGCCACCAGCAGCATCCCGGGCCGGGGGGCGCGCCGCGGCTGCTGGTCGGGCGAGCACGCCGTGGTGCGCTGGATGACCGCGAACGCGGCGAAGCAGCTGGCGGTGGCGGAGCAGAAGAGCCACCGCGCAGCGGCACTGACGGGCTCCCCAGGTGGGGTCGCGATGAGCATCTCCGCGCCCGCCCCGCTCGCCGTCAGGCCCATCATCAGGAGGAGGTGGGTGTACACCCAGGCATGTGCCGAGCGCCGCCCCGGGTTGACGGTGGCGTGCTTCACGTTGTCGAAGTAGAGCCACCCCATCGCGAAGGCGAAGACGAAGGACAGCACGGCGGTCAGCACGGAGGTGGCAGCCCAGTGCTGTCCAGCCACGCCGCCCACCACCGCGGCCACCGACTCGCCCAGCACGATGATGGTGAACAGGCCGAAGCGCTCGGGCATGTGCGACGAACTCAGCGGCAGCGCCCCCTGCAGGGGGCGGGCGGTCAGCGGGGTGAGCAGGTCGATGGCGATGCCGGCCGCCCAGAGGCAGAAGCGCAGCGGGGGCGGGACGAAGACCGAGGCGAGCCACGGCAGCAGCGCGAGCGAGAAGCCCGCCATGTACCGGGCCGCCAGGGGCCGCGCCTCCGGGATGTGCCGCCAGGCTCGCGCGTAGAGGAGGATGAGCAGCAGCCGCAGCCCGCAGTAGGCCAGCGCCAGGCCGGGCGCGTTGACGCCCACCCCGTCGTGGATCTGCACGGCGAGCGCTGCCACCCCCAGCATCTGGAGGGCGAGCAGCAGCCTGTCGGCGGTGTCATCCGCGTCGAACCGGTCCTCGTAGATGGTGACGCCAATCCACGACCACCACACGAGGACGAAGAGGCCCGCGAAGGCGGCGGCGCCCGGAAGCGTCGGGTCCTGCTTCAGCTCATGCGCGACCCGCGCGATGGCCACGACATACACCACGTCGAAGAAGAGCTCGGTCCAGGTGGCCCGGCGCTCCTGATGATGCTCGCTCTCGATGGAGCGGAGCGTGGGGCCCTTGGGGAGGGCAGGCAGTGGGGGCTCTGCTCGTGGATGCACCAGTCACCTCCGGGTGGCGCCTCCATGGAGCTTCGCGACAGGCGTTGTGATGGACGGCGTGCGGACCGCGCGGGGCGCCATCACGCCTCCGGGACAGCGGCTCCATGGGCTCTGCCACTCCTTCCTCCAGACAAGGGAACTCGCATGCCCACCTCCGTCCAGTTCGAATACCGCACGGGATTGAAACGAGAAGTCTTTCGAAATGTCCGCCTCACCGGGAGCTGGGACGCGCGGGGACGCGCCTCCGACACCTGGTCGGTCATCCTCATGGAGCCGGCCATCGCGGAGGATGGCTGCCCCTGCTTCCGCGCCACCCTCTCCTTTGACAGCTCCGAGGTGGGAAAATGCTTCCTGTGGGGCGTCCGCGTGGACGGGCCCGGTGGGGAGGACCTGTGGGGCATCCCGGCCGAACTCCGCGATCCCGTCGCGCCCGAGCCGGTGCGCGGCTTCGTGCTCCGCTCCGAGCCCTCGTGCGAGCGCTACTTCCTCACGCAGGGCCGCCGCCTCGGCGCCCAGAAGCACTTCGCCCCGGGAGCGGCCCGGCCGCTGGCGCGCTTCGCGGTCTGGGCTCCCAATGCAAGGCAGGTCGAGGTGGTGTTCGGCACGCAGGAGGGCGGCTACATCGCCGATGACGGGACGGGCCTGTCGCCCACGCTCCCGGTGCTGCCCATGGTCCGCAAGGAGGGGGGCGTCTGGGAGACGTCCCCGGAGGGCCCTGGCGCCCTGGAGTTCGAGCGGCTCCGCTTCCAGCCCTACATGTTCAGGGTCACCAGGGCGGACGGACAGGTCGTCTACAGGACCGACCTCTACTCGCGCTGCCAGCTGGGACGGGGGACCTCCAATCCCCGGGGCAGGCCCTCCGCGGGGAGCCGGCTGGAGGTGAACGCCACCGTGAGCTGCTCCGTGGTGGTGGACCCCGACACGGTGACGACACACTTCTCCGAGCCGCGCTGGCCCGAGCAGGAGTTCCTCCCGGAGGAGGAGTTCTGGCGCGACGAGTTCCGCCCCGGGCGGCCCGTGCCCACGCGCGTGGAGGACCTGGTCCTCTACGAGCTGCACGTCGGAGCGCTCGGCTTCGGGAAGGACGGGGCGGGCACCCTGGCGGACGCGGTGGCGCTGCTCGACCACCTGGAGGCGCTCGGCGTCAACGCCGTCGAGCTGCTCCCGATGTCCGAGTTCGGCGGCCTGCCGAACTGGGGGTACGCCACCACGCACTACTTCGCGATTGAATACGCGGGCGGCGGGCGCGACCAGCTCAAGCACTTCGTGCGCGAGTGCCACCGCCGCGGAATCGCTGTCATCATGGACGTCGTCTACAATCACTACCACCCGGACGCCGACCGGGCGCAGTGGATGTATGACTCCAACGCGCACCCGGACAACCTCTACTACTGGTACGAGGGCCGCCCCGAGCACTACCCCGACTACGAGCGGGCGGCGGCGCAGCCCGGCGCGACGGCCACGCCAGGGCACGGTGGGTACATCGACAACCAGTCAACGGGGTACGCCCCCCGCTTCCACGAGGAGATGGTCCGCGCGCTCTTCACCAGCAGCGCCGTCTGCCTGATGGAGGAGTTCCACATCGACGGGTTCCGCGTGGACCAGACGACGTGCATCCACAGCTACAACGTCCTCCACGCCAACGGGCAGCCGGCCTCCCGGACGAACATCGCCGGGGCGCGGTTCCTCCGGGAGTGGTGCCGCACCCTGCGCCTCATCCGCCCGGGGGTGATGCTCATGGCGGAGGACCACTCCGGCTGGGATTCGGTGACCACCCCGGTGTCGGAGGGCGGCCTGGGCTTCGACGCCGCGTGGTACGCCGACTTCTACCACCACCTCATTGGCGGCCCGACGCGGGGGATGGAGTTCGCCAAGCTGCTCTGGACCTCCGGCAGGGGCGGGGGCGAGCCGCTGGCCATGGGCACCTTCGCCGACGTGCTGGCGCGAACGGGGCAGAAGAAGGTCGTCTACCACGAGTCCCACGACGAGGCCGGCAATGGGGAGGGGACGCGGCGGACGCTCGTGCTCGCCGCCAACGCGGCCCAGCTCCAGGGCGACGTGCTCCGGGCCGCGGAAGCGCGCTGCCGGACCGTCTTCGGCCTCTCCGTGCTCGCGGCGGGCACGCCCCTGTTCCTCATGGGGGAGGAGGTCGGCGCCGCCAATGACTACCGGTATGACACCTTCGTGAGCCAGCGGGAGGATCTCCTGGGGCTGCGCGAGGGGAGGGGACAGCACCTCTTCCGGTACTACCAGGAACTCATCCGTCTGCGATTGGGCCAGGCCGCGCTGCGGTCGCGCGACCTCGAGGTGCTCGTCGTGCACGACGTCAACCGCGTCCTCGCCTTCCGCCGCTGGAGCGGGGCGGAGGAGTTCCTCGTGGTCGCGAGCCTCAACGACGCGCCGTTCTCCCAGGGCCATGAACTCGTGAGCCCCCGGCTCGGCGCGGGCGCCTGGAAGGAGGTCTTCAACAGCGACGCGGAGCCGTATGGGGGGAGCAACGTCGGCAACCTCGGGGCGACGCTCCTCCCGTCGGGAGACGCGCTGAGGGTCGTCCTCCCCGCGCGGGGCATTGTCGTCTTCCAGCGGCTGGCTCGCTGAAACGACAGGGGCCAGGACCGGTCTCCCCGGTCCTGGCCCCGCTTTTCATCTGTGTTTCACACGGGGCTCACTGCCCGCAGCGGCGGTCCACGCTCGGGGCCGCGGGCGCGTGCGGGAGCACCCAGTCGATGAGGAACGGGCCCGAGGCCGACAGGGCCAGGTCGAGCGCGGGACCGATCTCCTGCTCCGTGCTCACCCGGACGGCGGGCACTCCCAGCGAGCGCGCGAGCTCCACGAAGTGGAGTGCCGGACGGGACAGGTCGAAGGAGCTGGGGAACGGGTGCTCGGGGATGCCGCGCTCCTTCCAGTACTCGAGGAGGTTGAGGTCGAGCAGCCGGTAGCCCCCGTTGTTGCACACCACGAACTTCGCGCCGATGCCGTGGCGCGCCGCCGTCCAGAGGGCCTGGATGGTGTACATGCTCCCGCCATCCCCGGTGAAGCCGATGACGGTCTTGTCCGGGTGGGCCAGCTTCACCCCCAGCGCCCCGGGGATCCC
>NZ_RAWG01000010.1 GCF_003611735.1 Corallococcus sicarius | reverse complement strand
GCCGGGGGGCATGGCAGGTTGGGGGCGTGAATGACGGCGCGTCGACGAGCCTATTGCTGTTGAGCCCACGTCTCGGGGAGCAGTTCCTCAAGACAGGAGGCCGGGAAGCGGGTGTCGCCGAGATTGGACAGCACATCGCGGAAGCAGGCCCATGCGTCCACGCCCAGCCGGTAGCGGAGCCTGTCAACGTGAATGAGACAGTGGATTCGTGAGATTGCTGAGCAGCCTGATGTGAGTTGGCAAGCCGCGCGGGGTTGTTGATCCAGACGGCGTTCGGAAGGGCCTGGGGCTTCGGAGGGCCGTGGGAGAAGCGCTTGGGGTGCGCGGCGAAGGCGGCCTCAAGGACGGTGGCGCGGGCCGTGAGGCGCGCGTCCGCCAGGCCGTGGTGGACGTCGTGAGGGGTGAGCAGGCCCAGCCCCGCGTGGTGGTGCTCCTCGTTGTACCAGCGGAAGACCAACTCGGCGATTCTCCGGGCCCCGGGCTCGGGTACCTTCGCCGGGGGACCTCGCTTGGAAGGAACCAGGGCCGCCAGTCCTCCGGCCTCGCGCTGGCGTCGTCAGACGCTCAAGTGAGAGGAGTACAGCCCCTCGCGGCGCAGCAGCGCTCCCACCTCACCGGGCTTCGTGCCGCGGTCCGCCTCATCGAGGATGCGCCGTTTGTCCTCCGCCGTGAAGCGACGACGCTTCGCCTTCTCCACCACCTCGGTCTCTCCAACCCGAGCCACATTCACCACCGGATTCATCGTCCCTGCCTGGCTCGGCCTGCACACTCAACTACCGGGTACGGACTGTCTCACTCACGTTGGCAGAGAGGGCAGCGCGCCGAAGGTGAGGAAGTCGAACACGGCGCTCAACAGCCCGAAGGCCACCATGAACCGGGCGATGAGGCGCATGTTCCAGCGCCGGGGCCGGTCCATCAGCTCCGGGTCCACGCTGTCTCCCGCCAGCCCCACCGCCGGGATGTCGGAGAGGAAGTTGTTGAGGAGGATCTGCCCCGCCAAGAGCGGGAGGAAGGGCAGGAAGAGCGACGCCGCCGCCATGCTGACCATGTTGCCCAGGTTCGCGCTCGTCGTGGTCAGGATGTACTTGAGCGTGTTGGCGAACGTCCTGCGCCCCTCGTCGATGCCGCGCCGGACGACGTCCAGGTGGCGCTCCAGCAGGACGAAGTCCGCGGCCTCCCGCGCCACGTCCGCCGCCTGCTGCACGCAGAGGCTCGCGTCCGCCGCGTGCATGGCCGGCGCGTCGTTCACCCCGTCCCCGAGGAAGCCCACCACGTGCCCCTGCTTCTTCAGGGCCAGGATGATGCGCTCCTTCTGCGTCGGGTCCACCTCCACGAAGAGCTCCGCCCGCTCGGCCTGGTGCCACAGCGCCTCGTCGCTGAGCTGGTGCAACTGGGCCCCGGTGAGCACCCGCGTGGTGCCCAGGCCCACCTCGCGGGCCACGTGCTCCGCCACCCGGCGGCTGTCGCCGGTGATGAGCTTGATGTCCACGCCCCTCCGGGACAGCCCGGGGATGGCCTCGCGGGCGCCCTCCTTCGGCGGGTCGGTGAAGGCCAGGAACCGGTACAGGCCTCCAGCACCTGCGCGAAGGCGCCCTTGGTGACGAGCCGCACGTCGTCGCCCTGGCGGACGATGACGGACAGGCGCTTGCGGACGAAGTCGTACGGAATCTCCCCGAGCTTGTCGGCGGTGCCCGGCGCGGGGCGGCGCGCCCGGAGGAGGGCGTCGTCGAGCGGATTCGCCATGCCCGCCTGGAGCCAAGCGTTGAGGGACGCCAGCGCGAGGACGTCCTCGGACCGCGCGCCCTGGGCGTCGTAGGCGCCCTGGAGGCTGACGACGCCCTCCGTCAGGGTCCCCGTCTTGTCGGTGCACAGCACGTCCATGCTGCCCAGGTTCTCGATGGCGCTGAGCCTGCGCACCAGGACGCCCCGCGCGGCCATGGCCTGCGAGCCGGCGGAGAGGTTCACGCTGAGGATGGCCGGCAGCAGCTCCGGGCTCAGCCCCACCGCGAGCGCCAGGCAGAACAGCAGCGTCTCCACGGGGGGCCGGTTCAACAGGACGTTCGCCGCGACGACCCCCAGCACCATCACCACCATCGTCGTGAGCAGGACGTAGCCGAACTGCCGGAGGCCCCGCTCGAACTCCGTCTCCGGCGCGCGCAGGGCCAGGCGCCCGGCGATGGCGCCGAAGGCCGTGTTGCGGCCGGTGGTGACGACGAGGCACCTGCCGGTGCCGTTGCGCACGTGGGTGCCCCGGAACACGCAGTTGTCGCGCTCGGCCAGCGCCGCCTCGGGCGCGGCCACCCCGGGCCGCTTCTCCACGGGGAAGCTCTCGCCCGTCAGCACCGCCTGGCTGACGAACAGGTCCGTCGCCTCCAGCACCCGCGCGTCCGCCGGCACCATGCTGCCCGCGGACAGCAGCACGACGTCGCCGGGGACGATGTCCGGCAGCGGGACCGTGGCGGCCCGTCCTCCCCGGAGGACCTTCACCCCGGTGACGATGCGCTCGCGCAGCCGGGCGATGGTGGCCTGGGCCTTGTACTCGCGCGAGGAGCCCAGCAGCACGCTGCCGAGGACGATGGCCAGGACGATGAGCGCGTCGGTCCAGTCGCCCGTGAAGGCGGAGATGACCGCCGCGACGACCAGCAGGAGGACCAGCGGGCTCTTGAGCTGGAGCCACACGACGCGCAGGCGCGACGGCCGCCGGGCCTCCTCCAGCGCGTTGCTCCCGTGCAGCTCCCGCCTGCGCGCGGCCTCGTCCTGCGCGAGCCCGTCCGGGCTCGCGCGCAGGGCGTCGAGCAGGGTCAGCGGGGCAAGGGCCCAGTACCGCTCGATGGCCGGAAGCCGGGCCGCCTCGCGTTGCTCGCGAAGCTCGCCCCGGGACAGCCAGAGGCCCGGCAGCAGGGGGAGGTAGAAGCTGAGGCCGCGGAACAGCACCGTCGCGGAGAGCGCCGCGGCCAGGGGCACGCCCATCAGCGTCAGCGTCCCGGTGGAGGCCGCCTCGAAGGTGCCGAGCCCTCCGGGGATGACGCCCAGGGTGCGCGCCAGCGCGGAGAGCATGAAGGCGGTGAAGACGCCGGTGGGCGCAGCGTCCACGCCCAGGGCGCGGAGCAGGGCCCACAGCGTCGCCGCGTCGAGCAGGTGGATGATGAAGTTGAAGCCGGTCGCCTCCGTCAGCACGCGGGGGCTGTGCGCCAGCTCGGGCGGCGCTTCGGAGAGGGCGTGCAGGAGCGTCCTCGCGCTCGGGATCCGCGCGAAGCCGTGGGGAGGAGACCGGCCGGCGCTGGCGCCCCGGGTCAAGCGCACGAGGAAGAGGATGAGCGCGCCGCTGAGCGCGATGAGCACCGCCGTGGCCGCCCACACCAGCCCCCGCGCCTCGCCGAGCCAGTCGGCCATGCCCAGCGCGACGAGGAGCGCGAGGATGAGCGCGGTGTAGTTGGTCATCGTCTCCACCACCACGCACGCCATCACCGGCCCCCGCCCCACGCCGCGCCGCTCCAGGCCGTGGACGATGAGCGCCGCGCCGCTGATGCCGGCGGAGGGGAGGGCCTGGTCGATGAAGAGCTTCGCGAAGCTCAGCGAGTAGAGGGCGCCCAGGGGCACGCGGAAGCGCGTCCTGCGCAACACCGCGCGCCACACCGCGGACTGGGACAGGTACGTCGCCGCCTGGAGCAGCGCGGCGACGAGCTGCCAGGCGGGGGCGGACTCCTTCAGCAGGCGCGCGAACTCGCGCTCCTCGGAGGCGCGCGTCACCACCAGGATGACCGCGGCCAGCAGGGCCAGCCCGAAGCCCCAGCCGCGCCAACCCCGTCGAACCGGCGCGTCAGGCACCCCGCCTCCAGGCCCGGACCTCAGGGTGGGACGGCGGGGGCGTCCCACCGCGGCGCGGAGGCAGCGCCGCCGTCGCCTTCACTCCGCCCCGCGCCGCTCGTAGCCGTCCGACAACGTCCGCATGAAGGCGACGATGGCCTGCTCCTCCTGGGGGTTGAGCTTCAGGTCGCCCATCTCGCGGGTGTTGATGTTCTGCCCCACCTCTGGCACGGGCCAGCAGTCCACGCCGGGGATGCCGCTGACGCCCGCGAGGCACACCGGCAGCACGTCGCGTGTGTTGTAGAAGTGGACGACGGACTCCAGGCTCTTGAAGTAGCCGTTGTGGCCATAGGCCTTCACGAAGCCGGGGTAGGGCCGCTTGTCCACGTTGCGCAGCGTGGGGACCTTGACCTTGCCCAGGTTGGCGCGCGCGGAGGGGGCCCACGCGTCGCGCGTGAACAGGAAGGCCCCCAGCCCCAGGTCCACGTAGAAGGGCCCCTCCGGGTTGAACTGGAACTGCCAGTACCAGGGGTTGAACAGGTTGCGCGGCACGCCCAGGTTGTCGAAGGTGTAGTCGGTGAAGAGCGGCGGTTCGCCCCCGGGGCCGGGCCGGCTCGGGTGACAGTTGGAGCAGCGGCCCTTGCCCTCGAAGAGCCGCAGGCCCCAGCGCTCCTGGCGGGTGAGCGAGGCGCGGCCCGCGAGCCACGCGTCGTACTTCGAGGAGAAGGCGTTGACCTCGCGCGAGCCCTCGTACGCGGCGATGGCCAGGGCGATGGAGTCGTAGGCGTGCGGCACGTCGCCGCAGATGGAGGCTCCGTAGACGGCGCGGAAGAGGTCGCCGTAGCGGCCGCCGCAGACCTTGGCCACCACCACGGCCTCGCTGGGGTTGTTCTGCTCCACGGGGTTGAGGAAGGGGCCCTGCGCCTGGTCCGCGGCGGGGTTGCCCAGCTCCTCGCCGGTGGCGCGGCCGTCCCAGAAGTTGCCGCCCACGAAGCGCGCCTCCGCGGGGGTCTCCAGGTGGAGGACGGGCGCCTGGGTGGCGTACGCGGACGAGGGCGGCTTGCGGTTGCCGAAGCGCCCCCGCACGGCGCCCTCGTAGACGGAGCCGGTGAGGTTGATGAACAGGTCCGGCCCCGTCCAACCCACCTCGGGGCCATGGCAGACGGCGCAGGCCTGACCCCGGGGCTCGGAGAGCTCGCGGTCGAAGAAGAGCAGCTTGCCGAGCCGCTCCACGGGCGTCAGCCCCGAGGTGCCCTCCGGGGCACTCGCGGCCAGCGTGGCCTCGAAGGTGGCCAGGGCCTGGATGGCCTCCGGAGCATCGGTGGAGGCCGGCGGGACACCCAGCGCGAGCAGGAGGAACAACCCAGACCGTGACATGGCGGTACCTCCGCTTCGAGCGGGGCCAAGGGTGGCCACCCCGTCAGAGCGCCGCCATGGGCCCGCGGCCGGGGCGGAGTGTCGCCTGGAGGCGCTGGCCTGACAGGCGGGTGCCTCAGTAGGTGAGCCACTTCTTGGTGGTGACCGCGTGGACGGCGGAGAGGCGCTTCTCCACCTCCTTCGCCTCGCGGCAGCGCGGGCACACCGGCGTCCGCTCATCGTGCTCCTTGATCTTCATGACCTCGGTGAAGGGCTCCCGGCACTTGCGACAGAAGAACTCGTAGACAGGCATGGCGTTGCTCCTCTTGGACGTGAACGTAAACGATGCGGCGCGCGGGTGGCGGGTGCCAGTCCCGGCGCCTCAAGCCGTGGCGGTCGTTTCCCCGAAGCGCTCCATCCGCTCGGCGCGCGCCTTCACACCGAGCAACATCTTCCGCTCCATGACGAAGTGCGGGAACTCGATGAGCTGACCGAACACCCGCTCCCCCCACCTGCGCGGATCTCCCCCCGTCCGCCCGCGCACGAGCAGCCGCGTCCTGCCCTCACCCAGGGGTTCGAGCACGAACGCCCAGGTCGTCACGCCCCAGGTCGGGGTCTCGTCATCCATCACCGACCGCAGGACGAGGGCCCGCGCGGGCACGAGCTCCGCCACCTGCATCCCCGTCCAGCGGCTCATGGGGATGATGTCCCCCACCGCGAGTGCCTGGAGCCGCGGGTGGATGTGGTCCGCGGAGTGGCCTTCGACGAACTCGCCGGCCCCCGCGGCCCGCTCCAGCACGTCGTAGCTGTACCAGCCCGCGCGGCGGTAGCCGATCTGCACCAGCCAGGGCCACACGTCCTCGGGACGCGCGTCGATGGTGATGGCCCGCGTGTTCACGGCCACCGGGTTGGGGACGAGCCCGTCCCCGGGCAGGGCGCGCGTGATCTCCTCCGAACCCGCTCCCCAGTTCAGCAGCCACGGGCGGGCGAGCCGCCAGCCCCAGGGTGCGAGCGACGCCACCACGAGGGCCGCCCGGAGCGCCCGGTTCCGCGGGCGCGCGCCGAGCAGCACCGCCGCCGTCGCCGAGGCCGACGCGAGGTCGAGCACCAGCGAAGGGCCCAGGGTGACCCCCATGCCGACCGCCGGCCCCAGCAGGGACGTGGGTCGCTCCAGCGGAGGATGCGGTGGGCGCTGCTGCTCGCGGGAGGGGGGCGTCGTTTCCACGGGTCGGCTCCTTGGAGGGGCCAGCCCTCCGCGCGGAAGCTGCCCACGCGAAGGCGCGCACGCCGCTTCCCTGAAGGGCAGACCGGTGTCTCCCGGGTGAAGGCTCCGAGTGGGACGGCTGGGGCTCGCCACGCCGCTCCATCCCCGCGGGTTGCATCTGGCGGTGGCGGTGCGCTGGTTTGTCGGGAGGAGGACGTGCGCGGGAGCGTCCCGCCATCCACCCGTGCGACCGGGCGCACGGGCCTGGCGTCCAGGGAGGTGCCATGTCGCTCGCAAGGTTCTGCCGCAAGACGGTGGCCGTCATCCAGTCCACGCAGAGCGTAGCCGAAGCCGCCGAGCAACTGCGCGACCGGCACGTCGGCGCGCTCGTCGTCGTCGGGGAGGAGCTGCGCCCGGTGGGCATGCTGACCGACCGGGACATCGTCACCCGGGTGGTCGCCGAGCGGAGCGATGCCACGGCCGTCTCCGTCTCGGACGTCATGTCGCCCCGGCCCGCGGTCGCCCATGTGGACGACACGCTCGACCAGGCGCTCTTCACCTTCAAGAAGCGGGGCGTGCGCCGCCTGCCCATCGTGGACGAGCTGGGGCGCATGGTGGGGCTCGTGTCCATCGACGACGTGCTGGTGCTGCTGTCCGCGGAGCTGGATCAGACGGCCGCCGCCGTCCGCGAGAATCAGGGGCCTTGAGGCGCCGCGCCGCGCTTCACGCGCCCGTCAGCCGTTGTGGGCTGCCCGCGGACTCTTCCGAGACGATGGCGCCGGACTCCAGCTTTACCAGCCGGTCCGCTACGTCGAAGTAACGGTTGTCGTGACTGATGACGACCACGGCCTTCCCCTCGGCCTTCAGGTCCGGCAGCAGCTCCCGGTAGAAGACCTCCTTGAAGTGGGGGTCCTGGTCCGCAGCCCACTCGTCGAAGAGGTACACGGGGCGGTCCTCCAGGTATGCCGTCAGCAGCGCCAGCCGTTTGCGCTGGCCCGCGGACAGGTCCGTGGTGGAGAGCTTGCCGTTCTCGTCGATGCGCACCTTGCGCTGCAACTGGAGCCGCTCCAGGTACGCACGGGCCTTGTCTGATTTTGCTCCCCCGGCCAGGCCGAGCAGTGAGTCGAAGAGGTGGAAGTCGGAGAACACCGTCGCGAACAGCTGGCGGTAGCGCTCCCGGCCTGCCTCCGTCACGGGCCGCCCGTCGACACGGACCTCGCCGGACTCTGGCGCATACAGGCCTGTGATCAGCTTGGCCAACGTCGTCTTTCCACTGCCGTTGCCGCCCACGATGAAGAGCAGCTCCCCCGGCCTGAGCGTCAGGTCGATGGGGCCCAGCGTGAAGGGCGTGTCCTCTCCCTCGCGGCGGTACGCGTGCGTGACCCCCACCAGGTCGATGCGGGACGGAGGGGCAGGGGCCTCCTCGGGGCCTGACGGGAGCGGTTCGCTCGCGGCCCCCGCGGGATCCAGCGCCAACGTGTCGATGTGGCGCAGCGCCACCGTTCCCGCGCTCAACATGGGCAGCAGCGTCATGGAGGCCTCCAGCGGCTGCTGGAGGTAGAGGACGGCGAGCGTGTAGCCCACCAGCGTGGAGGCGGACACCGGGGTGAGCCCCGGCAACACGAAGAGCAGCAGCCCGATGAAGAAGAAGAACAGGCTCATGCTCCAGCTGGTCGTGAGCGTGTGGAGGGTGAAGATCCGCGTCTGGAGCTGCTTCAGCATCTCGGCGGTGGGGAACAGCTCCTGCAGCAGGAACGCCTTGCGCCTTCCTCCGTGCAGCTTCAGCTCCTTCAGGCCCTGGGTGAGCGAGCGCAGGTCGCGGAAGAACCGGTCATTCGTCTGACGCGAGTGCCGCAGCAGTCCCATGATGTGCCGCATGGGGAGCAGGTAGCTGGCGACTCCCAGCGTCGCGAAGATGAACAGCGCCGCGAACACCATCCTCGACATGACGGCCAGGTACGTCATGCAACCCACGATGATGCCGCAGTGGATCAGCAGCGGCGGGATGCAGAGCAGGCCCTGCGTGACGGCCTGGATGTCGTCGATCAGCGTCGCCATCAGCCGGTGGTTGCCCAGCTCTTCCAGCTGGCGCAGCGGCGTCGCGAGGATCCGCTGGCTGAGCTGATCCCGCAGCGCGAACGTGGTGCTCGTCTGCAGGCGCGTGAGCAACAGCTGTGCTCCGATGCGTGAGCCCAGCATCAGCGCTCCCAGCGCGGCGAAGCCGAGGACCGTGCCGCGATCCACGAGCGTGCCCCCACTGGAGAGGACCGCGTTGATGCGCGCGATGAGCCCGGCGCTCGCGGCTCCTGTCAAGAGACCAAAACACACCGCCAGTGCCACGGTGCCTCGTGACCTGCGAAGCAACAGGATGAGCAGGTTCACGCCGTGGGTTCCTTCCGCCAGTAAGAGAACCGGCTTCCTCGCCCTCATAGCTTAAGCTGCGCGCCGTTCTCCAGCGAAGGGACCCAGGCTTCTTCCAGCCCCACATCATGGCACCTCTCTCCGCTCGAACCTCCCCGGCCGCGACGCTCCTGGAGTTGCTCGAAACCCGGGCCCACGCTCTGGGAGAGCGGCCCCTCTACACCTTCCTGGAAGATGGCGGGGAGGACTCGGTCCTGAGCCATGCCGGGCTGGACCTGCGGGCCCGTCGCATTGGCGCCGCGCTGCAGTCGCTGGCCCAGGCGGGCGAGCGTGCCGTGCTCCTCTATCCCCCGGGCCTGGAGTACGTCGCGGGCTTCTTTGGCTGCCTGTACGCCGGGCTGGTGGCCGTCCCTGCCTATCCGCCGGACCCCACGCGCCTGGACAGGACGCTGCCCCGGCTGCGCGCCATCGTCCGCGATGCCCGTGCGAGCGTCGTGCTCACCACCTCCTTCATCCAGGAGATGGGCGAGGGGCTCTTCGAGGGTGCTCCCGAGCTGGCGGCGCTGCGCTGGGTGGCCACGGATGCGCTGCCTGAAGGGACCGAGGCAGGGTGGGTGCGCCCGGCGCCTGCTCCGGACACGCTGGCCTTCCTTCAGTACACGTCCGGGTCCACCGGCGACCCGAAGGGCGTGCGGCTCAGCCACGGCAACCTGCTGCACAACCTGGGGTTGATCTCCCATGCGTTCGAGGTCCGCTCGGACAGCGTGGGCGTCATCTGGCTTCCGCCGTACCACGACATGGGGCTCATTGGCGGCGTCCTCCAGCCGCTGTACGCGGGCTTCCCGGTGGCGCTGCTGTCGCCGCTCGCGTTCCTCCGTCGCCCGCGCTTCTGGCTGGAGTCGTTGTCCCGCTTCGGCGGCACCATCAGTGGCGGCCCGTGCTTCGCCTTCGACCTGTGCGTGCGGAAGGTGCCGGCCTCGGAGCGCGAGGGGCTGGACCTGCGTCGCTGGGAGCTGGCCTTCTGCGGCGCGGAGCCCATCCGCCCGGAGGTCATGTCGCGCTTCGCGGAGGCCTTCGCGCCCTCCGGGTTCCAGCGCGAGGCGTTCTATCCCTGCTACGGGCTCGCGGAGGGCACGCTGATCGCCTCGGGCGGGCGCAAGGGCGAGGGCGTCCTCACGCGCACCTGGGACTCCGCGGCGCTGGAGCGGAACGAAGCGGTGGAGGCTGCTGACGGCCCCGGTGCTCGCGCGCTGGTGGGGTGCGGCCGGACGATGCCGGATCAGACGCTGCTCGTCGTGGATCCGGAGACCGGGCGGCCGTGCCCTCCTGAGCGGGTGGGGGAGATCTGGGTCTCCGGCCCGAGCGTGGCCCAGGGCTACTGGGAGCGGCCCGAGGAGAGTGAGGCGGCTTTCGGTGCTCGCCTGGCGGATTCGGACGGTGGGCCCCGGTTCCTTCGCACTGGGGATCTGGGCCTGCTGCGGGATGGTGAGCTGTTCGTCGCGGGTCGACGCAAGGACCTCGTCATCCTGCGCGGTCGCAACCTGCACCCCCAGGATCTGGAGCTGACGCTGGAGCGCAGCCACGCGGCGCTGCGGCCCGGCTGTGGCGCGGCGTTCTCCATCGACGTGGGCGGCGAGGAGCGGCTCGCGGTGATGTACGAGGTGGACACTCGCAAGCCTTGGACTGCGGAGGACGTGGTGGGCGCTTTGCGCCGGGGCCTGTCCGAGGCGCACGAGGTGCAACTCCACACGCTCGTCCTCATCGAGCCGGGTGCACTGCCCAAGACGTCCAGCGGCAAGATCCAGCGTCGCGCGTGCCGGGCGGAGCTGCTCGCTGGGACGGCTCGGGCGCTGCTGACCTGGAGCGCAACGGAGGCGGAGCCTTCGCCCGGGGAGGGGAACGCTCCGGCTCCGGTGGTGGCTTCCGAGCCTGTCACTGTGGAGGAGTTGGAGGCGTGGCTGTTGGCGCGGATCGCGGCTCGGCTTCGCGTGCGTCCGGAGACGCTTGCTCGGGACTTGCCCATCACGTCCTTTGGTCTGGACTCACTGGGCGCCGTGGAGCTGGCGAACGATGTCGAATCGCTGGGCACCGTCCTGCGCATGGAGGTCCTGCTTCAGGGTCCTACCGTGGCGGAGCTCGCGCGCACGGTCTTCGCGGCGCGTGGGACGGCCGCTGGCAGCGGGCTGATCCGCGCGGAAGAGGGCGCTCCCGCTCCGCTCTCCTCTGCTCAGCAGCGGCTGTGGCTCTTCGAGCAGCTTGAGCGCGGGAGTCCCGCGTATCACCTTCCCGCGGCGGTCCGGCTCACGGGCGCGCTGGATGACGCGGCGTTGGAGCGTGCCTTCGCGGCGCTGGTCCTTCGGCAGGCGGCCCTTCGCGCGACGTTCCGCGAGGAGGATGGCACTCCCTTCCAGGTGACCTCTTCCGTTCCGGCTTCGTCGTTCCGGCGGGTGGACCTCCGCGAGCTTCCGGCGGAGGAACGTGAGGCTGCGGCGCTCCAGCTGGCTCGCGAGGAGGCGCGTACTCCCTTTGATCTCGCGCGGGGACCGCTGCTACGGGCCACGCTGATCCAGCTGGACTCGCGTGAGCACCTGCTCGTCGTGGTGATGCACCACATCGCTTCCGACGGGGCCTCGTTCGGCATCCTGGCCCGGGAGTTGAGCGTGCTCTACGGGGGCGGGGCTTCGTTGGCTCCGCTCGCCTTCCAGTATCCCGACTTCGCTCGCTGGCGCCGCGAGCGTGAGACGGAGGGCGCACTGACGGCTTCGCTCGACGGGTGGAAGGCGCGGCTGGCCGGTGTTCCCGTTGCCCTGGAGCTTCCGACGGACCGTCCTCGTCCGCCTGCGCCGTCCTATCGCGGCGGCCGTGTGGCGCTGCACCTTCCGGAGTCGCTCACGGTCCGGCTGGAGGCGCTGGGCCGGAGCGAAGGCGCCACGCTGTTCATGACGCTGCTGGCGGCCTTCGAGGTGCTGCTTGCGCGCCACTCGGGCCAGGAGGACTTCTGTGTCGGGACTCCCGTCAATGGACGGGAGCGGGCCGGATTGGAAGGGCTCATCGGCTGCTTCCTCGACCTCGTGGTCCTTCGTGCGTCCCTCTCCGGCGCACCCCGGTTCCGCGAGCTGCTGGGGCGGACCCGGGAGGTGGCGCTCGATGCGTTCGCCCACCGCGACGTTCCCTTCGAGCGACTGGTGGACGCCATCCAGCCTGCTCGGGATCGCTCACGTGCTCCGCTGTTCCAGGTGTTGTTCGTGCTCCAGCCAGAGCCCGGTGCTGGACTCGCGCTGCCCGGCCTGGAGGCCCGCCGTGTGGAGGTGGATCCGGGTGCCACGCCGTATGACCTGACCCTGTCCCTTGCTCGCGGCGCGGAGGGACTGGACGGGTGGATCGAGTACGCCACGGACCTCTTCGATGCGGATACCGCCACGCGACTGGTGGCGCGGCTGGGCGTGCTGCTGGAGGCCATCGCCGCGGATCCGGACCAGCGCATCTCCTCGCTTCCGCTCCTGCCGGAGCCCGAGCGGCAGCGGGTGCTGGTGGCTTGGAACGACACGCGCACGGAGTTCCCGGACGCTTGCCTCCACACGCTCTTCGACGCGCAGGCCGCTCGGACTCCGGACGCTGTCGCCGTGGTGTGCGGAGATGAGGTGCTCACGTACCGCGCGCTGGACCGTCGGGCCAACGCTGTGGCGTGGCGGCTGCGCGAGCAGGGCGTGGGGCCGGAGTGCATCGTTGGCTTCTGCGCGGACCGCTCCGCGGACCTCGCGGTGGGGCTCCTGGGCATCCTCAAGGCGGGCGGTGCGTATCTTCCGCTGGATCCCTCGTACCCCGAGTCCCGGCTCGCCCTCATGCTGGAGGACTCCGGTGCGGCGGTGGTGCTCGCGCACCGGCACCTGGCGGGAGCCCTTCCGTTCGGCGGACGGACCGTGGTGCTGCTGGATGCTCCGGGGGAGGCGGCCGCGGCGCCTCCGTCTGACGTGGGGCCCGGCAACCTCGCGTACGTCCTCTACACCTCCGGCTCCACCGGCAGGCCGAAGGGCGTGCTGATTCCGCACCGCAACGTGTCCAGCTTCTTCACGGGCATGGACGCGCGCGTGGGCACCACTCCGGGCACGTGGCTCGCGGTGACCAGTGTGTCCTTCGACATCTCCGTGCTGGAGCTGCTGTGGACGCTGGCTCGGGGCTTCAAGGTCGTCGTGCAGGGGGAGCAGGGGAGCCTGGGGGCCGCACCGCTCCGGGCGGTTCGTTCGCGCCGCAAGCCGCTGGGCTTCAGCCTCTTCTACTTCGCCGCCGACGAGGACGTCCCGGGGGCGGATCGCTACCAGCTGCTGCTCGAGAGCGCGCGCTTCGCGGACCGTCATGGCTTTGAAGCGGTGTGGACTCCGGAGCGGCACTTCCACGCCTTTGGTGGGCTCTATCCCAACCCCTCGCTCACGGGCGCAGCCATCGCCGCCATCACCGAACGCGTGGCCATCCGCGCTGGCAGCGTCGTCCTTCCGCTGCACCACCCGGTGCGTGTCGCGGAGGAGTGGTCGCTCGTCGACAACCTGTCGAAGGGGCGCGTGGGCATCTCCGTGGCTCCAGGTTGGAACGCGGATGACTTCGTCCTCGCTCCGGAACGGTATGCGGAGCGGCGCGAGCGGTCGCGGCAGGACCTGGACACCGTGCGACGGCTGTGGCGCGGCGAGGCCCTGAGCCTGCCCAATGGCACCGGCACCTCGGTGGATGTCCACATCCGCCCGAGCCCCGTGCAGCGCGAGCTGCCTGTGTGGCTCACCGCCGCCGGCAATCCAGAGACCTTCCGCGAGGCCGGCCAGCTGGGCGCGGGCGTGCTCACGCACCTGCTGGGCCAGCGGTGGGAGGAGCTGCGAGAGCGCATCGCCCTCTACCGAGAGGCGTGGCGCGCGGCGGGCCATGCGGGCGAGGGCCATGTGACGCTGATGCTCCACACGTTCGTGGGGCACGACGTGGAGCGCGTACGCGAGACAGTGGAAGGCCCGCTGCGCCGCTACCTGAGCACCTCCGCGGACCTGATGCGGGGGCTGGGGCGGACGCTCGGGATTGAGCTGGATCCGGCCTCCGTTCGTCCCGAGGACCTGGACGCGCTCGGGGCTCGCGCCTTCGGGCGCTTCTTCGAAGGAGCGGGGCTCTTCGGCACTCCGCGCACCGTCCGTGAGCAGGTGGCTCGCATCGAGTCGCTTGGCGTGGATGAGGTCGCGTGTCTCATCGACTTCGGTGTGGATACGGATGCGGTGCTTGCCAGCCTGCCCGCGCTGGATGCCGTGCGGCAGCGGTGCGAGCGGGACTTCCTTCTCCAGGAGCAGGACGGCGGCACGGTGCCTGCGCAGCTCGCACGGCACGGTGTCACCCACCTGCAGTGCACGCCTTCGCTCGCGCAGGCGCTGCTGCTGGAGCCCGGTGCGCCGGGTGCGCTCGCAGGGCTGGAGCGGCTGTTGGTGGGCGGTGAGGCGCTGTCGACAACGTTGGCGGCACGGCTGCGCGACACCGTGGGCGGGGCCCTGCTCAACATGTATGGCCCCACGGAGACCACCATCTGGTCCTCGTCGCACCGCGTGGACGGCGCTTCGGGGCCGGTTCCCATTGGCACGCCCATCGCCAATACCGCGATGTACGTGCTGGACGCGGAGCTTCGGCCCGCGCCCATCGGTGTGCCCGGTGAGCTCTACATTGGCGGAGCGGGTGTCGCCCGCGGGTATCACGCCCGGCCGGAGCTGACCGCCGAGCGCTTCCTGCCGGATCCGTTTGGCGGTGCCCCTGGTGCTCGGATGTACCGCACGGGTGACCGGGCACGGTGGCGCGCGGATGGGACAGTGGAGTTCCTGGGGCGCGTGGACCACCAGCTCAAGGTCCGTGGCTTCCGCGTGGAGCCTGGTGAGATTGAGTCCGTGCTCGCCCGGCATCCGGGTGTGACCCAATCGGTGGTGGTGGCTCGGGAGGACGTGCCCGGGAGCGCGCGGTTGGTGGCGTATGTCGTGCCCCGGCACGATGCGGTGCTGTCCATGGATGCGCTGAGGGACTTCGCCCGGCGGTCGCTCCCCGAGCACCTGGTGCCCTCGGCGATGGTTTCGCTCGCAGCGCTCCCGCTGACGCCGAATGGGAAGGTGGACCGCAAGGCGCTGCCCGCTCCGGAGGGCGCGCGTGACACGGTCCGGGAGTACGTGGCTCCTCGGACGGAGACCGAGCGTCTGCTGGCGGAGCTGTGGTCCTCGCTGCTGGGGGTGGAGCGGGTCGGCGTGGATGACGACTTCTTCGCGCTCGGTGGGCACTCGCTGCTCGCCACTCGGGCCGCGTCCCGGATTCGTGAGTCGTTCGGAGTGGACCTGCCCCTGCGCGAGCTCTTCGAGTCCGCCACTCCGGCATCGCTGGCCGCTCGCCTGGATGCGCTCCCCCGGGTGATGTCCCGCGTGCCCCCGCTGGTGCCTCGACCTCGCGAGGGCGCACTGCCCCTGTCCTTCGCGCAGCAGCGGCTCTGGTTCCTGGAACAACTCGAACCGGGCGGCGGCGCCTACAACGACGCGGTGGCCGTTCGAGTGGAGGGCTCGCTCGATGCGCAGATGCTGGAGCGCTGCCTGCGTGAGGTGGTTCGACGCCACGGTGTTCTCCGCGCCACCTTCCGTGACGAGGAGGGCACTGCTTCCTGGCGCATCAATCCCGAGCCGCAGCTCTCGCTGGTGCGCTTGGACCTGACGGCGCTGCCGGAGCCGATGCGGACGGAAGCGCTGTCACGGCGTGCGGAGGAGGAGGCCCTGCGCGCTTTCGACCTGGGCTCGGGACCGCCGCTGCGCGCCACGCTGGTTCAGCTGGATGCTCGTGAGCACGTGCTCCTGCTCGTGCTGCACCACCTCGTGTCCGATGGCGGATCCCTGGGCGTACTGGTGCGTGAGGTGGCTGCGCTCTACCGCGCCTTCTCCGAGGGCAAGTCGTCGCCGCTGCCGGAGCTTCCGCTCCAGTACGTGGACTATGCGGCGTGGCAGCGGGACTGGCTGCGCGGCGAGGCGTTGGAGGCGCAGCTTGCGTACTGGCGGGCCCGACTGGATGGCGCGCCTCGTGTCCTGGAATTGCCCACGGATCATCCGCGCCCGGCGGTGCGCACGAGTCGCGGTGCGAACCGGAGCGTGCTCCTGGGCGCGGAGCTGTCGCGCGGGCTGAAGGCGTTGGCCCAGCACGAGGGCGCCACCCCCTTCATGGTGCTGCTGGCGGGCTTCTCCGCGCTGCTGTCCCGTCATGGCGGACAGGACGACCTGTGCGTGGGCACCCCCGTGGCGGGCCGCGACCGGACCGAGCTGGAAGGACTCATCGGCTGCTTCGTCAACACGCTGGTGCTCCGGGTGTCGCTCGCCGGGGAGCCTTCCTTCCGTGAGCTGATTGCCCGCGCACGGGAGACGGTGCTGGGCGCGTTCGCGCACCAGGACGCTCCCTTCGAGGAACTGGTGAAGGCGCTCCAGCCCGAGCGCGACCTGGGCCGCAGCCCGCTCTTCCAGGCCATGCTCGTGCTGCAGGAGGACCCCCTGCCGGAGATCGCGATGCCGGGCCTCCGGCTGCGCGTCCTGGAGCAGGAGAGCCGCACGGCGAAGTTCGACCTGCGGCTCATCCTCACGGACACCGCGGAGGGCTTCGTCGCGAACCTGGAGCTGAGCACCGACCTGTTCGAGCCCGACACCGCCTCGCGCCTGCTCGGGCACCTGCGCGTGCTGCTGGACGCGGGCGTGCGCGACCCCGAGCAGCGCGTGCTCGACCTGACGCTGATGCCACCGGAGGAGCGACACCGGATCCTCGTGGAGTGGAACGACACCCGGCGCCCTCGTGCGGAGGGGGTGGTCCTGCACCGAATCATCGAAGCGCAGGTGGACCGCACGCCGGATGCGGTGGCGGTGAGCTTCGAGGGCGAAGCACTCACGTATCGGGAACTCGACCGGCGGGCGAACCAGCTCGCGCGGTACCTGCGTGCTCGCGGCGTGGGCCCGGACCGGTTGGTCGCGCTGTGCTCGGAGCGATCACTGGAGATGGTGGTAGGGCTCCTGGGCATCCTCAAGGCGGGCGGGGCGTATGTGCCGCTCGACCCGGAGTACCCCCGCGAGCGGCTGGAATACATGCTCGCGGACGCGGCGGCGCCGGTGCTGCTCACCCAGGCCCGGCTCGTGGCGGGGCTGCCTCACGGTGGTGCGGCGGTGGTGTGCCTGGACTCGGAGTGGGACGCGGTGGCTCGCGAGGACTCGGAGCGTCTCGACGTGGCGGTGGAGGGGAGCGGGCTGGCGTACGTCATCTACACCTCGGGCTCCACAGGGCGGCCCAAGGGCGCGATGAACACGCATGCCGCCGTGTGCAACCGACTCCTCTGGATGCAGGAGGCCTACGGACTGGATGCGAGCGACGGCGTCCTCCAGAAGACGCCGTTCAGCTTCGACGTCTCCGTGTGGGAGTTCTTCTGGCCGCTGATGACGGGCGCGCGGTTGGTGATGGCGCGGCCCGGCGGCCATCGCGAGCCCGCGTACCTGACGGGCGTCATCGCGCGCGAGCGCATCACCACGCTGCACTTCGTCCCGTCCATGCTCCGGCCGTTCCTGGAGGAGCCAGGGCTCGCGGAGTCCTGTGCCAGCCTGAGGCGCGTGTTCTGCAGTGGCGAGGCGCTGCCTCCGGATCTGCGGGATCGCTTCTTCTCGTCCGTGGACGCGGAGCTGCACAACCTCTACGGCCCCACGGAGGCCGCGGTGGATGTGACGGCGTGGGCCTGCTTGCGCGAGGACACTCGGCCTGCCGTTCCCATCGGGCGTCCCATCGCCAATGCGCGGATGTATGTGCTGGATGCGCGCTTGCGGCCGGTTCCGACGGGTGTGCCGGGTGAGCTGTTCATCGGTGGCGACCCACTGGCTCGCGGCTACTGGCAGCGGCCGGAGCTGACCGCCGAGCGCTTCATCCCGGACGCCTTTGCTCCTGCGGCTGGTGCGCGGATGTATCGCACGGGGGACAAGGCCCGCTTCCTCGCGGATGGATCCCTCGAGTACCTGGGGCGGCTGGACGACCAGGTGAAGGTACGTGGCTTCCGCATCGAGCTGGGAGAGATTGAAGCGGTGCTGTCACAGCACCCGGCCGTGCGGGCTGCGGCCGTGTCGGTGCGCGAGGATGTTCCGGGGAATCGGCGTCTCGTGGCGTACGTCGTCGCGTCCTCCGGAGGGGTCCAGGGCTTGGAGCTGCGCGCCTTCCTCGGTGAGCGGCTGCCCGAGCACATGGTGCCTTCGGCCTTCGTCACCCTCGATGCGCTTCCGCTGTCTCCCAGCGGGAAGCTGGACCGCCGTGCGCTCCCCGCGCCGGAGCAGGGACCGGTCGGTGGAGGTGCTGGGTTCGTCGAGCCTCGGAGCGAGCTGGAGCGTCAGCTCGCGCGCATCTGGGCGGGCGTGCTGGGCGCCGAGCGGGTCGGGGTGGATGATCGCTTCTTCGAGCTGGGCGGTGACTCCATCCTCGCGCTGCAGGTGATCTCGCGTGCGCGACAGGCGGGCATCCACCTCACGGCGCGGCAGCTCTTCCAGTACCCGACGGTGGCGGGGCTGGCCCGGGTGGCGGCGAGCGTTCGGCGCGCGGGCGAACAGGGTCCGGTGGTGGGCCCTGTCCCGCTCACTCCCATTCAGCAGTGGTTCCTTGGACGCGAGCTGCCCGAGGCGCATCACTTCAACCAGGCGCTGCTGCTGGAGACTCGCGAGCCCGTGGACGCCGAGATGCTGGCGCGGGCGCTGCGGGCCCTCGTGGACCACCACGATGCGCTGCGGCTGACGCTGACGCTGGGGGTGACGAGCTGGGAACAGTCCTTCGCGGAGCCCGAGCTAGATGTTCCGCTGGGCCGGGTGGACCTGTCCGGGCTGTCGGAGTCTGAGCAGGCCTTGGCGGTGGAGCGCATCGCCACGGAGACGCAGTCGGGACTGGACCCGCGCGAAGGGCGCATCGTGCGCGCGGTGCTGTTCGAACGGGGCACGGGGAGGACCGGACGTCTGCTGCTGGTCATCCACCACCTCGCGGTGGATGGCGTCTCCTGGCGCGTGCTGCTGGAGGACCTGGAGACCGCGCTTCGCCAAGTTGGTGGTGGCGAGCCTGTGGTGCTTCCGGTCAAGACGACGTCGTTCCAGGCGTGGGGTCGGCGGTTGGAGGCGCATGCGGCTTCTGCGGCCGTCGCGGAGGAGCTGCCCTTCTGGCGCGAGGAATTGAGCGCGGACGTGCCCCTGCTTCCCAGGGATCTGTCGGGAGGAGCGAACACGCAGGGTTCGGAGCGCACCGTCATGGTGGCGCTGGAGCCTGCGGTGACGCGTGCGCTGCTGCGGGCTTCGGCCTCCGGACCGCGTCCTGGCGTGGAGGATGTGCTCCTCGCAGGTGTGGCGAAGGCGCTGGGTCGGTGGACCGGGGAGCGTCGGCTGCGAATCGACGTGGAGGCCCATGGTCGCGAGGAGCTGTTCGACGACGTGGACCTCTCGCGCACGGTGGGGTGGTTCACCGCGCTGTATCCCGTGCGGCTGGAGCTGCCGGTGGGCTCGGAGTCGTCGGCGGTGCTGGACCGGGTCCGTGCTGCTCGTGAGCGCCGGGCGGGCAGGGGGCTTGGGTACGGCCTGCTGCGCTACCTGCGCCACGATGAGGATGCCGCGCCGCTGCGCGAGGCTCGGGGCTCTTCCGAGGTCCTCTTCAACTATCTGGGCCAGCTTGAGGCAGGCGCTCGGGACAATGCGCTGTTCACGCTGGCCTCCGGATCCACCGGGCCTTCACAGGGGACTCGCGGGCTGCGGAGCCATGTGCTGGAAGTGGTGGCCCGTGGGGTCGGCGGACGCCTGGAGCTGACGTGGCACTACAGCGAAGCACTGCATGACCGCGCGACGATCGAGGCGCTCGCTCGGGACTGCGCCCAGACGCTGACGGAACTCGCGGGGGCGGGGGAGGAGCGATATCCGCTGTCTCCGCTCCAGCACGGAATGTTGTTCCAGGTGTTGCTGGAGCCCGGCACGGACGCGTACTTCGAACAGCTGGGCTGGACGCTCGCGGGGCCGCTGGATGCCGGCGCGCTGCGGAGCGCGTGGGCCGCGGTGGCTGAGCGTCACCCCGCACTGCGGACGTCCTTCCTGTGGGAAGGCCGCGAGGAGCCGCTCCAGGTCGTTCACTCACGCGTGGAGTTGCCCTGGACCGAGCACGACTGGCGTGCACTCCCCACCGAGGAGCGAGCCCGGGCCCTGGCGTCCTTCCTCCGTGAAGACCGGGCTCAAGGCTTCGAGCTGTCGCGTGCGCCGTTGATGCGACTGGCGCTGATCCGGATGGAGGACGCCGCCTGGCGGTGCGTCTGGAGCTTTCATCACCTGCTGTTGGACGGGTGGAGCCTGGCGCGGGTGCTGGGCGAGGTGCTCGATGCGTACGCGGTCATTGCACGCGGCGGGGCCTGGAGTCCGCCCGCCGTGGCGGACTTCCGCTCCTACTTCGAGTGGCGGGGCCGCCGCCGCCCCGAGCAGGACGAGGCCTTCTGGCGGGAACAGCTCGCGGGCATCGAGGCTCCGACGCCGTTGCCGGCGGAGGGTGGCTCCGCGAGCGTGAGCCCACCCGGAGAGCACGAGCTGGCACTGAGCGAAGCGGAGACCACGGCGCTCCAGGACTTCGCGCGTCGCCACCGGCTGACGCCGAGCACGTGGGTCCACGGCGCGTGGGCGCTGCTCTTGTCGCGGTATGGCGGCGGCGAGGATGCCGTCTTCGGAACGACGCTCGCGGGTCGGCCGGCGGAAGTGCCGGGCATCGAGGAGGCGGTGGGGTTGTTCATCCACTCGCTCCCGGTGCGCGCCCGTGTGCGGCATTCGGTGGCGCTGTTGCCCTGGCTGCGCGAACTCCAGTCCGTGCTGGTGGAGTTGAACCAGCGCGAGCCCGTCCCGCTCACGCGACTCCAGGGTTGGAGCGAGGTGCCTCGGGGCACGCCGCTCTTCGAGAGCCTCCTCGTCTTCGAGAACTATCCCGTGGACGCGGCGCTCGCCAGGGGCGCGGCCGGGCTGGAGGTGCGGGACGTCTCGGTCTTCGAGCGCACGCACTACCCACTGACCGCGGTGGCGCTGCCGGGTCGCTCGCTGCGTCTGAAGCTCCAATACCGGCCGGAGCGCATCCGGGGTGATGCCGCCGCGAGGCTGCTCACGCACTGGTCCACGCTCCTGCGGGAGATGATCGCCAGACCGGAGCAGCGGCTCGGTGAGGTGTCCCTGCTGTCCCAGGCCGAGCGCCACCGGGTGCTGGTGGAATGGAACGCCACCGCGACCGCGTACCCGCGCGATGCCACGGTGCATGCGCTGTTCGAGGCCCAGGCCGCTCGGACGCCTGATGCCCTCGCGGTGGTCTACAGCGGGAACTCGCTCACCTATGCCGCGTTGAACTGGCGGGCGAATCAGGTGGCCCACCGGCTGTGCTCGCTGGGCGTCATGCGCGGTTCCACCGTGGGCCTCTGCGTGGAGCGCTCCCTGGACCTCGTCGTGGGGATGCTGGGCATCCTCAAGGCCGGTGCGGCCTATGTGCCGCTGGATCCGGCGTACCCGCGCGAGCGACGGGCGTGGATGCTCGCGGACGCTGGCGCGCAGGTGCTGCTCACCCAGGAGCGGCTGCGAGATGCGCTGCCCACGGAGGGCGTGCGGGTCTTCGCGCTGGACGGTGACACTTCGCTGGATGACGTTCCTGGAACGGAGGCTCCCGTCTCCAGTGCCAGCTCGGAGGATGCCGCCTACGTCATCTACACGTCCGGGTCCACGGGGACGCCGAAGGGCGTCTGCGTCCCGCATCAGGCCGTGGTCCGACTGGTGGTGGAGACGGACTTCATCCGCGTGGTGCCGGAAGACCGCGTGGCGCAGGCCTCCAACGCTTCCTTCGACGCGGCCACGTTCGAGATCTGGGGCGCGCTCCTGAACGGTGCGCGCGTGGTCGGCGTGGACCGGGAGACGGCGCTTGCACCGAAGGCCTTCGCCACGTGGCTGAAGGACGAGGGCATCCGGGTCCTCTTCCTCACCACGGCCTGGTTCAACCAGGTGGTCGCCGAAGCACCAGACGCTTTCAGCGGCCTGCGCCAGCTTCACTTCGGTGGCGAGGCGGTGGATCCCCGGCCCGTGCGCCAGGTCCTTCGCGAAGGGCCTCCCGGGCGGCTGCTGCACGTCTACGGCCCCACCGAGAGCACCACCTTCTCCACGTGGCACCTCGTCACGGAGGTGCCGGAGGGGGCCACGTCCATTCCCATCGGCAGGCCGCTGGCGAACACGGTGCAGTACGTGCTCGACGCGGCCATGGCGCCGGTGCCGCCGGGCGGAGTGGGGGAGCTGTGGCTCGGCGGGGACGGGCTGGCTTGGGGCTACCTGGGACGGCCGGAGCTGACGGCGGAGCGCTTCGTGCCGCACCCGTTCAGCACGCGCCCCGGAGCACGGTTGTACCGGACGGGCGACCGGGTCCGGTTGCTCTCCGACGGCGCGGTGATGTTCGTGGGCCGCGTGGACACGCAGGTGAAGGTGCGTGGCTTCCGCGTGGAGCCGGGAGAGATTGAAGCCGCGCTGCTGCGCCACCCGGCGGTGCGGCAGGTCGCCGTGCTCGCGCGTGAGGATTCGGTGGGGGGCTCGCGGCGCCTCGTGGCCTACGTCGTGCCTTCGGCGGAAGGCGCCGCCGCGCCGTTGGCTTCGCTGCTGCGCGCCTTCCTCGGCGAACACCTGCCCGCGTACATGGTGCCTTCCGCCTTCAGCGTGCTGGAGCGCCTGCCGCTCACACCCAACGGCAAGGTGGACCGCCGCGCGCTGCCGGAGCCCTCCGGGGCTGAGTTCGCGAATGATCAAGCCGGGGACTTCACCGCGCCGCGAGACCCCGAGGAGGAGTGGGTCGCGGGGCTGCTGCGCGAGCTGCTCGGCGTTTCACGTGTCGGTGCCCATGACAGCTTCTTCGCCCTGGGGGGCCATTCGCTGCTGGCCACCCGCGTCGTCGCGCGCATCCACGCCACCTTCGGCGTGTCGCTGTCGCTGCGTGACCTCTTCGAGGACCCGACCGTGGCGCGGCTGGCCGAACGCATCCGCTCGGCCCGGCAGTCCGCGGGGACCGTGCGCCTGCCGCCCATCGCCCGCGTGCCCCGAGATGGCCCCCTGCCGCTGTCCGCGATGCAGGAGCGTCTGTGGCTGCTGGAGCAGCTCCAGCCGGGCACGGCCCTCTACAACGTCCCCTGGGCGGCGTGGCTCTCCGGGCCGCTGGACCTGCCCTCACTGGAGCAGGCGCTGACCGGGCTGTGCCTCCGTCACGAGGCGCTGCGGACCACCTTCTCGAGCCACGCGGGCGAGCCGGTGCAGGTCATCCACCCGAGCGTCGCCCTGTCGCTTCCCGTGGTCGACCTGCGCGGCCTGCCGGAGTCGGAGCGCGAAGCCCAGGCCCTGCGCGCCGCTTCGGAGGAACTCCGCCGCCCGTTCGACCTGGCCCACGGTCCGTTGATCCGAGCACTGCTGATCCGCACGGGCGAGCACTCGCACCTGCTGGTCCTCACGCTGCACCACATCATCTCCGACGGCTGGTCCCTGGGCGTGGCCGTGCGGGAGCTGTCGGCGCTCTACGGGGCGCACCTGCACGGTCGGCCCTCACCGCTGCCGGAGCCCTCGATTCAGCCCGCGGACCATGCCGCGTGGCAGCGCGACTGGCTCCAGGGCGAAGCACTCACCGCGCAGGTCGGTTACTGGCGGAAGCAGCTCGCGGGAGCGCCGCCGGTCCTGGAGCTTCCCAAGGACTTCCCGCGCCCCAGCCTGCAGCGCTTCCGAGGAGACCTCCTGGCCGTGCGTTTCCCGGCTGGTCTGTCCGATTCGTTCCGCGACCTCTGCGGGCGTGAGGGGGTCACCCCGTTCATGGGCCTGCTGGCCTCCTTCCAGCTCCTGCTGTCCCGCGTGTCGGGCCAGGAGGACGTGTGCGTGGGTTCGCCCATCGCTGGCCGGCAACAGCCCGGGCTGGAGGAGTTGATCGGCTTCTTCGTCAACACGCTGGTGCTGCGCGCGCACCTGCCCCGGACGCTCACCTTCCGCGAACTGTTGCGGCAGGTGCGGCAGACGACGCTGGACGCGTACGCGCACCAGGACGTGCCGTTCGAGAAGCTGGTGGAGGCGCTGCACCCGCCCCGCAGCCTGAGCCACGCGCCGCTGGTGCAGGTGGTGCTCGCGCTCCATGAAGGCACGCGGCAGGACGCCGCGCCCGAGGGCCTGGCCTTGCGCCCCGTGGAGCTGGGTTCGGGCACGGCGAAGTTCGACCTCACGCTCTCCCTCTCCGACTCGCCGGACGGGTTCGCCGGGACGCTGGAGTACGACGCGGACCTCTTCACCCCGGAGACGGCCGCTCGGTTGATGAAGGGACTCCAGGTGCTCCTGGAGGGCGCGGTGGCGAACCCCGGTCAGCGCCTGGGCGAGCTGCCGATGATGGACGCGGCGGAGCGCCGACGACTGCTGGTGGAGTGGAACGACACCGCGGTGGACTACCCGCGCGAGGCCTGCCTCGCGGCGCTCTTTGAAGCACAGGCGGCGCGCACACCGGATGCGGTGGCGGCGGAGTGCGAGGACGCGCGGCTGACGTACGGCGAGCTGGACCGGCGTGCGAACCAGCTCGCGGGGTATCTGCGCAAGCGCGGCGTGGGGCCGGGGACTCCGGTGGGCTTGTGCGTGCAGCGCTCGCTCGAGCTGGTGGTGGGGATGCTCGGCATCCTCAAGGCCGGTGGCGCCTACGTGCCGCTGGATCCCACCTATCCTCGCGAGCGGCTGGCCTTCATGGTGGAGGACTCGCGCCTGCCCGTGGTGCTGGCGCAGCGGTCGGTGCTGGAGCTGCTGCCTTCCGGGGACGCGGCGGTGGTGCTGCTGGACGAAGCCTGGAGCGAGGTGGCGCGCGAGTCCGAGGCCCCGCTCCACGTGACGGTGCCGGCGGAGTCACTGGCGTATGTCATGTACACGTCGGGCTCCACGGGACGGCCCAAGGGCGTCTGTGTCCCGCAGCGTGCGGTGGCGCGGCTGGTGCTGGGCTCCCGCTTCGTACGGTGGGGCGCGGACGAGGTCTTCCTCCAACTCGCCCCCATCTGCTTCGATGCCGCCACCTTCGAACTGTGGGGTGCGCTGCTGCACGGCTCGAAGCTGGTCCTCTTCCCGCCCCGGACGCCCACGGTGGACTCGCTCCAGGATGTGATTGCCCGCCACGGGGTCACCACGCTGTGGCTGACGGCCGCGCTCTTCGAGGCCATCAGCGCCTCAAGGCCCGAAGCGTTGGACGGGGTGCGGCAGCTGCTCGCGGGCGGTGACGTGCTGCCCCCGGCGGTCGTGCGCGAGCGGCTCTCGCGCGGTGGCGTCCTGGTCAACGGCTATGGGCCCACCGAGGGCACCACCTTCTCCTGCTGCCATGTGATGGGGGGCTCCGTCGCGGAGGGCGCCATTCCCATCGGCCGGCCCATCGCCAACACGCGCGTGTATGTGGTGGACGGCGGGCTGTTGCCGGTGGCCGTGGGCGTGCCGGGCGAGCTGCTCATCGGCGGAGACGGACTGGCCTGGGGCTACCAGGGTCGGCCGGAGCTGACGGCGGAGCGATTCATCCCGGATGCCTTCGGAACGGACGCGGGCGGGCGGCTGTACCGCACGGGCGACAGCGTGCGCTACCGCGAGGACGGGACGCTGGAGTTCCTCGGGCGAATGGACGCGCAGGTGAAGGTGCGCGGCTACCGGGTGGAGCCGGGCGAGGTGGAAGAGGCGCTGCGCAAGCACGCCGCGGTGGCCGAGGCGGTGGTGGTGGCCCGGCCGGATCCGGCGGGGGGCAAGCGACTGGTGGCCTACGCCGTGCCCCGGGCAGGGGAGACGCTGGAGCCTCGCGCGCTGCGGGCCTTCCTGGCGGAGTCGCTTCCCGAGTTCATGGTGCCTTCCGCGCTGGTGCCGCTGTCCGCGTTGCCGCTCACCCCGGTGGGCAAGCTGGACCGCGCGGCGCTGCCGGAGCCGGACGTGGCGCGCCCGGCCGGGAGCACCTTCGCGGAGCCGTCCACGGCGCTGGAGCGTCAGGTGGCGGAGCTCTGGGCGAAGGTGCTCGGCGTGGAGCGGGTCGGGGTGGAGGACCACTTCTTCGCGGACCTGGGCGGCAGCTCCATGTCCGTCGTCAAGGCGTGCGCATTGCTGCGCGACACACTGAAGCGCGACGTCCCGGCGACGCGCTTCTTCGAACATCCCACCGTCCGCGCGTTCGTCATGTCCCTGGAGCGGGACGGCGAGTCGGCGGCGGACACCCAGGACAATGAGGCCCACGTGGATCGCGCCCAGCAGCGGCGGCAGGCGATCCGGCGACAGGGCCGAAGAGGGAATCACGGCAATGACTGAGGGTGACGACGTGCAGGGCGAAGACACCGGCAACGACATCGCGGTCATCGGCATGGCGGGGCGCTTCCCGGGTGCTCGCGACCTGAAGGACTTCTGGAACAACGTCCGTGGGGGCGTGGAGTCCATCTCGTTCTTCTCCGAGTCGGAGCTGGAGCGCTCGCCGCTCCTTCCAGAGGAGCTGTGGAACCACCCGCGCTTCATCCGCGCTGGCGGCATCCTCGAAGGCGCGGACGGCTTCGACCATGGCTTCTTCGACATCCCGCTGCGTGAGGCGCAGTGGATGGATCCGCAGCAGCGCGTGTTCCTCCAGTGCGCGTGGGCGGCGCTCGAGGACGCGGCGTATGACCCCACGCGCTACAAGGGCCGCATCTCGCTCTACGCGGGCGCGGGCGCGTCGGGTCACCTGCTGAACCTGCTGGGCGAGGCTCGCAAGGATCCGGGCGCCGGGCTGGAGCTGGCCACCGCGGGCCCGGAGAGCCTGGCGATGAAGGCGTCCTTCAAGCTCCAGCTCCGGGGCGAGAGCATCGCCGTGTACACCGCCTGCTCCACGGGCCTCGTCGCCATCCACATGGCCTGCCAGAGCCTGCTGACGCGGCAGTCGGACATCGCGCTCGCTGGCGCGGTGCGCATCGCCAGCCCTCAGCGCACGGGCTACCTGCACCAGGAGGGGCTCATCTTCTCGCCGGACGGGCACTGCCGCGCCTTCGATCACCGCGCCGGTGGCACCGTCGCGGGCAACGGCGCGGGCGTGGTGGTGCTCAAGCTGCTCGCGGATGCGCTGCGGGACGGCGACACCATCCGCGCCGTCATCAAGGGCTCCGCCGTCAACAACGACGGCCAGCAGAAGGTCGGCTACACCGCGCCCAGCATCGAGGGCCAGACGGAGGTCATCGCGGACGCGCTGGCCTACGCGGGCCTGGGCGGTGACGACATCGGGTACGTGGAGGCCCATGGCACCGGCACGTCGCTCGGGGACCCCATCGAGATCGCCGCGCTGACGCGGGCCTTCCGCAAGACGACGGAGCGCACGGGCTACTGCGGCATCGGTTCGCTCAAGACGAACCTGGGACACCTGGACGCGGCGGCCGGTGTGGCCGGACTCATCAAGGTGGTGCTGTCGCTCCAGCATGGCGAGCTGCCACCGAGCCTTCACTTCGAGCAGCCCAACCCGGAGATCGACTTCGCGCGCAGCCCCTTCTTCGTCAACACGGCGCTGAAGCCGTGGCCGCGCGGGGACGCGCCGCGCCGGGCGGGCGTGAGCTCCTTCGGCATTGGCGGCACCAATGCCCACGTGGTGGTGGAGGAGGCTCCTGCGCAGGCGGCACGCACGCACAGCCATCGCCCGCTGCACGTGGTGACCCTGTCCGCGCGCACTCCGTCCGCCCTGGAGGCGATGGCGCGCGACCTGGCCGCGCATGTGGAAGCCGCGCCGGGCCTCGCGATGGAGGACGTGGCCTTCACGCGCAACGTGGGCCGCCGCGCCTTCGAGCACCGCCGCGCGGTGGTGGCGGCGGATGGGGCCGAGCTGGCGGAGCGGCTGCGCAAGCCCGCGGCGGTGGAGGCAGGCCGCAATCGCCGGGTGGCCTTCCTCTTCCCGGGGCAGGGCGCGCAGGCCGTGGGCATGGCCCGCGAGCTTCACGCGGCCGAGCCGGGCTTCCGCAAGGACGTGGACGCGGCGCTGGCCCGGCTGGAGCCGTCGCTCGCGGCCGAGGTGCGTGCGCTCCTCCTGCCCGTGGAAGGCCAGGAGGAGGCCGTGGCCCGGAAGCTCGCGGACCCACGCGTGGCGCTGCCCGGGCTCTTCATCGTCGAGCACTCGCTGGCCCGGCTCTGGATGTCCTGGGGCGTGCGGCCCCATGCGCTTCTGGGGCACAGCTATGGCGAATACGCCGCGGCCTGCGTGGCCGGCGTGCTGTCGCCCGAGGACGGACTGCGGCTCGCGGTGGTGCGTGGCGCGCTGATGGCGCGGCTGCCTCCCGGGGCGATGCTCGCGGTGGCGCTGGAGGAGGCGGAGGTGCTGCCGCTGCTCAAAGACGGCGTCGCGCTGGCGGCCGTCAACGGCGAGGGCCGGTGCGTTGTCTCCGGCCCGGTGGTGGCCATCGAGTCGTTGCAGGGCGTGCTCTCCGGGCGCGGCGTGGGCGTGGTGCGCCTGCCCGCGGCCCATGCGTTCCACTCCAGCGCCGTGGAGCCGCTGATGCCGGACCTGGCGCGGGCGGTGTCCTCGCTGCGCCTCAAGAAGCCGGAGCTGTCCTTCGTGTCCAGCCTCACCGGCACGTGGATCCGCCCCGAGGAGGCCACCGACCCCGCGTACTGGGCCCGGCAGATGCGCCAGCCGGTCCGCTTCGCCGAGGGACTGGAGGTGCTCCTGGGTGATGGATGCAGCGTCCTCCTGGAGGTGGGCCCGGGGACGGACCTCACCTCACTGGTCCGGGCCCGGACGCGGCGGGAGAAGCACGGGGTCGCCATGCCGTCGCTGCGCCGTCGTCCTACCGAGGGCGACCATCGCGGGTTGCTGCAATCACTGGGGGAGCTGTGGTCTTCGGGCGTGGACGTGGCCTGGGAGAAGTTCCATGCCGGGGAGCCGCGCCGCCGCGTTCCCCTGCCCACGTACCCGTTCGAGGAGAAGTCCTGCCGGCTGGAGTCCCAGGGCTCGCCGCTCGTGCTGGTGGCCCCGCCCCCGGCGGTGTCCCAGCTCCCCGAGCCGGGCACGTCGCCGGAGCTCCTCTCCGTCACCGCGGTCCCCGTGGGGGAGATCCAGCAGCGCGTGATGGAGATCTGGCGCGAGCGCCTGGGCGCGGTGGACGTGGGCCCGGATGACGACTTCCTGGAGCTGGGCGGCAACTCGCTGATGGCGGCGCAGATGCTCACCCGCCTGCGTGAGACGTTCTCCGTGCAGCTCCCCTTGAGCGCGCTGTTCGACACGCCCACGGTGGCGGGCATCTCCAGGCGCATCGAGGCCATGCTCCAGGCATCCCGGCCCGAGGGGGGCACGGCGGTGGAGGAGCGGATGGTGCGCATCGATCGCACCGGCGAGCTGCCCCTGTCCGTCGTGCAGGAGCGCGTCTGGCGGATGGAGCAGCTGGACCCGGGCAATCCCTCCCTCAACATGCCCCTGGTGGTGCGGCTCTCCGGGATGCTCGACGTCTCGGTGTTGGAGCGCAGCGTCAACGAGGTCATCCGCCGGCACGAGATGCTGCGCGCGACGTACCGCGTGCAGGACGGGCGCGTGCGACAGCAGTTCGCCGCCGAGGTCCGCATCCAGGTGCCCGTGGAGGACCTGCGCGGCCACGCGGGAGACCGCGAGGCGGAGGCGCTGCGTCTCGCGTTGGAGGAGGCGGGGCTGCCGTTCTCGCTGGAGCACGGGCCCATCGTCCGCTCCCGCCTGCTGCGACTGGCCGACGCCGAGCACCTGATGCTGCTCACGGTGCACCACATCGCGTCGGACACGCTGTCCATGGTGGCCTTCTTCCGCGAGATGGCGGCGAACTACCAGGCGTTCCTCGAGGGGAAGCCGGCACCGCTGCCGGAGCTGGCCGTGCAGTACGTGGATGCGGCGGCGTGGGAGCGCCGCTCGCTGGCGGGAGGCACGCTGGCGGCCCAGGAGGCGTACTGGCGCGAGGTGCTGGCGGAGCTTCCTCCGTCCCTGGAGCTGGCCACGGATCGTCCGCGCGGGGTGGACCTGCGTCTGCGAGGAGCCCGCTTCCCGGTGGTCTTCTCGCGCGAACTCAGCGACGCGCTGATGGCCTTCAGCCAGCGCGAAGGCGTGACGCCGTTCATGACGCTGCTGGCGGCGCTGTCGTCGGTGCTGTCCCGGTACTCGGGGCGCGAGGACATCGTGGTGGGCACGCCGGTGGGCAACCGCGCCCGGGGCGAATTGGAGCCGCTCATCGGCTTCGTGGCCCATGCGATGGCACTGCGCACGGACCTCTCGGGCGACCCGTCGTTCCGCGAGCTGGTGGCGCGGGCCCGCGAGACCACGATTGGCGCGTCCAGCCACCAGGACGTTCCATTCGAGCACCTGCTGCCGCTCGTGTCGCCCGGAAGGGATCCGGCCCGCTCGCGGCTGTGTGACGCCGCGCTGGTGCTGCACGCGCACATCGCCACGGCCCCTCCGCCGGTGGCGGGGCTGGGCATCGCGCTGGTGGAGGTGCCGGGCACGCCCGCGCAGTTTGGCGCCACGCTGGGTGAGCTGACGCTCCTGTTGAATGAGAGCGACAGTGGCGGCTTCCACGGCTTCATCGAGTACGCCACGGAGCTGTATGACGAGTCGCGCGTCGCGCGGCTGGCGGGGCACCTCCAGACGCTGCTCGGCGCGGTCCTCGCGGATCCGGGGCTTCGTGTGTCGCGGATGCCACTGGTGGCTTCCGTGGAGCAGGGCCTGCCGGCACTCCGGGTGGCGGAGGCGTCCGCTCCCGGACTGCTCGCACGGTTCGCGGCGCGAGCGGAGCGCACGCCGGATGCAGTGGCGATCAGCACGGGTGCTCGCCGTCTCACGTGGCGGGAACTCGCTGCGCAGGCCCATGGGCTCGCGGCCCGGCTGAAGCAGGAGGGCGTGGGCGCGGAAGTGCCGGTGGCCTTGCGGATGGAACCGTCGGTCGAATCGGTCATCGCGCTCTGGGGCGTGCTGGAGGCGGGTGGGGCGTGCCTGCCCGTGACGGCGGGCGAGGTCGCGGAGCTGGCGTCCCTCCTCCCCGCGAAGGGCCCCCGGCTGTTGCTGGTGGCCCGGGACGGTGACGTCCCCGCGCTCCCCAAGGGCTTCCGCGCGCTGGCGGTGGAGGCAGGTGGGGCAGCGGAGGTCATGCACCCCGAGCGGTGGGCCGCGGACACCGAGGCTCCTGGACGGACGACGGTCGTGGCCGTCGCAACGGGTGGTGTGGAGACCGAGGCTGCGCCCCCGGAGCGACTGGCGTTCATCGTTCCCGCGCCAGAGGCACTGGGCGGACAGGGCCGCGTCATGCTGTCCCACCGCAACGTCGCGCACGTACTGGCCTCGCTGGACGCCCGAATGGGCGAGGGTGGGGTGTGGCTGGCGGCGGGTGGACCCTCGGCGGATCCGGCGGGGTTGGATCTGCTGTGGGCGCTCGCCCGGGGCATGCGTGTCGTCCTCCCGCCCGAGCGGCTGGCCGCGCGCTTCGCCGTCCTGGGCCACAAGGCGGACACCCGCCGGCCCCTCGACTTCAGCCTCTCCTACTTCGCCAACGACGAGGATTCGCTGGGGGAGGAGAAGTACGAGCTGCTGCTGGAGGGCGCGAAGTTCGCGGACTCTCACGGCTTCGCTGCCATCTGGACGCCGGAGCGGCGCTTCCACTCGTTCGGCGGTCTGTATCCCCAGCCGTCGGTGGTCGGCGGCGCACTGGCGATGCTCACGCGCCATGTGCAGATCCGCGCGGGCAGCGTGGTGCTGCCGCTCCATGATCCCATCGAGGTGGCCGAGCAATGGTCCGTCGTGGACAACCTGTCCCGTGGACGCGTGGGCATCTCCTTCGCCACGGGCTGGCACGCGAATGACTTCGCGCTCTCGCCGGACACGTTCGCCCGGCGGCGCGAGGTGCTCATCGAGCGGCTGGAGGAAGTGCGCCGACTGTGGCGCGGCGGCACGGTGCTGCGGCGCAACGGCGCGGGCAACGAGGTGGAGCTGGCGCTGAGGCCCAAGCCGAAGCAGGCGGAGCTGCCGGTGTGGCTCACCTCCACGGGCAACCCGGAGACCTTCCGCAAGGCCGGCGAGGTGGGCGCGGGCATCCTCACCAACGTGCTCGGGCTGGGCTCCAGCCTGGACGAACTCGCGGCGAAGGTGGCGCTGTACCGCGAGACGTATCGCAAGGCGGGTCATGGCCCCGGCCGTGGCCAGGTCACGCTGATGCTCCACACCTTCCTTGGCCCGGACCTGGACGCCGTGCGCGAGGCCGTGCGTGAGCCGCTGCTGCGGTACTTCCGCAGCTCGGTGGATGTCTTCGCCAACCTCGTGGCCAGCCAGGGCCTCCAGGTGGACGTGCGCGGCCTCACCCCGGAGGACGTGGAGGTGATGCTCGCCCAGGGCGTGGAGCACTACATCCGCGAGGGCGGCCTCTTCGGCTCGGTGGAGGACTGCGTGCGCGTGGTGGAGCGCGTGCGCTCCCTGGATGTCGACGAGATCGCGTGCCTCGTGGACTTCGGCGTGGAGCTGGAGCCGATGATGTCCAGCCTGCGTTTGCTGGACGTGCTGCGCAGGCGCAGTCAGGTGCAAGCCGTGCCCGCCGATGCGGTGCTCGCCGAAGGTGCTTCCGAGCCCAGCGAGTTGCTGGAACTCATCCGGGGCGAGGGTGTCACGACGCTGCGCTGCGCCCCGTCGCAGGCGCGTGCCCTGGCGGAACTCCCCGGGGCCGAGGGTGCCCTGGGCAACGTGCAGCGCTGGGTGCTCGGTGGTGAGGCGAGGGACGTCTCCGCCTCCGCGCCGTACGTGGAGCTTGAATCCTCAATGGTGGGCGCGGCCTGGCCGTCCCCAGCCACCGCACCGGCATACGTGCGCGATGCGTCCGGCGGGCCGGTGCCCGTCGGCGTGGTGGGAGAGCTGGCCCTGGGCGGCGCGGCCGTTCCCCTCGGCTTCTGGAACAACCCCGAGGCCACCCGTGCGCGCTTCATCTCCCCGCCCGGTTCCGAAGAACGCTTCTTCCTGACGGGCCAGCGCGCCCGCTTCCGCGACGTTGGAGACGTGGAGCTGGTGGCGCCTGCCCGCGCGGCGAAGGTGCGCCGCCCGGCCGCGAAGACGGTTCGCGATACAGCAACGACCCCCGGGCCTTCCGTGCGCACGACGCTTCCGGAGGGTCCCGCCGCGACGGCCACTCCGGTGGTTCGCGTGCCGCGTGACCGGCCGCTGCCGCTGTCCTTCCCGCAGCAGCGCATCTGGGCCCTGAACCAGCTCGACCCGGCGGGCATCGCGTACAACAACACCGTCACCCTCCGGCTCGATGGCGCGGTGGACGTGACGCTGCTGGAGGCCGCGCTGAACGTGCTGGTGCAGCGGCACGAGGTCCTTCGCACCAGCTTCGCGCTGGAGGAGGGCGGCGCGCACCAGGTCATCGCCGCGTCCATGCCCCTGGTGCTCCAGCGGCTGGCGGCCCGTGGCACCACTTCGGATGTTCGCGAGGCGGATGCCCTGAAGCTGGCGCTGGCCGAAGCGCGCAAGCCCTTCGACCTGGTGCGGGGACCGGTGATGCGGGCCGCGCTCATCCGCATCGATGAGACGGTCTCGGTGCTGCACCTCACGCTGCACCACATCGCGTCGGACGGCTGGTCCGGAGGCGTCCTCTTCCGCGAGCTGGTGGCGGTCTACCTCTCGCTCGCGACGGGTGGTCCGTCGCCGCTGCCGGAGCTTCCGGTGCAGTACGCGGACTACGCGGCGTGGCAGCGGGGCTGGCTCCTGGGGTCGGGCATGGAGGCCCAGCTCGCTTACTGGAAGCAGCAGCTCGCTGGCGCGCAGGTGCTGGAGCTGCCCACGGACCGTCCGCGCCCCGCGCGCTGGTCGGGCCGGGGTGGCCGCCTCCAGGTCGCCACGCCCAAGCCCTTGATGGACGCGCTGTGGAGCGTGGGGCGTCGTGAGGGCGCCACGCCCTTCATGGTGCTGACGGCGGCGTTCCAGACGCTGCTGTCGCGGTACTCGGGCCAGGACGACATCATCGTCGGCACGTCCGCCGCGGGCCGCAACCGCCCGGAGCTGGAGGGGCTCATCGGCTGCTTCCTGAACACGCTCGCCATCCGTGGCGACCTGTCGGGTGCGCCCACGTTCCTGGAGCTGTTGCGCCGCGTGAAGGCCGCGTCCATTGGCGCGTACGCCCACCAGGAGATTCCGTTCGAGCGACTGGTGGACGAGCTGCGCGTGCCGCGCGACCCGAGCCGCATGCCGCTGGTCCAGGCGATGCTCACGTTCCACAACACGCCTGCGGTGGAGGTCCGCACGCCGGGCCTGGGCGTGAAGATGATCGAGCTGGACATCGGCGCCACCAAGGTGGACCTGTCCCTGGAGCTGCGCGAGACGCCGGACGGTCTCACGGGCGGCCTGGAGTACCCGGCGGACCTGTTCGACCTGTCCACGGTGGAGCTGCTCTGGGAGCGCTTCGTGCGGCTCCTGGAGGGCATCGCCGCGGATCCGTCGCAGCGCGTGACGGAGCTGCCCCTGCTGTCCGACGCCGAGCGCCAGCGGATGCTGGTGACGTGGAACGACACCCACGAACCCTTCGCGCAGGACGCGAGCCTGCACGGGCTCTTCGAGGCCCAGGCCGCGCGGACGCCCGACGCCGTGGCGGTGGTGGCCGAGGACCAACGGCTCACGTACGCGGAACTGGATGCGCGGGCCAATCAGCTCGCGCACCACTTGCGCACCCTCGGCGTGGGCCCGGAGGTGCGGGTGGGCCTGTGCGCGGAGCGCTCGGTGGAGCTGGTGGTGGGAATGCTGGGCGTGCTGAAGGCGGGCGGCGCGTTCGTCCCGCTGGATCCCGCGTACCCCACGGCGCGGCTGAGCTACCTGATGCGGGACGCCGCGCTGTCCGTGGTGGTGACGCAGGACGCCCTCGTGGATCTGCTCCCCGCGGGCGGTGAGGTGCTCGTCTCGCTGGACACGGAGTGGGGCCGCATCGCGCGCCATCCCGCGCAGGCGCCTCGCGTGGCCTCGCTGCCGGGCCACCTGGCGTACGTCATCTACACGTCCGGCTCCACGGGGACGCCGAAGGGCGTGCTGGTGCCGCACCAGGGCCTCTGCAACACGCTGCCTTCCATCATCCGGGCCCACGGTGTGGGGCCGGGACGGCGCGTGCTCCAGGCTGCGGCGCTCGGGTTCGATGCGTCCGTGCTGGAGGTGCTGTCCACGCTGGTGGCCGGGGCGGAGCTGCACCTCGTCCCTCGCGACTCGCTGCTGCCGGGTGAACCACTGCGCTCGGTGCTGGACGCGCGGGGCATCACCACGGTGACGCTCACGCCTTCGTCGCTGTCGCAGTTGGAGCCGGACGGGCTGCCCGCGCTGGAGACGATCATCTCCGCCGGAGAGGCCTGCTCGCCGGAGCTGGCGCGGCGCTGGAAGCCGGGCCGACGGCTGCTCAACGGCTACGGCCCGACGGAGGCGTCCGTCTGCGCGACCGTCTCCACCGACCTGGACGTGGAGCGTCCGGACATCGGCCGACCCATCGCCAACATGCGCACGTATGTGCTGGATGGACGGGGACAGCCCGTGCCTCCGGGCATCCCGGGCGAGCTGTACCTGGGAGGACCGGGCGTGGCGCGCGGCTACCTCGGCAGGCCGGAGCTGACGGCGGAGCGCTTCGTGCCGGATTCATTCTCCGGTGAGTCCGGCGCGCGGCTGTACCGCACGGGCGACCGCGCCCGCTTCCGCGCCGACGGACGCCTGGAGTACCTGGGCCGCACCGACTTCCAGGTGAAGCTGCGCGGCTTCCGCATCGAACTCGGCGAAGTGGAGGCCACGCTGCGCCAGTACCCGGGCGTGCGCGATGCGGTGGCGACCGTGCGCGAGGATCCGCCGGGAACGCGGCGACTGGTGGGCTACGTCGTCCACGCCCCCGAACTGGACACGACCGCGCTGCGGGCCTTCGTGAAGGAGCGGTTGCCGGAGCACCTGGTGCCCGCGGCCTTCGTCGCGCTGGAGTCCCTCCCGCTGTCTCCCAGCGGCAAGGTGGACCGGCATGCCCTGCCAGCGCCGGACGCCGCGCGCGTGGGAACTGGGAAGGCCTTCGCCGAGCCGAGCACCGAAGCAGAGAAGACGCTCGCCGCCCTCTGGGCCCAGGTGCTGGGCGTGGAGCGCGTGGGCCTGCACGACAACTTCTTCGAACTGGGCGGCGACTCCATCCTGGGCATCCAGATCGTCTCCCGCGCGAAGGCCGCGGGGCTGGCGCTGGAGCCGGCCATGCTCTTCGAGCGGCAGACGCTCGTGGAGCTGGCTGCGGCGGCGGGCACGGCGAAGGCGAGCACGGCGGAGCAAGGGCTGGTGGAAGGCCCCGTGTCGCTGACGCCCATGCAGCGCAGCTTCTTCGACGACTGGGCGCTGCCGGAGCCGCACCACTACAACCTGGCCGCGGTGTTGGAGGTGCGCGAGCCGGTGGATGCGGCGCTGCTGGAGGAGGCCTTGCGCGCGCTGGTGTCACACCACGACGCGCTCCGCCTGCGCTTCACGCGGACGCCGGAGGGCTGGCGTCAGTCCATCGCGGGCGTGCCCGAACGCGTCTCCGTGCGGCGCGTGGACCTGTCGTCCGTGCCGGAGGCGGAGCAGGGTGCGGCGCTGGAGGCCGTGGGCGCTGAGGTCCACCGGAGCCTGGACCTGGGCGAGGGGCTGCTCCTGCGCGCGGCCCTCTTCGAGCGGGGTGCGGGCCGCAAGGACCGGTTGCTGCTCGTGGTGCACCACCTGGCGGTGGACGGCGTATCGCTGCGTCCGCTGCTGGAGGACCTGGACTCCGCGTACACACGGCTGGAGCGCCGGGAGCCGGTGGTGCTGCCGCCGAAGACGACGTCCTTCAAGTCCTGGGCGGAGCGACTGGTGGAGCACGCCCGGTCTGAAGCCCTGGGCCGCGAGCTGCCGCTCTGGAGGTCGACGGAGGGCGTGCCTTCGCTGCCCGTGGACCTGCCGGGCGGCGAGGACACGCCGGGTTCCGAGTCGCTGGTGACGGTGACGCTCGGCGCGGAGGAGACGAAGGTGCTGTTGGGCGAGGTGCCCACGGCGTACCGGGCGCGCGTAGACGAGGTGCTGCTCGCGGCGGTGGCTCGGGCGGTGGCGCGCTGGACGGGCGGCCGGAAGGTGCGGCTGGAGCTGGAGGGCCACGGGCGCGAGGCGCTGTTCGGTGACGTGGACCTGTCCCGCACGGTGGGCTGGTTCACCAGCACCTTCCCGCTGGAGGTGGAGCTTCCGGAGGAGGGCAGTGCCGGTGATGGGCTCCGGGCCCTGCGCGATGCACGGCGGCGGCTGCCGGCGAATGGCATCGGCTACGGGCTCTTGCGCCACCTGCGCGAGGACACGGCCCAGACGCTGCGCTCCTCGCCGCACGCGGAGGTGGGCTTCAACTACCTGGGCCAGCTCGACGCGGCGGCCCGGGGTTCGGAGCGCTTCGCCCTCACGGAGGAGCCGAGCGGACCGTGGCACGGCGCTGGAGGCCGTAGGCCCCACCGGCTGGAAGTGAACGCGGTGGTGAGCGAGGGCCGTCTCAAGATCTCCTTTGCCTTCAGCACGAACGTCCATCAGCGGGCCAGCATCGAAGCCGTGGCCGAGAGCTTCCGCACGTCGCTGCGGGAGCTGATGGAAGGCCGGGGCATGCCGGACGCGGCCCGCCGTTCGACGGGGGACTTCCCGCTCACCCGGCTGTCGCCCACGTCGCTGGAGCGCCTGCTGCGGCAGTACCCGGACGTGGAGGATCTGTACCCGCTCACGTCCCTTCAGCAGGGCATGCTCTTCCACGTCGCGCTGGCGCCGCCGGGCTCGGGCGTCTTCCACGAGCAGCTCGCGTGGACGTCGCGCGGCAATGCGGATGTGGCCGCGCTGCGAAGGGCCTGGGCGGAGGTCATCGCGCGCAACGCCATCCTGCGGACGTCCTTCGTCCATGAGGGATTGCCCGAACCGCTCCAGGTGGTCCACGCGAAGGTGGAGCTGCCCTGGACGGAGCACGACCTGCGCGGCGTTCCGGTGGAGGAGCAGCGCGCGAGGATCGCGGCCCTGGTCCGCGAGGACCGCGCGCGTGGCTTCAAGCTGTCCCCCGCGCCGCTGGCCCGGATGCAGGTGGTCCGGGTGGATGAAGCGGAGTACCGCTTCCTCTGGAGTCACCACCACCTGGTGATGGACGGGTGGAGCGTGGGCCTGATGCTCCAGCAGGTCTTCGCCTGCTACGCGGCCCTCACCGAAGGGCGCGAGCTTTCGCTGCCGCGTCCTCCCGCGTGGCGCGACTACATGGCCTGGGTGCAGCGGCAGGACCTGTCACGCGCGGAGGCGTTCTGGCGCCAGGAGCTGGCGGGCTTCACGACGCCGACCCCGCTGCCGGGTGCGCGGTCCGCGGCGCCGGGAGTGGAAGCCGCCGTGACGGGCGAGGAGAAGCTGTGGCTGTCACCCGATGCCACCGCGTCCCTCCAGGCCTTCGCGCGGCGCAACGCGGTGACGCTCAACACGCTGGCGCAGGGTGCGTGGGCGTTGCTGCTCGGCCGCTACGCGGCGGAGGAGGACGTGGTGTTCGGAGCCACCGTCTCCGGACGTCCGGTGGACCTGCCGGACGCCGAGTCCATGGTGGGCCTGTTCATCAACTCGCTGCCCATCCGCGTGGCGCTGCCTTCTGGTGAGGCCGTGGTGCCGTGGCTGCAGAAGCTCCAGGCACGTCAGCTGGAGCTGCGCAGGTACGAGCACAGCCCGCTGGTCCAGGTGAAGGGCTGGAGCGAGGTGCCGCGCGGCCTGCCGCTCTTCGACAGCCTGCTCATCTTCGAGAACTACCCGCTCGACACCTCGCTGGGCCAGAACGTCCCGGGCCTGGAGGTCCGCGACGTGGAGAGCCAGGAGCAGGGCAACTACCCGCTCATCGCCTACGTGGTCCCTGGCGAGAAGCTGCGCCTGAGCCTGTCGTACGCCCCCGCGCTCCTCGGCGCGGAGGTGGTGGCGCGACTGCTGGAGCACTGGCGCGTGTTGCTGGAGGGGCTGGCCTCTGGAGTGGAGCGGCTCGCCGACGTGGCGATGCTGCGCGAGGAGGAGCGGCGGCAGGTGCTGGTGGAGTGGAACGGACCGCGCACGACCTTCGACGGAGACGCCAGTCTGTCGGCGCTCTTCGATGCGCAGGTGGCGAGGACGCCGGACGCCGTGGCCCTGATGGCGGGAGACACGCGCGTGACGTACCGCGAGCTGGCGGCGCGGGCGGAGCGGCTCGCACGCCGCCTGCGGAGCGCGGGCGTGGGCCCCGAGTCACGGGTGGCCTTGTGCGCGGATCGCTCGCCGGAGATGGTGGCCGCGGTGCTGGCCGTGCTGAAGGCGGGCGGTGCCTACGTCCCGTTGGATCCCGCGTATCCGCGCGAGCGGCTGACGTGGATGGTGGAGGAGAGCCGGCCGTCGGTGCTGCTCGCACGCAGGCACCTGGCGGATCGGCTGCCGCCCCACGCGGACACGCCCACGCTGTGGCTGGAGGAGGACGGACCGGAGGGCGGGGATGCGCTGCCGCCAGCGCCGGGAGGGGACGCTCTCGCGTACGTCATCTTCACCTCCGGCTCCACGGGCCGGCCCAAGGGTGTCATGGCCACTCACCGCGCGACGCTCAACCGCTTCGCGTGGATGTGGCGCACCTTCCCGTTCGCGCCGGGCGAGGTGTGCGTCGTGAAGACGGCGCTGAGCTTCGTGGACTCGGTGTGGGAGCTGCTCGGGCCGCTGCTGGCGGGCGTGCCCTCCGTGCTGCTGCCGGACGACACGGTGAAGGATCCGGCGCGCATGGTGGAGGCACTGGAGGCGGGCAGGGTGACGCGGCTGGTGCTGGTGCCCTCGTTGCTGCGGGCGCTGCTGGAGGTGCCGGACGTGGCGCGGCGCCTCACCTCGCTCCGCTCCTGGGTGACCAGTGGCGAGCGGCTGCCGGACGAGCTGGCGGCGCGCTTCCGCGAGCGGCTGCCGCAGGCGCGACTGCTCAACCTCTACGGCTCCTCGGAGGTCGCGGCGGATGCGACGGCGGACGAGGTGGGCGCGGGCCCGGTCTGCATCGGGCGGCCCATCGACAACATGCGGGCGTACGTCCTGGATGGGGCGCTGCGGCTGGTGCCGCCCGGGGTGCGAGGCGAGCTGTACGTGGCGGGACCTGGTGCCGCCCGGGGCTACCTGGGCCGTCCGGAGGCGACGGCGGAGCGCTTCATGCCGGAGCCGTTCGGTCAGGAGCCCGGCGCGCGGATGTACCGCACGGGCGACGTGGCGCGATGGCTGACGGACGGCCGGCTGGAGTACCTGGGCCGGGCGGATGATCAGGTGAAGGTGCGCGGCGCCCGCGTGGAGCCCGGAGAGGTGGAGGCCTCGCTGGCGCTCCACCCGGCGGTGGCACGGGTGGCCGTCGTGGCGCATGAGAGCGCGCCCGGCGAGGCCCGCCTCGTGGCGTGGGTCGTCCTGAAGCCGGCACAGGTGCTGGACGCGGCGGCGCTGCGCGCGTTCCTCAAGGAGCGACTGCCGGACTACATGGTGCCCTCGGCCTTCGAGGCGCTGGAGGTGCTGCCGCTGACGCCGAGCGGAAAGGTGGACCGGCGACTGCTGCGTGCGCGCACGGCCCCCACGGGCAACGCCGCGGAGTACGTCGCCCCCGCGACCCCGGAGGAGTTGGCGTTGGCGGGCATCTGGACGGAGCTGCTCGGACGTCCGCGCATTGGTGCCCGGGACGACTTCTTCGCCCTGGGAGGCCACTCGCTGATGGCCGCGCAGATCGTCTCGCGCGTGCGCGAAGCGCTGGGGGTGGAGCTGCCGCTGACGGCGGTCTTCGAGTCGCCCACGCTCGCTGGTCTGGCGGAGGTGGTGTCGCGGATGGCGGGTTCGATGCAGCGGATCGCGGACGAGCCCATCGCACGCGTGTCCCGGGACCTGGACGCGGCGGCGCTGGAGCAGCTGTCGGACGAAGAGCTGGACGCACTGCTGGACGCGACCGAGTCGGAGAGCTGAGCCATGGGGAACGACACCGACAAGAAGCCCACGCTCACGCGCGAGGAGAAGCTCGCGCTGCTCGCGAAGCGGTTGGAGAAGAAGCCCCGGCCCGCGTTGCCGCTGACGTTCTCCCAGCAGCGGATGTGGTTCCTGGAGCAGCTGTCGCCCGGGCTCGCGGCCTACAACCTGCCGCTGGTGGTGGAGCTGTCGGGACGCCTGGACGCGGCCGTGCTGGAGCGGTGCTTCCAGGAGGTGGCGCGCCGCCATGAGTCGCTGCGCACGCACTTCGGCGAGGTCTCCGGGACGCCGGTGCAGCTCGTGGAGGCCCAGGTCCGGCTTCCGTTCACCGTGGAGGGGCTGGAGGACACTCCGGAGCAGGAGCGCGAGGCCTCGGTGCGCCAGCGCATCGAACGGGAGATGCAGACGCCGTTCGACCTGGCGCGCGGCCCGCTGGCCCGGGTGGTGCTGCTGCGGATGACGCCGGAGCGGCACGTGCTCCTGGTGGTGCTGCACCACATCATCTCCGACGGCTGGTCCATGGGCGTGCTCACCCATGAGGTGGTGGCGCTCCATGGGGCCTTCTCCCAGGGTCAGCCCTCGCCGCTGCCGGAGCTGCCACTGCAGTTCGCGGACTACGCCGCGTGGCAGCGGGGACAGCTGCGGGGCGAGGCGTTGGACGCGCACCTCGAGTTCTGGCGCAAGCGGTTGGAGGGCGCGCCGCACGCACTGGAGCTGCCCACGGACCGGCCGAGGCGTTCGGCGACGGGACGGGCTCGGCAGCACAAGGCCGTGCTGCCCCTGCCGTTGGTGGAGCGGTTGGAAGCGCTGGCGCGGGGCGAGGGCGCCACGCTCTTCATGGCCGTGCTGGCCGGGCTCCAGGCGCTGCTGTCCCGGTACAGCGGGCAGAAGGACCTGCTCATCGGCGCGCCGTTCGCGAACCGGAGCCGGAAGGAGACGGAGGGGCTGATCGGCCTCTTCTTCGAGCCGCTGGTGCTGCGAGCGGACCTGTCGGGCCGACCGGGCTTCCGCGAGCTGCTGCGCCGCGCGAAGGCGGGCACGGTGGAGGCCTTCGCGCACCCCCACGTCCCCTTCGAGCCACTGCTGAAGGCGCTGGGCGTGGAGCGTGACCTGACGCGCGCGCCGATGTTCCAGGTGCTCTTCGGGCAGCTGGATGCGCTGCCTCGGGTCCTCGCGGTGCCGGGGCTGCGCGTGCGGATGCTCGACGCGGACGTGACGAGCACGGAGCTGGACCTGACCCTGATGATGGCGCGAGGCCCCGAAGGCATCGCGCTGGCGACCACGTACAACGCGGACCTGTACGACGCGGTCACCGTTGAAGGGATGCTGGGCCATCTGGAGTCGCTGCTCGACGCGGCGCTGGAGTCTCCGGATCGCGCGGTGGAGACCCTGCCGCTGCTCGGGGCGACGGAGCGGCACCGGCTGCTGGTGGAGTGGAACGGGGCGGGTGAGGTGCTGCCTCTGGATGGCGGCGCCCATGCGCTGTTCGAGGCGCAGGTCGCGAGCACTCCTGAGGCCACGGCCGTGATCTCGGGCAGCGACTCCGTGACGTACCGCGAGCTGGACGCACGGGCGAACCGCGTGGCGACGCGGCTGCGGGAGCTCGGGGTGGGGTTGGAGTCCCGGGTGGCCGTGTGCGTGGATCGCTCGGTGGACATGCTGGCCGCGCTCCTGGGCGTGCTCAAGGCGGGCGGTGCCTACGTGCCGCTGGACCCGGAGTACCCGGCGGAGCGGCTGGGCTTCATGCTGGAGGACAGCGGTGCGCGCGTGGTGGTGTCGCGCGAGGCGTTCCGCGAGAAGCTGGGCGGGGCGCCGGGCTGCGTGTGGCTGGACGTGGACTCGCTCACGCAGGAGGGCGATGCGACGGCGCCTGGGGTGCGGGTGCCGCCGGAAGCCGCAGCCTACGTGCTCTACACATCGGGCTCCACGGGGCGTCCGAAGGGTGTGGTGGTGCAGCACCGATCGCTGGTGAACTTCATCCGCGCGGAGTGGCGGATCTGCCCGGTGGAGCCGGGGGACCGGGTGCTCCAGTTCGCGTCCATCAGCTGGGACACGAGCGCGGAGGAGATCTATCCGTGCCTCACGCGGGGCGGCACGCTGGTGCTGCGCACGCCGGAGATGCTGGACGTGCCGGACGCCTTCCTGGCCCGGTGCGAGGCGGCGGGCATCACCCAGCTCAACCTGCCCACGGCCTTCTGGCACGAGGTGACGGCGAGCCTGGACGAGGGCAAGGCCCGGCTGCCCGCGGGCTTGAAGTGGGTGGTCATCGGCGGCGAGCGCGCGGTGCCCGAGCGGGTGGCGCAGTGGCGCCGACGGGTGGGCAGCGCGGTGCCCCTGCTGAACACCTACGGGCTCACCGAGGTGACGGCGGTGGCCACGTCGGTGGACCTGGCCGCCGGGCCCGAGGACTCGGGGCGTGAGGTGGCCATCGGTCGGCCGCTGACGAACGTGCGCATCTATGTCCTCGACGGTGAACGGGAGCTGGTTCCCGCGGGCGTGGTGGGCGAGCTGTACATCGGCGGCGAAGGCGTGGCGCGTGGATACCTCGGGCGGCCGGAGCTGACGGCGGAGCGCTTCGTGCCGGGCCCCTTCGATGGCGAGCCGGGCGCGCGGCTGTACCGCACTGGAGACCAGGCGCGCTGGAGGCGGGACGGCGTCCTGGAGTACCTGGGCCGTGGCGACACGCAGGTGAAGGTGCGGGGCCATCGCATCGAGCCGGGCGAAGTGGAGTCGGCCCTGCTCGGGCAGCCGGGTGTGCGCGAGGCGCTCGTCGTGGTGCGCGAGGACGCACCGGGCGACAAGCGGCTGGTGGCCTACGTGGTGGCCCGCGAGGGGCAGGCGCTGGAGAGCAGCGACGTCCGCGCGGGGCTGGAGCAGCGACTGCCGCGGTTCATGGTGCCGCAGGCGGTGGTGGTGTTGGAGCGGCTTCCGCTGCTGCCCAACGGGAAGGTGGACCGCAAGGCGCTGCCCGCGCCGGAGGCGGTGCGGGAGCCCCGGAAGCAGGCGCACGTCGCGCCGCGCACCCCGGCGGAGCAGATGCTGGCGGGCTTCTGGGCGGAGGTGCTGCGCCTGGAGTCGGTGGGGCTGCACGACAACTTCTTCGAGGTGGGCGGACACTCGCTGCTGGCCATGCAGTTGGTCGCGCGGGTGCGTGAGGCCTTCCGGGTGGACCTGCCGCTGCGAGACGTCTTCGAGTCGCCCACGGTGGCGGCGCTGGCGGAGCGGATCTCAAGGGCGGTGGCTGTCGCGGGCATCCCGGCGCCGCCGCTGAAGCGCATGGCGCGCGAAGACGGCACGGCTCCGCTGTCCTTCGCACAGCAGCGCTTGTGGTTCCTCGCGCAGCTCGATCCGACGAACACGTCCTACAACCTCTGGGCCCCGGTGCGGATGACGGGCGCGCTGGACGTGGGAGCGCTGGAGCGCGCCTTCGAGGCGCTGGTGCATCGGCACGAATCGCTGCGCACCACGTTCCGCGCCGTGGGCGGGTCGCCGGTGCAGGTCATCATCCCCGAGGCCCGGGTGCCGCTCGAGGTGGTGGACCTGTCCACGCTGCCCGAGAGCGAGCGCGAGGCCACGGTGAAGCTCCGGGCCGAGGAAGAAGTGCGCCGCCCGTTCTCGCTGGAGCAGGGGCCGCTGTTGCGCACGGTCCTGCTGAAGGTGTCTGAGCACGAGCATGTGCTGGTGCTGGTGATGCACCACATCGTGTCGGACTACTGGTCCATGGGCATCCTCGTGCGCGAGGTGTCCGCGCTGTACGAGGCCCTGGCCCAGGGCCAGCCGTCGCCGTTGCCGGAGCTGCCCGTGCAGTATCCGGACTTCGCGATGTGGCAGCGCGAGTGGCTGAAGGGCCCGGTGCTGGAAGCGCAGCTCGCGTACTGGCGCAAGCAACTGTCGGGGGCGCCACGAGCGCTGGAGCTGCCCACCGACAAGCCTCGTCCCGTGGCGCAGACGTTCCGGGGCGCGAACCGGCTCGTGCGCTGGCCCAAGGCGCTGTGGCGCGACATGGAGGCGCTCGGCCGGCGCGAGGGTGCGACGCCCTTCATGGTGTTGCTGGCGGCGTTCCAGACCGTGCTGTCGCGCTACTCGGGGCAGGACGATGTGAGCGTGGGCGCGCCGCTCGCGGGGCGCTCGCACTCGGAGACGGAGGGGCTGATCGGCTTCTTCGTCAACACGCTGGTGCTGAGGACGAAGCTGTCACCCGGGCAGCGCTTCCGCGAGCTGCTGGCTCAGGTGCGTGAGGTGACGCTGGGCGCCTATGCGCACCAGGACGTGTCGTTCGAGAAGCTGGTGGAGGAGCTGCACCCAGAGCGCGACCTGAGCCGGAGCCCGCTGTTCCAGGTGACGCTGACGCTGCAGAACACCCCCGCGTCCGAGGTCCAGCTGCGTGGCATCACCCTGAAGGGGATGGAGGCGGAGGAGAAGACGTCGAAGTTCGACCTGTCGCTGGTGGTGGAGGAGTTGCAGGACGGCGTGGTCGCGATGGTCAATTACAACAGCGACCTGTTCGAGGCCGGGACGATGGACCGGATGCTCGGGCACTTGAGGGTGCTGTTGGAGTCGGCGGTCGCGAGGCCGGAGCAGCGGCTGTGGGAGCTGCCGCTGATGGGGCCCGAGGAGCAGCAGCGGCTGGTGAAGGAATGGAGCGGCACGGCGACGGAGTACCCGCGCGAGACGTCGCTACCGGAGCTGTTCGAAGCGCAGGTGTTGAAGACGCCGGAAGCCGTGGCGGTGGAGTACGAGGGGCAGCGACTGACGTACGCGCAGTTGAACCGGCGGGCCAATCAGCTCGCGCACCACCTGAAGGCGATGGGCGTAGGTCCCGAGGTGCGCGTGGGCCTGTGCGTGGAGCGCTCGCTGGAGTTGGTGGTGAGCGTGCTGGGCATCCTGAAGGCGGGAGGCGTGTACGTCCCGCTGGATGCCAGCTACCCGCTGGAGCGGCTGTCGTGGATGAAGCGCGAGGCCGGGGTGGCGCTGCTCGTCGCCCAGGAGAAGTTGGCGGACGAGGTGGCCTCTGGCGGTGAGCTGGTGGTGTGCGTGGACGCCGAGTGGGCGTCCATCGCGCGCCAACCGGAGAGCAACCTGGCTGCGCGAGTCGGCGGCGGCCACCTGGCGTACGTGATGTTCACGTCGGGCAGCACGGGCCAGCCCAAGGGCGTGGGCGTACCGCACCGGGCCGTGTCGCGGTTGGTGCTGGGAACGGACTTCGCGCACTTCGGGTCGGAGGAGGTGTGGCTGCAACTGGCGCCCATCTCCTTCGACGCCTCCACGCTGGAAGTGTGGGGCAGCCTGCTGCACGGGGCGAAGCTGGTGGTGTACCCGGCGGGTACGCCGTCGCTGGAGGAACTGGGCCGCGCGCTGGAGGCGTCGGGCATCACGTCGCTGTGGCTGACGGCCGCGCTCTTCGAGCAGATGCAGGCACGTCAGCCGCAAGCCCTGGCGAAGGTGAAGCAGGTGCTGGCCGGTGGCGACGTGCTGCCCGTGGGTCGCGTGAAGGAGCGGCTGGCCTCCGGAGGCGTGCTCATCAACGGGTACGGGCCGACGGAGAACGCGACCTTCACCAGCACCTACCGGATGGAGCGGCCCGAGGACGTGGGCACGTCGGTGTCCATCGGCCGGCCCATCCGGAACACGACGGGGTACGTGCTGGACGGGGCGATGCAGCCGGTGCCGGTGGGCGTGCCGGGTGAGCTGTACGTCGGCGGCGAAGGACTGGCCGTCGGGTACCTGAACCGGCCCGAGCTGACAGCCGAACGCTTCGTCCCCAATCCCTTCGGAGACGGCACCCGGCTGTACCGCACGGGCGACACGGTCCGGTGGTTGGCGGACGGACGGCTGGAGTTCTTCGGACGGCGTGACGGACAGGTGAAGGTGCGGGGCTACCGCATCGAACTGGGCGAAGTGGAAGCGGCGCTGGCCCAGTACGCCGGAGTCCATGAAGCAGTCGTCGTGGCCCGGGAAGACGGAACCGAAGGCAAGCGACTGGTCGCGTACGTCACGGCGCAAGAGGGCGCGGCGCTGGAAGCCAGCGAACTTCGAAGCCACGTGAAGCAGCGGCTGCCGGAGTACATGGTGCCGTCGGCCTACGTGGTGCTGGCCACGCTGCCCCTGACGCCCAACGGCAAGGTGGACCGCAAGGCGCTGCCCGCACCGGAGGCGCGAAGCCCGCAGCCCGAGCACTTCGCCGCACCGCGCACGGCCACCGAGCAGAAGCTGGCGGCCATCTTCGCCGAGGTGCTGAACGTCGAGCGCATCGGCCTGGACGGAGACTTCTTCGAACTGGGCGGCCACTCGCTCCTGGCCACGCAGGTGGTGTCTCGCGTGCGCGAGGCGTTCCGCGTGGAGCTGCCCCTGCGGGACATCTTCGAAGCCTCCACGGTGGAGAAGCTGGCCCTGCGGGTGGATGAAAAGCAGGCGGGTGTCTCGGCACTCCAGGCACCGCCGCTGAAGCGGGTGCCGCGCCTGGGCTCGCTGCCGCTGTCCTTCGCGCAGCAGCGCCTGTGGTTCCTCGACCAGCTGGAGCCGGGAAGCCCGTTCTACAACATCCCGCTCGCCATCCGGCTGTTGGGCCCGCTGCACGTGGACGCCCTGGAGCGCGGCCTTCGCGAGCTGGTGCGCCGTCACGAGGTGCTCCGCACGACGTTCCGCACCGAGGGCGGCACGCCCGTGCAGATCATCTCCCAGCAGCCGGTGCTCGCCTTGACCGGGGTGGACCTGTCCGCGCTTCCGCCGGAGCAATCCGAGGAGGAGGTCCACCGGCTGCTGCGCGAGGAATCACTCCGCCCGTTCGACCTCTCCAGCGGTCCACTGCTCCGCACGCGCCTGCTGAAGCGCACGGAGCAGGAGCACGTGCTGCTGACGAACATGCACCACATCGTCTCGGACGGGTGGAGCCTGGGCGTCATCGTCCGGGAGATTGGCGCGCTCTACAGCGCGTTCCGCGAGGACCGGCCCTCACCCCTGCCCGAGCTGGAGGTGCAGTACGCCGACTTCGCCGTCTGGCAGCGCGCCTGGATGGAGAGTGGTGCGCTTCGGGGGCAGCTCGACTGGTGGCGCCAGCAACTCGAGGGCGCGCCCTACGTGCTCGCGATCCCCACCGACAGGCCGCTGCCCGCCGTGCAGACCTTCCGCGGCGCCACCATACCAGTGCGCCTGTCCCGGACCCTCTCGTCGGCCGTGATGGCCCTGGCACAGCGGGAAGGCGCCACGGCCTTCATGGTGCTGCTCGCGAGCTTCCAGGCGCTGCTGTCCCGTTACTCGGGCCAGGATGACCTCGTGGTGGGCACGCCCGTTGCCGGCCGCAACCGCGCGGAGACGGAAGGGCTCATCGGCTTCTTCGTCAACACGCTGGCGCTGCGGGCGCGTCCGTCCGCGGAGAAGCCGTTCCGCACCCTGCTCGGCGAGGTGAAGGACGCCGCCCTCGGGGCCTACGCGCATCAGGACGTTCCCTTTGAACAGCTCGTGGAGGAGCTCCAGCCTGAGCGCAGCCTCGGCCACTCGCCGCTGTTCCAGGTGATGTTCTCGCTGCAGAACACGCCCGTGCCCACGGCGGATGTGTCCGGGCTCGTGATGAGCGCGTTGGACACGGAGTTCGGCGCCGCGAAGTTCTTCCTCACGCTGGCGCTGGAGGGCCTGCCGGACGGCTTCTCCGGTGTGTTCGAATACAACTCCGACCTCTTCGACTCCTCCACCATCCAACGGCTGGCCACGCACTGGCTCACGCTGCTGGAGGCGGCGGTGTCCGCACCGGATCAGCGCCTGGCCGCGCTGCCGCTGCTGTCGTCCGAGGAGCGGCACCGGCTGCTCGTCGAGTGGAACGACACGGCGGTGGAGTACCCCCGCGACACGCCCGTACACGTGCAGTGGGCGGCGCTCGCGGCAAGCAAGCCTGAAGCCGTCGCGCTCTCCTGGGAGGGAGGGGAGCTCTCCTATGCGGAGCTGTTGGCGCGGACGCGCTCGCTGGCCGGGCACCTGCGCAGGCTCGGCGTAGGGCCCGAGGTGCGCGTGGGCCTGTGCGCCCGCCGCTCGCCCGACATGGTGATGGGGCTCCTGGCCATCCTGGAGGCAGGGGGCGCATGGGTGCCGCTGGAGCCGGACGCTCCGCGCGAACGCCTGGCCCTGATGCTGGAGGATGCGCGGCCCGCGGTGCTGCTCACCCAGCGCGCCCTGCGGGACGTGCTGCCCGTGAGCGCGACGCCCGTGGTGTTGCTCGAGGACGACCTGGGGACGGAGTCCACCGGGACGTGGGACTCAGGCGTGGTGGCGGACAACGCCGCCTATGTCCTCTTCACCTCCGGCTCCACCGGCCGCCCCAAGGGCGTGGTCGTCTCCCACCGTGCGCTCGCACGGCACACGGCGTGGTTCAGCTCCGCGCTGGCGCTGGGAGGAGGGGACCGGGTGCTGCAGAAGGCCTCGCTCGGCTTCGATGCCTCGGTGCCGGAGGTGCTGGCCACGTTGGTATCGGGTGCCCGACTGGTGCTCGCGCCGGCTGACGCGGAAGGGGACACGGACGCGCTGCTGGCCTCGCTGGAGCGCCAGCGGGTGACGGTGCTCCAGCTCGTGCCATCGCAGCTCCGCGTCCTGCTGCAGGATGAGCGCGTGGAGCGCGCGGCGGGCCTGCGCGTGCTGTTGTCCGGTGGCGAGGCGCTCCCGGTGGAGTTCGTCCGCAAGATGCAGACGCGGCTGCCGTCCACGCTCCTCGTCAATGCCTATGGGCCCACCGAGACGACCGTCGATGCGACGGCATGGCTCGGAGGCGATCCGGGCGAGGGCCCCACCGTGCCCATCGGTCGTCCCATCGGGAACACGAGGGCGTACGTGCTGGACACCCGGGGGCAGCCGGTCCCCGAGGGAGTCCCTGGAGAGCTGTTCATCGGCGGCGATGGCCTGGCGCGCGGCTATGTGGGCCGGCCGGACCTGACGGCGGAGCGCTTCGGGCCGGACACGCTGGGTGGCGAGCCGGGCGCACGGCTGTACCGCACGGGGGATCGGGTGCGCTGGCTCACGGGGGGCTCGCTGGAGTTCCTGGGCCGGGTGGACGCGCAGGTGAAGGTGCGCGGCTACCGCGTCGAGCCGGGCGAGGTGGAGGCGGTGCTGGCGGAGCACCCGGCCGTGCACCTCGCGGTGGTGGTCGCGCGTGAGGACGTGCCGGGTGACACGCGGCTCGTGGCCTATGTGGTGCCCCGTGTCTTCGCGGAATCCTCCGGCGGTCTGGACGCCACGGAGCTGAAGGCCCACCTGGGCCGGCGTCTTCCACCGCCCATGGTGCCCTCGCGGTTCGTGGTCCTGGAGTCCCTGCCGTTGCTGCCGAACGGCAAGGTGGACCGCAAGGCCCTGCCCGCGCCGGACGTGGACGTCACCGAGCGCGAATACGTCGCGCCGCGCACCCCCACGGAAGAGTTGCTGTGCGGGTTCTTCAGCCGGTTGCTGAACGTGGAGCGCGTCGGGGTGCACGACGGCTTCTTCGAGCTGGGCGGGCACTCGCTGCTGGCCACGCAGCTCGTGTCGAGGGTGCGGTCGACCTTCCGCGTGGAGCTCGCGCTGCGCGAGCTGTTCGAGGCCCCCGCGGTGGCCGAGCTGGCACGGCGGGTGGACCAGGCCCAGCGGCGCGGGCCCGCGCTGCCGATGCCCCGGCTCCAGGTGATGCCAGGGACTCGTGAGCTGCCGCTGTCGTTCGCGCAGCAGCGACTGTGGTTCCTGGATCAGCTCCAGCCGGGGAGCGCCTTCTACAACGTGCCCGCGGTGGTGAAGCTCACCGGGCCGCTGGATGCGAGCGCGCTGGAGTGGAGCTTCGAGGAGCTGGTGCGTCGGCACGAGTCGCTGCGCACGACGTTCCGCGCCGAGGGCGGCACGCCCGTGCAGGTCATCTCGCCGGAGCCGGTGCTCGCGTTCGCGGTCGTGTCGTTGGAAGAGGTGTTGGAAGCGGACCGCGACGCGGAGGCGAAGCGGTGGGCCGAGGAGGAGGCCCAGCGGCCCTTTGACCTGAAGAAGGGCCCGTTGCTGCGAGCCACGCTCCTGCGCCTGCGCGAGACGGAGCATGTGCTGGTGCTGGTGATGCACCACATCGTGTCGGACGAGTGGTCCATGGGCATCCTCGTGCGCGAGGTGGTGGCGCTCTACGAGGCGTTGTCCCAGGGCCAGCGTTCACCGCTGCCGGAGCTGCCGCTCCAGTACGGCGACTATGCGGTCTGGCAGCACGCATGGCTGAAGGGCGAGGTGCTGGAGACGCAGCTCGCGTACTGGCGCAAGCAACTGGCGGGGGCGCCGCGAGCGCTGGAGCTGGCCACGGACAAGCCGCGTCCGGCGATGCAGACGTTCCGCGGCGGGCTGCTGGATGCGATGTGGCCGGTGGAGCTGTGGGCCGCGGTGAAGGCGCTCGGGCAGAAGGAGGGCGCGACGCCGTTCATGGTGTTGCTGGCGGCGTTCCAGACGGTGCTGTCGCGCTACTCGGGACAGGACGACGTGAGCGTGGGTTCGCCCATCGCGGGCCGTACGCGCGAGGAGACGGAGGGGCTGATCGGCTTCTTCGTCAACACGCTGGTGCTGAGGACGAAGCTGTCACCCGGGCAGCGCTTCCGTGAGCTGCTCGCGCAGGTGCGTGAGGTGACGCTGGGGGCGTACGCGCACCAGGACGTGCCGTTCGAGAAGCTGGTGGAGGAGCTGCACCCCGAGCGCGACCTGAGCCGCAGTCCGCTCTTCCAGGTCACGTTGACGCTGCAGAACACCCCAGTATCCGAGGCCCGGCTGCGGGAGCTGACGCTGACGGGCGTCGATGCCCAGGAGAAGACGTCGAAGTTCGACCTGTCGCTGCTGGTCGAAGAGACGCCGCACGGACTCGCCGTGGCGGTGAACTACAACAGCGACCTGTACGAAGCGGAGACGATGCAGCGGCTCGTGGGGCACCTGCGCGTGCTGCTGGAGTCGGCGGTCGCTCGGCCGGAGCAGCGACTGTGGGAGCTGCCGCTGATGGGCCCGGAGGAGCAGCAGCGGTTGGTGAAGGAGTGGAGCGGCACGGCGGTGGAGTACCCGCGTGACGCCAGCCTGCACGCCCTCTTCGAGGCACAGGCGCAGCGCACGCCGGAAGCCGTGGCGGTGGAGTACGAGGGTCAGCGGCTGACGTACGCGGCGTTGAACCAACGGGCCAACCAACTCGCGCACCACCTGAAGGCGATGGGCGTGGGGCCCGAGGTGCGCGTGGGCCTGTGCGTGGAGCGCTCGCTGGAGTTGGTGGTGAGCGTGCTGGGCATCCTGAAGGCGGGAGGCGTGTACGTCCCGCTGGATGCCAGCTACCCGCTGGAGCGGCTGTCGTGGATGAAGCGCGAGGCCGGGGTGGCGCTGCTCGTCGCCCAGGAGAAGCTGGCGGACGAAGTCGCTTCGGGCGGTGAGCTGGTGGTGTGCGTGGACACCGAATGGGCGTCCATCGCGCGCCAGCCCCAGAGCAACCCGAGCCCGAGTGTCGGTGGCGGCCATCTGGCGTACGTGATGTTCACGTCAGGAAGCACGGGCCAGCCGAAGGGCGTGGGTGTTCCGCATCGAGCCGTGTCGCGGCTGGTGCTGGGGACGGACTTCGCGCACTTCGGGCCGGAAGAGGTGTGGCTGCAACTGGCGCCCATCTCCTTCGATGCTTCGACGCTGGAGGTCTGGGGCGCACTGCTGCACGGCGCGAAGCTGGTGGTGTACCCGGCGGGCACGCCGTCGCTGGAGGAGCTGGGCCGCACGCTGGAGGCGTCGGGCATCACGTCGCTGTGGCTCACGGCGGCACTCTTCGAGCAGATGCAGGCGAGGCAACCGCAAGCCCTGGCAGGAGTGCGCCAGGTGTTGGCCGGTGGAGACGTGCTGCCGGTGGGCCGCGTGAAGGAGCGGCTTGCCTCCGGCGGCATGCTCATCAACGGGTACGGCCCGACGGAGAACACGACGTTCTCCAGCACCTACCGGATGGAGAAGCCGGAGGAGGTGGGCACGTCGGTGTCCATCGGCCAGCCCATCCGGAACACGACAGCGTACGTGCTGGACGGGGCGATGCATCCGGTGCCGGCGGGCGTGCCGGGCGAGCTGTACGTCGGCGGCGAAGGACTGGCTGTCGGGTATGTGAACCGGCCGGAGCTGACGGCCGAGCGCTTCGTCCCCAATCCCTTCGGAGACGGCACCCGGCTGTACCGCACGGGCGACACGGTCCGGTGGTTGGCGGACGGGCGACTGGAGTTCTTCGGGCGGCGTGACGGACAGGTGAAGGTGCGGGGCTACCGCATCGAGCTGGGCGAAGTGGAAGCCGCACTGACCCTGCACGCCGGGGTTGGCGAGGCGGTGGTGGTGGCGCGGGAGGAGGGCACGGAAGGCAAGCGACTGGTGGCCTACGTGACGGCGCGGGACGGAGCATTGCTGGAATCCAGCGAGCTTCGAAGCCACCTGAAGCAGCGGTTGCCGGAGTACATGGTGCCGCAGGCGTACGTGGTGCTGGACGCACTGCCGCTGACGCCCAATGGCAAGGTGGACCGCAAGGCCCTGCCCACCCCGGACGCGGAGGGCACCGCAGTCGCCCGGTTCGTGGCACCGCGCACGGTCACCGAGCAGAAGCTGGCATCCATCTTCGCGGAGGTGCTGAACGTCGAACGGGTCGGCCTGGACGGAGACTTCTTCGAACTGGGCGGCCACTCGCTGCTGGCGACGCAGCTTGTGTCTCGCGTGCGCGAGGCCTTCCACGTGGAGCTGCCCCTGAGGGACGTCTTCGAAGCGTCCACGGTGGAGAAGCTGGCACAGCGCCTGGAAGGCGGACTCACCCACGCGCCGAACCTCCACGCGCCACCGCTGACGCGGGTGCCACGAACGGGTGCGCTGCCGCTGTCGTTCGCACAGCAGCGCCTCTGGTTCCTGGATCAGCTGGAGCCGGGGAGCCCGTCCTACAACATCCCGGTGGCGGTGAAGTTGACGGGGACGGTGCGGGTCGCCGCGTTGGAGCAGGCCTTCGACGCGCTGGTGCGTCGGCACGAATCCCTGCGCACGACCTTCCATGCCGAGGGCGGCACGCCCGTGCAGGTCATCGCGCCGGAGTCGCCCGTGCGACTGCGTGTCGTGGACCTGAGCGACCTGCCGGAGGTGGAGCGCACGACAGAGGCACAGCGGCTGTCGGGCCAGGAGGCCTCGCTCCCGTTCAAGCTGGAGCAGGGGCCCCTGTTGCGCACGGTGCTGGTGAAGCTGTCCGAGCAGGAGCACGTGCTGGTGCTGGTGATGCACCACATCGTCTCGGACGGCTGGTCGATGGGCGTCCTCATCCGCGAGACGGCCGCATTGTACGAGGCCTGCTCACAGGGCCGGCCGTCGCCGCTGCCCGAGCTTCCCCTCCAGTACGCGGACTACGCGGTCTGGCAGCGCGAGTGGCTGAAGGGCGAAGTCCTGGACGCCCAGCTCGCGTGGTGGAAGCAACAGCTCCAGGGGGCTCCTCGCGCCCTGGAACTGCCCACGGACAAGCCGCGCCCCGCGGTGCAGCTGTTCCGGGGCGACAGCCGTGACGTCCAATGGCCTCGTGAGCTGTGGGACTCGGTGAAGGCGCTCGCACACCGGGAGGGCGCGACGCCCTTCATGGTGCTGCTGGCGGCGTTCCAGACGGTGCTGTCGCGCTACTCGGGACAGGACGACGTGAGCGTGGGTTCGCCCATCGCCAACCGCACCCGGGCCGAGACGGAGGGGCTCATCGGCTTCTTCGTGAACACGCTGGTGCTGCGGGCCCGGCTCGGCGGCACCCCGACGTTCCGTGAGCTGCTGGCGCAGGTGCGTGAGACGACGCTCGGCGCGTATGCGCATCAGGACACCCCCTTCGAGCGGTTGGTGGAGGAGCTCAAGCCCGAGCGCGACCTGAGCCGCGGCCCGCTCTTCCAGGTGATGTTCATCCTGCAGAACACGCCCACGGTGGAGCTGCGCCTGCCGGGCCTCACCCTGGCGGGGATGGACGGTGACGCCGGGACGTCGAAGTTCGACCTGACGCTGGAGCTGACCGAGACGCCGCAGGGGCTCTCGGTCAGTGTCGTGTACAACCGCGACCTCTTCGAGCCCGGGACGATGGACCGGCTGACCGGCCACCTGCGCGTGCTGCTGGAAGCCGCCGTGCGGACTCCGGACACGCGTCTGGCGGAGCTGCCGCTGCTGGGAGCGGCGGAGCAGCGCCGCGTGCTCGTGGAGTGGAACGACACCCGCACCGGCTTCGCGCCCGTCACCCTCCAGGCCCTCTTCGAGGCGCAGGTGGAACGGACGCCCGACGCGCTCGCCGTCGTGGCCGAGGACTCGCGCCTGACGTACCGCGAGCTGAACCGGCGGGCCAACCAACTGGCGCACCACCTGCGCTCGCTGGGCGTGGGCCCGGACGTCGCGGTGGGCCTGTACCTGGACCGCTCCGCCAGCGCCCTGGTGGGCCTGTGGGGCATCCTCAAGTCGGGCGGCGCCTACGTGCCGCTGGACCTTGCGTTCCCCGCCGAGCGCCTCCGGGGTGTCCTCTCGGATGCAGGAGTGCATGCGCTCGTCACGCACTCGGCGCTGGCGGACGGCCTGGACTGGGACGGCGGTGCGGTGATCCGCCTGGACTCGGACGCGGGTCTGCTTTCGGAGCGGAGTGAGGGCAACCCGGTGCCCACGGCGGCGCCGGAGAACCTCGCCTACGTCATCTTCACCTCCGGCTCCACGGGCCGGCCGAAGGGCGTGGCCATCGAGCACCGGCAGATCGTCAACTACGTGGAAGGCGTGTCGCGCCGGCTGGAGCTTCCGGAAGGCGCCTCCTTCGCCTCCGTGTCCACGCTGGCGGCGGACCTGGGCCATACGGCCGTCTTCCCGACGCTCTGCCGTGGCGGCGCGCTGCACCTCGTGTCGCGCGAGCGCGCGTCGGATCCGGCGGAGCTGGCCGCGCTCTTCGAACGCGAGGCGGTGGACTGCCTGAAGATCGTCCCCGCGCACCTGCAGGCGCTCCTGGCGTCCGGGAACCCCCAGCGGGTGTTGCCACGCCAGCGCCTGGTGCTGGGCGGTGACGTCTCCGATTGGGCGCTGATGGACCGCGTGCACGCGCTGTCGCCGGAGCTGGTGGTGTTCAACCACTACGGGCCCACCGAGACGACGGTGGGCGTGCTCACGCAGCGCGTGGGTCGTGGTGCGGAGGACCGCGTGTCCGCGTCCGTGCCGCTCGGCCGGCCCATTCCCAATGCGCGCATCTACGTCCTGGATGCACACCTGCGCCCGGTGCCCGCGGGCATCCCGGGAGAGCTGTGCATCGGCGGGAGCGCGGTGGGCCGCGGCTACCTGGGCCGTCCGGACCTGACGGCCGAGCGCTTCGTGCCGGACGCGTACTCGGACGTGCCGGGGGCGCGGATGTACCGCACGGGAGACCGGGCCCGTCTGCTGGCGGAGGGACAGGTGGAGTTCCTCGGTCGCGTGGACCACCAGCTCAAGGTCCGTGGCTACCGCGTGGAGCCGGGAGAGGTGGAGGCCGCGCTGGAGCGGCACTCCGAGGTGCGCGAAGCGGTGGTGCTGGCTCGCGACGCGGTGACGGGGGGCAAGCGACTGGTGGCGTACGCCGTGCCGAAGCCGGGCCAGTCCCTGGAGGCCGAAGCCCTCCGCGACTTCCTGGGCCGGACGCTGCCCGACTACATGGTGCCGCAGGCCTTCGTGGTGCTGGAGGCGCTGCCCCTGACGCCCAACGGCAAGGTGGACCGTGGAGCGCTGCCGGCACCGGACTTCCAGGCGGCGGAGCCAGAGACGTTCGTCGCACCGCGCACGGCCACCGAGGAGGTCCTGGCGGGCCTCTTCGCCGAGGTCCTGGGCCTGGAGCGGGTGGGCATCCACAGCGGCTTCTTCGAGTTGGGCGGGCACTCGCTGCTGGCGACGCAGGCCATCTCGCGGATCCGCGGCGCCTTCGGCATCGAGTTGCCACTCCGGGACCTCTTCGAAGCGCCCACGGTGGCGGTGCTCGCCGAGCGGGTGGACCGCTCAGTGCGGTCCGGCGCGGGCTTCATGGCCCCTCCGCTGAGGCCGAGGGCGGAGCGGAAGGATGTCCTGCCACTGTCGTTCGCGCAGCAGCGACTGTGGTTCCTGGAGCAGCTCGCGTCCGGCAGTGCGTTCTACAACGTGCCAGCGGTGGTGAAGCTCACGGGGCCGCTGGATGTGGCCGCCCTGGAGCGCGGCTTCGACGCGCTCGTCCGCCGTCACGAATCGCTGCGGACGACGTTCCGCGCCGAGGGTGGTCTGCCCGTGCAGGTCATCTCGCCAACGGCCCGGGTGGCGCTGGAGGTCGTGGACCTGGGTGGACTGCCTGCGGCCGAGCGAGCGCAGGAGGCCCAGCGCCGCGCGGAGGCGGAGGCGCTCCGGCCGTTCGACCTGGAGCAGGGACCGCTGCTGCGGACCTCCCTGCTGAGGCTCGGGGATCAGGAGCACGTGCTGGTGCTGATGATGCACCACATCGTGTCGGACGGCTGGTCGATGAACGTCCTCGTTCGCGAGGTGGCCGCGCTCTACGAGGCGTTCTCGTTGGGACGCGCGGCGCAGTTGCCGGAGCTGGCGGTGCAGTACCCGGACTACGCGGTGTGGCAGCGCGAGTGGTTGAAGGGCGACGTCCTGGAGGCGCAGCTCGACTACTGGAAGCAGCGGCTGGAGGGAGCCCCGGCCGCGCTGGAGCTGCCCACGGACAAGCCGCGCCCGGCGGTGCAGACGTATCGCGGTGAGCTGCGGCACGTGCTGTGGCCCAGGTCGCTGTGGCGCGACATGGAGGTGCTCGGCCGGCGCGAGCGTGCGACGCCGTTCATGGTGCTGCTGGCGGCGTTCCAGACGGTGCTGTCGCGCTACTCGGGGCAGGACGACGTCTGCGTGGGTTCGCCCATCGCGGGGCGCACGCAGGCGGAGACGGAGGGGCTGATTGGCTTCTTCGCCAACATGCTGGTGCTGCGCGCGAAGCTGACGCCGGAGCAGAGCTTCCGCGAGCTGCTGGCGCAGACGCGCGAGGTGACGCTGGGGGCGTACGCGCACCAGGAAGTGCCCTTCGAGAAGCTGGTGGAGGAGCTGCGGCCGGAGCGTGACCTGAGCCGCAGTCCGTTGTTCCAGGTGACGTTGACGCTGCAGAACACGCCGGTGACGGAGGTGAAGCTCGCGCAGGGGCTGACGCTCTCCGGGATGGAGTCGGAGGGGAAGACGGCGAAGTTCGACCTGTCGCTGGTGGTGGAGGAGGTGCCGCACGGAGTGGTGGCGGCGGTGAACTACAACAGCGACCTGTTCGAGGCCGGGACGATGGACCGGATGCTCGGGCACTTGAGGGTGCTGTTGGAGGCGGCGGTTGCGAGGCCGGAGCAGCGGTTGTGGGAGCTGCCGCTGATGGGCCCGGAGGAGCAGCAGCAATTGGTGAAGGAGTGGAGCGGCACGGCGGTGGAGTACCCGCGCGAGACGTCGTTGCCGGAGCTGTTTGAAGCCCAGGTGCTGAAGACACCGCATGCGGTGGCGGTGGAGTACGAGGGTCAGCGACTGACGTATGGGGAGCTGAACCAACGGGCCAACCAACTCGCGCATCACCTGAGGGCCATGGGCGTGGGGCCTGAAGTACGGGTGGGGCTGTGCGTGGAGCGCTCGCTGGAACTGGTGGTGAGCGTGCTGGGCATCCTGAAGGCGGGAGGCGTGTACGTCCCGCTGGATGCGAGCTACCCCCTGGAGCGACTGTCGTGGATGAAGCGTGAGGCCGGGGTGGCGCTGCTCGTCGCCCAGGAGAGGCTGGCGGACGAAGTCGCTTCGGGTGGTGAGTTGGTGGTGTGCGTGGACACCGAGTGGGCGTCCATCGCGCGCCAGCCCCAGAGCAACCCGAGCCCGAGTGTCGGTGGCGGCCATCTGGCGTACGTGATGTTCACGTCAGGAAGCACGGGCCAGCCGAAGGGCGTGGGTGTTCCGCATCGAGCCGTGTCGCGGCTGGTGCTGGGGACGGACTTCGCGCACTTCGGGCCGGAAGAGGTGTGGCTGCAACTGGCGCCCATCTCCTTCGACGCCTCCACGCTGGAAGTGTGGGGCAGCCTGCTGCACGGGGCGAAGCTGGTGGTGTACCCGGCGGGTACGCCGTCGCTGGAGGAACTGGGCCGCACGCTGGAGGCGTCGGGTATCAGTTCGCTGTGGCTGACGGCCGCACTCTTCGAGCAGATGCAAGCACGTCAGCCGCGAGCGCTGGCAGGAGTGCGCCAGGTGTTGGCCGGTGGCGACGTACTGCCCGTGGGCCGCGTGAAGGAGCGGCTTGCCTCCGGAGGCGTGCTCATCAACGGGTACGGCCCGACGGAGAACACGACGTTCTCCAGCACGTACCGGATGGAGCGGCCCGAAGAGGTGGGCACGTCGGTGTCCATCGGGCGGCCGATCCGGAACACGACGGCGTACGTGCTGGACCGTGCGATGCAGCCGGTGCCGGTGAGCGTGCCGGGCGAGCTGTACGTGGGCGGCGAAGGTCTGGCCGTCGGGTATGTGAACCGGCCGGAGCTGACGGCGGAGCGCTTCGTCCCCAACCCCTTCGGAGACGGAGCGCGGCTCTACCGCACAGGCGACAAGGTACGGTGGCTGAGTCACGGCACGCTGGAGTTCCTGGGCCGCAAGGACACGCAGGTCAAGGTGCGGGGCTACCGCATCGAGCTGGGCGAGGTGGAAGCGGCGCTGGCCCAGTACGCGGGAGTCCATGAAGCGGTCGTCGTGGTCCGGGAAGACGGAGCCGAAGGCAAGCGACTGGTGGCCTACGTCACGGCGCAGGAAGGTGCGGCGCTGGAGGCCAGCGAACTTCGGAGCCACGTGAAGCAGCGGCTTCCGGAGTACATGGTGCCGCAGGCGTACGTGGTGCTGGGCGCACTGCCCCTGACGCCCAACGGCAAGGTGGACCGCAAGGCGCTGCCCGCACCGGAGGCACGAAGCCCGCAGCCCGAGCACTTCGCAGCCCCACGCACGGCCATCGAGCAGAAGCTGGCGGCCATCTTCGCCGAGGTGCTGAACGCCCCCCAGGTAGGCCTGGACGGAGACTTCTTCGAACTGGGGGGCCACTCGCTGCTGGCCACGCAGTTGGTGTCGAGGGTGAGGGAAGAGCTGCGGGTGGAGCTACCCCTTCGCGACGTCTTCGAAGCCTCCACGGTGGAGAAGCTTGCCCTTCGGATCGAAGAGGGCTTCGGGAAGGAAGAGTCCGCGGTCCGAGCACCGCCACTGAAGCGGGCGCCTCGGGACAAGCCACTGCCGCTGTCGTTCGCGCAGCAGCGACTGTGGTTCCTCGATCAGTTGGAGCCGGGCAGTCCCTTCTACAACGTGCCCTCGGTCGTGAAGCTCACGGGGCACCTGGATGCCACGGCCCTGGAGACCAGCTTCCGCGAGCTGGTGCGCCGGCACGAATCGCTGCGCACGACGTTCCGCGCGGAAGGTGGCGATCCGGTGCAGGTCATCGCGGAGGAGCCGGTCCAGTCCTTCCGCCAGCTGGATGTCACCGCGCTGGCGGCGGAGCGTGAAGCCACGGCGCAGCATTGGATCGAAGAGGAACTCCAGCGTCCGTTCAACCTGGAGCAGGGACCGCTGCTGAGGGCAACGCTGCTGAAGCTGGCGGAGGACGAGCACGTGCTGGTGCTGGTGATGCACCACATCGTGTCGGACGGCTGGTCGATGGGCGTGTTGGTGAGGGAGGTCGTGGCGCTGTACGAGGCGTACGCGCAGGGCCGTGTCTCGCCGCTGGCGGAGCTCCCCGTGCAGTACGCGGACTACGCCGTGTGGCAGCGCGGATGGCTGAAGGGCGAGGTCCTGGAAGAACAGCTGGGATACTGGAAGACGCAGCTGGACGGAGCGCCAAGAGCGCTGGAACTGCCGACGGACAAGCCGCGCCCGGCAGTGCAGACGTTCCGGGGAGACACGAGGCTGTTGCAGTGGCCGAAGGGGCTCTGGGAGTCGGTGAAGGGACTGGCGCAGCGGGAGAATGCAACGCCCTTCATGGTGTTGCTGGCGGCGTTCCAGACGGTGCTGGGCAGGTACGCGGGGCAGGACGACGTGTGCGTGGGCTCGGCGATCGCGAACCGGACGAGAGGGGAGACGGAGGGGCTGATTGGCTTCTTCGTCAACACGCTGGTGTTGAGGGCGAAGCTGGCGCCGGAGCAGAGCTTCCGTCAGCTGCTGGCGCAGGTGCGGGACGTGACGCTGGGGGCGTACGCGCACCAGGAAGTGCCGTTCGAGAAGCTGGTGGAGGAGCTGCATCCGGAGCGTGACTTGAGCCGGGGTCCGCTCTTCCAGGTGATGTTCGTGCTGCAGAACGCGCCGGGCGGTGCGGTGAGCCTGTCGGGGCTGAAGCTTGAGGCGGCGGAGTCCTCGGGGAAGACGGCGAAGTTCGACCTGACGCTCGGCCTGGGTGAGTCGAGCGACGGAGGCCTCGCGGGCGCGCTGGAGTTCAACAGCGACTTGTTCGAGGGCTGCACGGTGGAGCGGCTCTTGGGGCACCTGCGCGTGTTGCTCGAAGAGGCGGTGAGGGCGCCAGAGAAGCGGCTGTGGGAGTTGCCGCTGATGGGGCCGGAAGAGCAGCAGCGGTTGGTGCGCGAGTGGAGCGGAACGACGGCGGAGTACCCGCGCGAGAAGTCGCTGCCGGAGCTGTTCGAAGCCCAGGTGTTGAAGACGCCGGAAGCCGTGGCCGTGGAGTACGAAGGCCAGCAGCTGACCTACGCGGCGTTGAACGGGCGGGCCAACCAACTGGCGCACCACCTGAAGAGCATGGGCGTACGGCCCGAAGTACGGGTGGGCCTGTGCGTGGAGCGCTCGCTGGAGTTGGTGGTGAGCGTGTTGGGCATCTTGAAGGCGGGAGGCGTGTACGTCCCGCTGGATGCCAGCTACCCCCTGGAGCGCCTGTCGTGGATGAAGCGCGAGGCCGGGGTGTCACTGCTGGTCGGCCAGCGGAAGCTGCTTCAGTCCATGGGCCTCACCGAGAGTGAGCCGGTGGTGTGCGTGGACACCGAGTGGGACTCGGTCATCGCGCGTCAGCCTGAGAGCAACCCGAGCGCGAGTGTCGGCGGTGGCCATCTGGCATACGTGATGTTCACGTCGGGCAGTACGGGCCAGCCCAAGGGCGTGGGCGTACCGCACCGGGCCGTGTCGCGGCTGGTGCTGGGGACGGACTTCGCGCACTTCGGGCCGGAAGAAGTGTGGCTGCAACTGGCCCCCATCTCCTTCGACGCCTCGACGCTGGAGGTCTGGGGAGCACTGCTGCACGGCGCGAAGCTGGTGGTCTACCCGGCGGGAACGCCGTCGCTGGAGGAGCTGGGCCGCACGCTGGAGGCGTCCGGCATCACCTCGCTGTGGCTGACGGCCGCACTCTTCGAGCAGATGCAGGCGCGTCAGCCGCAAGCCCTGGTGAAGGTGAAGCAGGTCCTGGCCGGTGGCGACGTGCTGCCGGTGGGCCGCGTGAAGGAGCGGCTTGCGTCCGGAGGCGTGCTCATCAACGGGTACGGCCCGACGGAGAACACGACGTTCTCCAGCACCTACCGGATGGAGCGGCCTGAGGACGTCGGCACGTCGGTCTCCATCGGGCGGCCCATCCGGAACACCACGACGTACGTGCTGGACGGGGCAATGCATCCGGTGCCGGCGGGCGTGCCGGGCGAGCTGTACGTGGGTGGCGAAGGACTGGCCATGGGGTACGTCGGCCGGCCGGAGCTGACGGCGGAGCGCTTCGTCCCCAACCCCTTTGGCCATGGCAACCGGCTGTACCGCACAGGAGATGTGGTGCGGTGGCAGGAGGACGGGCGGCTGGAGTTCTTCGGACGGCGTGACGCGCAGGTGAAGGTGCGGGGCTACCGCATCGAGCTGGGCGAAGTGGAGGCCGCACTGGCGGCGTACGCCGCTGTCAGCGAAGCGGTGGTGGTGGCGAGAGAGGACGGCGCGGAAGGCAAGCGACTGGTGGCCTACGTGACGGCCCGTGATGGAGCGGCGCTGGAAGCCAGCGAGCTTCGGAGTCACCTGAAGCAGCGGTTGCCGGAGTACATGGTGCCCTCGGTCTATGTGGTCCTGGACGCGCTCCCCCTGACGCCCAATGGCAAGGTGGACCGCAAGGCCCTGCCCGCGCCGGAGGCTGGGCTTCGCACGGCCGGCTCCGAGTACGAGGCACCCCGCACACCCACCGAGGAGCTGCTGGCGGGTCTCTACTCACAAGTGCTGGGTGTCGAGCGCATCGGCTCGAAGGACCACTTCTTCGAGCTGGGCGGGCACTCGTTGCTGGCGACACAGGTGGTGTCGCGGATCCGCGGCGCCTTCGGCATCGAGCTGCCCCTGCGGGAGCTGTTCGAGACGCCGACGGTGGCGGCCCTCTCCGAGCGGATTGAACAGTCAGCTCGCGCTGGCCAGTCGCTCACGATCCCGCCGCTGAAGCCGCGCACGGACGCTGGGGCGGCATTGCCACTGTCGTTCGCGCAGCAGCGGCTGTGGTTCCTGGACCAGATGCAGCCAGGCAGTGCCTTCTACAATGTGCCCGCGGTCGTTCGGGTGGAGGGCCTCCTGGATACAGGAGTGCTCCATCGGAGCTTCGATGAACTCGTGCGCCGCCACGAGTCGCTGCGGACGACGTTCAGCACCCGTGACGGAAGGCCCGTCCAGATCATCTCGGAGGAGCCGGTGCTGGCCTTCCGGATCGTGGAGCTGGAGTCCTCGCCGGAAGAAACCCGTGCGGTGGAGGCCACTCGCCAGGCGGAGCAGGAGTCGAACCAGCCGTTCGATCTGGAGAGGGGCCCGCTGCTGCGGGTGACCCTTCTGAAGGTGTCCGAGCAGGAGCACGTGTTGGTGCTGGTGATGCACCACATCGTGTCGGACGGCTGGTCGATGAACGTGCTCGTCCGCGAGGTGGCAGGGCTGTACGAGGCCTTCTCGCAGGGGCATGCGTCACCGCTCCCCAAGCTGGCGGTGCAGTACCCGGACTACGCGGTGTGGCAGCGCGAGTGGCTGAAGGGCGACGTCCTGGAGGCGCAGGTCAACTACTGGAAGCGGCAGCTCGAAGGCGCGTCGCGAGCGCTGGAGCTGCCCACCGACCGGCCCCGTCCCGCGGTGCAGACCTTCCGAGGCGGTCACTTCGAGCACCAGTGGCCCAAGTCCCTGTGGGATCGCGCGAAGGCCCTGGCACAGCGCGAGGGTGCAACACCGTTCATGGTGTTGCTGGCGGCGTTCCAGACGGTGTTGTCGCGTTACTCGGGGCAGGAAGACGTGAGCGTGGGTTCGCCCATCGCGGGGCGCACGCAGGCGGAGACGGAGGGGCTGATTGGCTTCTTCGCCAACATGCTGGTGCTGAGGGCGAAGCTGACGCTGGAGCAGAGCTTCCGTCAGCTGTTGGCACAGGTGAGGGAAGTGACGCTGGGGGCATACGCCCACCAGGAGGTGCCGTTCGAGAAGCTGGTGGAGGAGCTGCGACCGGAGCGTGACCTGAGCCGGAGCCCGCTGTTCCAGGTGACGTTGACGCTGCAGAACACGCCAGTGACAGAGGTGAAGCTGGCGCAGGGGCTGACGCTCTCCGGGATGGAGTCGGAAGGAAAGACGTCGAAGTACGACCTGTCACTGGTGGTGGAGGAAGTGCCGCACGGAGTGGTGGCGGCGGTGAACTACAACAGCGACTTGTTTGATGCGGAGACGATGCATCGGCTGTTGGGACACCTGCGCGTGCTGCTGGAGGCGGCGGTTGCGAGTCCGGAGCAGCGGTTGTGGGAGCTGCCGCTGATGGGCCCGGAGGAGCAGCAGCGGTTGGTGAAGGAGTGGAGCGGCACGGCGGTGGAGTACCCGCGCGAGAAGTCGCTGCCGGAGCTGTTTGAAGCCCAGGTGCTGAAGACACCGCATGCGGTGGCGGTGGAGTACGAGGGCCAGCGACTGACGTACGCGCAGTTGAACCAGCGGGCCAACCAACTCGCGCATCACCTGAGGGCCATGGGCGTGGGGCCCGAGGTGCGCGTGGGCCTGTGCGTGGAGCGCTCGCTGGAGTTGGTGGTGAGCGTGCTGGGCATCCTGAAGGCGGGAGGCGTGTACGTCCCGCTGGATGCCAGCTACCCGCTGG